>JAVVOA010000013.1:0-37443 GCA_036656515.1 Oscillospiraceae bacterium | reverse complement strand
GAGACGATCAGCACCGGGGCCTCCGGCACCACGGGGGCCACCGGCATGGAGACCGGGGTCTCCACCGGCACCGGGGACGGCTCCATGGTGCGCACCACGGTCTCCGGTGTCTCCCGCCGCTCCGGGGTCTCTGCCACCGGGGGCACCGCCACTGTCGCCACGGGCTGGGGCTGGGCAAACAGGGTGAAATAGCCCACGACTCCCACCGCCGCCACAGAGAGGAGCAGGGCTATGTAGAAGCCCGCTCCCCCAAAAATCCGCCCAATTCCATTGCTTCGTTTTTCCATATCCATTCTCCCTGCGCCTCGATCGGCAATCGCCGGGGGCGTTTCGCCGCTTTTTCAGCAGAGCGGCCTGCCGTTTTGCCCGGTTTTTTCCCGTGCAACATCAGTATGCCCGGACAGAGGGAAAATGATACAAAAAAGCCACGGGATTTTTTCCCATGGCTTTTTCCGCAGTGTCTATTTTTTGCGCTTGCCGCCGCCGCGCTTGCCGTCCATATACCGATTTAGGTCGGATATCTTGCTGTCCGACGCGGTCATGAACTGCTTGAGCTTGTCCTCAAAGGGATCGCCCGTGGGCGCGGGCTGGGGTGCGCCCCGGAAGGGGCGGGCAGCCGCAGGCGCGGGGCGGGGGGCGCTGCCCTCCACCCGGGGGGTAAAGGGGCGCTGCGCCGTATGTATCGGACGGGGGGCAGGGGGCGGCAGTGTCCGCTTGATGGACAGATTGATCTTGCCGCCCTCCGTCGCCATCACGCGGACAGAGACGGTGTCGCCCTCCTGCAAGAAATCATGAATGTCGTTGACAAAGGTATTTGCGATCTCGGATATATGCACCAGTCCGGACTTGCCGCCCGGCAGTGATACAAAGGCTCCGAATTTGGTGATCGTTGTCACCTTGCCCTCCAGAATACTCCCAACCTCAGGCTCCATACAGTTTGTTTCCCCTTCTCTTTTGTTCGTGTTAGTTGCCGTTTAATTGCTGACATCGTAAAAAACCTTTTCCCCGGGGTTCACCAGACCCAGCTCCTCCCGGGCGATTTTCTCCATCAGCTCCTGATTTTCTCCGTTTTCAATGTTGCGGGACAGCGCCTCGTTTTCCTGATGCAACTCTGCCACTTGGGTGGAGAGCTGTTGACGCTCTGCCTGTGCCGCCGCAATCCTGTCCTGCATCCGATAGAGCTGCACGCCCAACCCCAACAGAAGGGCAAGCAGCAGCACCTTGGTCAGAAATCCGGCCTTTTGCCGCTTCTTGGGTGTTTTTGCCATTTGCGCCGCCTCCCGTCTCCTATGAATTCGGATAATCGTCCATTTGTAGTTCCTTATTGTACCCCATTTGCCACAGAAAAGAAAGAGTTTTTTCACTTTTCCGTAAATTCTTTTGCAAAGCGCCCACATTTTTTGAAGGGGACACAGAACCAATCGGCACAAAAAAAGCAGTGCATCCACCCAAAAGCTCCAAAGCGGTCGCAAAATCCGGGAGAGACAGCCGAAGAACAGCAGGCAGCCCAACAGGATGCCCGCCAGCACATACAGCCGCAGTTCACCCGCGCCCGCACCCAGCGCAAACAGGAACACCCCACAGGTGGCAGTCAGGGCGCAGACACCGTCCAGCAGCCGGGTGGTGCCGGGAAAGCGCAGGCGGAAGGCGCGGAGCAAATCATAGAGCAGACCGATACAGCCACCCAGCAACAGGGCTCTTGACAGCAGCAGCAATTGACCGGAAATGGTGTTTTCCATGGCTTAGCCGAACAGGCGATGGAACAGGCCGCCCCGCTGGCCGGGATTGTCCTCATAGGTGAGGGAGTCGATCCTGCCGTCCACATGCAGCTCGCCCCCGTCTAAGGACAGGGTGGAGATATGCAGTCCCTCGCCTGAGATGGTCAGCAGTCCCGCCGTGGTGGACAGCACAATGCCACCCTCGTCAAATCGCTCCACATCCTCCACGCCGGAAACCGTCAGGCGTTCCCTGCTCTCCAGCTCCACATGGTGGCTGGGCGTTGGGTCATAGGTCATTCAAAAGCGCCTCCTTACAGGAGACAGCACAGCCCGCCGCCTCCGATGAATCATTCATCTATATGGCGCGGCGGGCGAAAATATGCGGGGGACGCGGGGAGACGGGGGCGCGGGGGACGCGGCTTTTTGAAAAAAGCCTGCCAAAAACTTTTGTGTTCTACAATTGGCTGCACCGCTGGTTGATAGACGGGCGGTCACCGAGGGCACGTCTGGTTGCCGCCCGGCGGCAAGGGACGCGACGCGGCTTTTTGAAAAAAGCCTGGCAAAAACTTCTGTGTTTGGACAGAGGATTCCATGGCGCAAGGCCAAGGGTTGACCCATCAAAAGTTTTTGTCCCACTTTTTTCAAAAAGTGGGCGTATCCCACTCTCGTCGTCTATACCTCGCGATACAGGGCGGCGGCATCTGCCTTGCCGGCGTTCTCCGCCACGCTGACCACCTCTACCGTCACTGTGCGGATGCCGAAGCGCAGGGCGATCCGATCCCCCACCTTCACCTCATAGGATGCCCGCTGGGGGCGGTCGTTGACGCTGATCAGCCCGTTGTCACAGGCGTCGTTGGCCACCGTGCGCCGCTTGATCAGCCGGGAGACCTTTAAATATTTGTCCAGTCGCATGGTGTGATACTCCTTTTTTCCCACCGTTTTCCGGCAGAATAGTGCGTAAACTACCGACACAGCCGTGTCGGTAGTTTACGTTTCGTTCTCTCAAAAATGATTCCAATGAGAGCACAGGGGGTTTGCGGGACTTTTTTTCAAAAAGCCGCCCACCTGTGTCTCCGTTGTTTTACTGTGCGACCGCGTCCTTCAGTGCCTTGCCCGCCTTGAAAACGGGGACGGTGGATGCGGGAATCTGAATGGTCTCCTTGGTCTTGGGATTGCGTCCGGTGCGCTCGGCTCTCTTCTTCACTTCAAAGGAGCCAAAGCCAACCAGCTGCACCTTATCCCCGTCCTTCAGGGCAGCGGCAATGGTATCCAGCATGGCGGAGACAACCGCCTCGGTGTCCTTCTTGGACAGACCCGCCTGCTCGGCGGAGGCGTTGATGAGTTCAGCTTTGTTCATAATGGTAGTTCCTCCTATCGTATCTTATCTTGATTTTAAATGGATTTCTCCTAAAACGGGTTCTCCCGTATTGAAGACGGTTCTCTCGCTCTCCCGCAGATCGGCGGCAAAGGCATCGCAGGCGGCATGGAGCGCCTCCTCTGGGTCGATGCCGCTCTCTCCCGCGAGGGCAGTCGCCGCAAGCAGCAGAGCGCCCAGTTGTGTCCGGCGCTCGTCAGCTGTGGCGGCGCTTTGGAGGGCGGTCACAGCGGCGGTGAGCTTGTCCCACGGACTGTCCGTGGCGAAAGCCGCCGCCTTTTTCTGGATTTTTTCCCCCCGCCACAGGGCGGGCAGGGCGCGTGCCACCCCATCCACCGCATCCGCCGTGGACTGCTGTCCCTTTTCCCGGCGCTTTAGGGTCTCCCATGCCTCGGCGCTGCCGTCTGACTGGGAGTCCGGGAGAAAAACATGGGGGTGGCGATAGACCAGCTTTTTGGCGATGCCGTCCACCACGTCCTCCATGGTAAACCGCCCCGCCTCGGCCTCCAACTCCGCGTGGAACACCACCTGCAACAGCAGATCGCCCAACTCCTCGCAGAGGGCGGCGGTGTCCCCGGTGTCGATGGCATCCGCCACCTCGTACGCCTCCTCCAGCAGATTCCGCCGGAGGGAGGCATGGGTTTGGACGGCATCCCACGGACAGCCGTCGGGGCGGCGCAAAATCTGCATAATGCGCAAAAGATCCGCGTATTCGTATTTCTGCAACTCTACAAAATCTATCATATATCCGTCGCCTTTGCAAGAAAATTCGTTGGGAAAACAGGGGTTTTCCCGAAAAAAGTCATCGAATGTGCAATCGCTGGGCAATTTTCGCCCCACCGGGCAGGGACTTTAGGTCCTCGGCGGTCAAAATCCGCAGTGCCAGCACCAAAATTCCATACACCGCAACCGCTACGCCGATGGCCACAAAGGTGGACAGGGCGTTGGAACAGCTGCCGGAAACCAGCTGATAGGTCACCCGGGCGGACAGTCCCATCAGGGCAGAGGCGACGATGGGCTTGAGGAAAAGCGCGGCGTATCGGGGCTTTTCCAGCGACGCGCGATAGACGAAAAACAGGTTCAGTCCCGCAATCACCAGATAGCACAGCAGGGTGGAAATGGGCGCGCCGGCGATGCCGATTTCGGGGTTGCCCACCAGAATATAGTTGGTGACGATCTTCACCACGCCACCCGCCACCATGGTGTAAATGGGGATGCGCTCCTTGCCCTGAGACTGCAAAATCGCATTGGTCAAAATCATCACGCAGACAAAAATCGACGCAATGCCCAGCACCTCCATCAGCGGCTCGGCGGCGATCGCCGTCTCCAACTGGGAGGGATAGAGCAGTCGCAAAATGGGTCCCGCCAGCACCGACAGGCCGATGCCCGCCGGCAGTGCCAGCAGGGCGATGAGCCGGAATCCGGAGGAGACAATGCGGTTGGCACCCGCCCCGTCCCGCCGCGCCACGGCGGCGGAGACCGCGGGGATCAGGCTCATAATCACGGGATAGACAAAGGAGCCGGGCAGGTTGAACAGGTTCATGCAGAACTTATACCGCCCGAACAGGTCTGTCGCCATCATCTGGGTCACGCCGGGGAGGATTTGCAGCCGCTCCAGCACGATCCGGGTATCCAGCAGGGTGATGATCGCCATGGCAGAGTTGCTGATGGTGATGGGGATGCCGATGACCAGCAGTCTTTTCAGCAGAGTGCCGGAGGAGGCGGGTACGTCCAGCGACTCCACATGGTGGCGGCGGCGCACCAGATGTCCCGTCAAAAACACCAGCGAGGCGGCGGTGCCGATGGTGACACCGAAAATCGCGCCGGCGGCGGAGATCTCCACCCCCTTGCCCTGCTGCAAAAAGAACCACGCCAGCGACAGGCCGATGCCCAGCTTACACGCCGCCTCTAAAATCTGAGAGATGGCGGTGGGCTTCATGTTGCCCTGCCCTTGGGTATAGCCCCGGATGGCCGCCATCAGGCAGACACAGACCACGGCGGGGGACAGCGCCCGGATGGAGTACATGGCCAGACTGTCCCGCATAAAGTCAGCCAGCTGACCGGGAAAGCAGGCCATCAGCAGGGTGCCCAAGCTGCCCATGGTGAAAAACAGCAGCAGCGAGGTGCGGAAAATCTTTCGCTTTTCGTTCTCCCGACCCAGTGCCCCCGCCTCGGACACCAGCTTGGACAGCGCCAGCGGCAGTCCGGCGGTGGACACGGTCAGCAGGACGTTATAGATGTCATAGGACACCATGAAGTGGGCATAGCCCTGGGTGCCCAACAGATTGCCCAGCGGAATCTTATAGACCGCGCCGATGAGCTTTACCGCCACCACGGCGGCGGCTAAAATCGCCGCGCCGCCCAGAAAGTTTTGCTTGGTTTCTTTTTTTGCCATAGGATATCCTCTTATTCCGATTCGATTCAAATCATTTGCCGCAGGTTTCTTTACTCTATGCGGCAGAGGCGTGGGTTATCCCGCGTCTCAGTCCAGCGGGGTGATCTCCGCGCCGCAGTCCTTGCAAAACCCGTCGTCCTTTTGCACCGCCGCCCCGCAGATCGGGCAGACCCCCGTGCCCCGCAGTGCCGCCAGCTCCCGGTTGAGAGAGGCGATCTCCGCCTTCAGCGCGTCGATGGTCTGCAATTTGGAAAACAGCACGTCCGAGTCCGTGGGAGCGCCCACATGGGTGCCATAGACCAGCTCGCCAATCTCTTGCAGCTGCTCCTCCACTTGGGTCTGGCAGGCGGAAATGCGATTTTTCAGCTTGCCCAGACTGACCATTTTGTCCGCCTTTTTCCCCGCCAGATAGGCAATCGACACTGCGCCGTTGGCCACATCCTCCGCCGTTTTCTGCACCAGATTCAAAAGCTCCTGTAATTTCTCGTCCATCATAACCGCTCCTTCACTGTCAAATTTCGCCGCTCCCCGACGGGGGGCGGGGTACGCGGCTTTTTGAAAAAAGCCTGCCAAAAACTTTGCCCCACATCACCTGATATCCGGTGGGGAATCGAGGGCTAGTAGGAAAAGTCGCTGCCCCCGATGAACTCCCGGGCCAGAGATTGGGGTCCCATATACACCTGATCCATGGGCTCGATGGTATGGAACGCCCGGAGCATATCGTCCACCACCTCATAGGCACCCTGAGGCAAAGCCTCTAACAGCGGCACCACAAAGGGCTTTAACAGGGAAAATTCGCAGGCCAGAGAGGAGTCAAACATAATGCTTGCGTTTTCCTTATAGGGCGATATGTACAGCTTTTCCCCCCGGCGGACATTGTTCCACATCTTCATGGTAAACTCGGCATTGCTGCCCCGGAACTTAAAGTCCCGGACGATCCGGCGGCACAGCCGCAGCCACGGGTGCTGGAAGACCACGTTGCCATCGTCGTCCGTCACGTCGGAGCGGGCGGCGATATAGAGCTTAAACGCCTTGGGATTCTTGCCCACAATGATGTCGTTTAGGGCGTGGATCCCCTCGAAAATCACCAGCTCGTCGTTGCCCAGTTTCAGGGGCTGGGACAGGATATCCGACCGCATCTGCCGGGCAAATTCGTATTTGGGCACATGGATGGTCTCCCCCCGATCCAGCATGGCAAAGTGCCGGTTTAACAGGTCGATGTCCAGACAGAAGGGGGACTCATAGTCGATGCCGCCCTCTCGATTCCGGGGCGCGGTGTCCGGGTCGATGGTGAGGAAATAATTGTCCATGGAGATGGTGTGGGTCTTCACGCCCATCTGCTCCAAGGCACCCTCGATTTTCATGGCGGTGGTGGTCTTGCCGCTGCCAGAGGGGCCGGACAGCAGCACGATGTGGGATTCTGTCCGATGTGCCGCGATATTCACCGCCGCATTGTGTATTTTTTGGTCATAGGCGGCATCGCAGTCCTCTGCGAAGCCCTTGGGGTCGGTGCGAATTGCCTGATTGATTTCGGTGAGAGAATACGCCATAGCTGCTCCTTTCGACGCCCGCCTCTGCGGGTGTCCTTTTCAGTCTATTCCCCCTCGGGATAAAATTGCGCCGGATGGGACCGATAAAAGGCGGCAAACGCCGCCTGTCCCGCCTGCCATTTCTCGGGACGCTCGGTGTATTCCTTGGGATATTTCAGGTTGAACGCCCGCTCGATCTGCCCGGTGGAGACATCCACCATCTTGGTGGAGCCCCCCGCGCCCAGAGACAGAATCGAGCAGAGCTCCTCCATAATGTCGATGTTATACAGCCCCTCGCTGCCGGGGAGACACCAGCCGGTGTTTTCAAAATTGCCGGACATGTATTTCTGGCGATAGAGGTAATAGGGGGTGAAGCCCGCGCCCCGCAAAACGGGATCGGCATAGTTCAGCATCTCTGCCACCGCCTCTGCCTCTGGGATTTTGCTGCCCTCCAGCAAAAGACGGCTGCCCTTTTTCAGGGACAGGGTGTGGACGGTGATGTTGTCCGCCCCCAGTGCCAGCACCCGGTCAAGGCTCCGGCGAAAGCCCTCCGGCGTATCCTCGGGCAGTCCCGCGATCAGATCCATGTTCACATGGGGAAAGCCCACGGCTCTGACCTGCTCCATTGCGCGCTCGATGTCCTCTGCCGTGTGTCGCCGTCCGATGGCGCGGAGGACAGGCTCCTCCATGCTCTGGGGATTGATGGACACTCTTGTGGTGTTGTGGCGGCGCAAAACCGCCAGCTTTTCCGGGGAAATGGTGTCGGGTCTCCCCGCCTCGATGGTAATTTCGTCGCAGGCAGAGAGGTCAAACGTCCCCTCGAACCGGGTGAGCAACTCGTCCATCTGTTCCGCCGTCAGTGTGGTGGGGGTGCCGCCGCCCATGTAAAACGACCGCACCCGCAAATCCAAGTCCCGCACCATTTTTCCCGCCGCCGCCAGCTCGTCATGCAGCGCCGCGAGATACGGCTCTACCAGCGCGAAGGAATTTTCCACCGAGCTGCTGACAAAGCTGCAATAGACACAGCGGGTGGGACAGAAGGGGATGTCCATATAGACGGCAATGTCCCGGGGGGCAAGCCGCGCCGCCTCGGTCAGTCCCTGCCGCGCCGTCTCTAAACAGAGCTGCCTGCGGGGGGCGGTGACATAGTAGTCGTCCCGCAGGATGCGATCCACCGCCGCCTCGGTCTTCCCCGCCGCCAGATGCCGCGCCGCCATCTTTCCGGGACGGATGCCGGTGAGTGCGCCCCACGGGGGGGTGATATCCGCCGCACCCAGCGCCGCCTTGAAAAACGACAGCTTCACGATACGCTGTTTTTCCCGCTCGGCCTCCAACTCTGTGGCCTCCGGCGGCAAAATCATGCGGGAGACGGCAGAGGCCTCTCTCCCGTGATAGTGGAGGCGGGTGACAGCCACCCAATATTTTGTCCCCCGGGAGAGACTGCTTTTCGCCCATGCATCGTCGCCGGGGAGAATCGCCTCATAGCCGGGATGCTCGGTGGGAAACAGCGCCAGCAGGGTCTGCTCCACCGCGTATTGATAGGTATGCCCGGAAAATTCCAGCTTCATCAATGTTCTTCCTTTCGCCCGCCCCCGGGCTTACTGATACTCCTGCCTTCAGGGTTTGCGCCCCGCTATTGTGCCGCCAGCGCCTGCCGCATATAGGGATTGACGGCGCGCTCGCAGTCCAGCGTGCTTGCCTCCATATGTCCGGGATAGACCGTATAGTTGCCCTCCAACCGTCCCAGTCGCCCCAGAGAGGCCAGCATGGCGTTGGGGTCGCCGCCGGTCAAATCCGTCCGCCCGCAGGAGCCGGCAAACAGGGTGTCTCCGCAGAACATGGCCTCCCCGCACAGCAGGGTCACAGAGCCCCGGGAGTGTCCCGGTGTGGCCAATACCTGCAAGTGCAGACTGCCCACGGTCACGGTGTCCCCCTCGCCATAGGCGTGGACGTTGCCGTCGATGGCGGGAAAGAGAAAGCAGGCCCGGGGATCGGCGGGGTCGGGGATGTCAGCAGGGCTGAGATACACCGGTACCTCTGGGAAAAGCGCCTGTAGCTCCTTCACGCCGCCGCTGTGGTCATAGTGCCCATGGGTCAGCAGAATGCAGGCGAGGGGCGTTGCGCCGATCGCCTTGGCAATCTGGGCGCTGACTCCGCCGGGATCAATGACGCAGCAGGTATTTGCCGTCTCGTCGGTCAGAATATAGCAATTGGTGCCGATGGGGCTGACCTGTAGGGTTTTCAGTTGCATAACAGTTCCTCGATTTCGTTAAAAATGAAAGGTTGAAAGATAAAAGGTTATAGGCTGTCCGTGTCCAGCAGCAGGGTCAGGGGGCCGTCGTTCCGGGAATCCACCGCCATGTCCGCGCCAAAGATGCCAGTCTCCACGGGAAAGCCCGTCGCCCGGCACAGCGCCACAAATTTTTCGTATAGGGGGATGGCGACCTCCGGTCGGGCGGCGGCGAGAAAGTCCGGTCGCCGTCCCTTTTTGCAATTGCCATACAGGGTGAATTGGGAGACGATCAGCAGACTGCCGTCCGCGTCTTCCAGACTGCGCCCCAGCTTGCCGCTCTCGTCCTCAAACACCCGCAGTCCGCAGATTTTATCCGCCAGCTTGGCGGCCTCCGCCTGGGTATCCGTGTGGGTGATGCCCAGCAGCACCAAAAAGCCCTGCCCGATCTCCCCCTGCACCGTCCCGTCGATGGTGACGGCGGCGCTTTTCACGCGTGTCACAACAGCCCGCATCCGCTACACTCCTTCTCATTGTCCCATATATTGTCTCTCCAGGGAACGCCCCCGGGCTTCGTTCCTTGTGGGAATTTGCCGCGTATCTAACCCCCGCGCGTCTCTCCCCGCGAGAGCGCCCCCGCGTCTCGTTCCTTGTACCACTCTGATCACCAAAGTTTTTGCCAGGCTTTTTTCAAAAAGCCGCGTATCCCGCCCCCGCCCCCGCGCGTTTAGCCCGCGGGACGGGAGACGTGCATCACGCCGGAGATCTGGTTCAGCTTTTTCATGACAGCTTGCAGCTGATCGCCGTCCTTCACGTCGATTTCCAGCGTGATGACCGCGAAGCCGTCGTCGGTGATGCGGACATTCAGCGCCGCCACCCGGGTCTGGGTGACAGAGAGGGCAGCCGACACGTCCAGCACCAGATTCAGGCGATCCTTAGACGTGATTTCCAGCGAAGTCTGATAGGTGTCCTTGGTGTCCTCGCCCCAGCTGACGTTGATCCAGCGCCCCGCCTGCTCGGGGGTGCGCCGCTCCACGGCGGCGTTGGGACAGTCGCTCCGGTGGACGGATACGCCATAGCCCCGGGTGATGAAGCCCACGATTTTATCCCCCGGCACAGGGGTGCAGCACTTGGAGAACTTGACCAAGCAGTTGGACAGTCCCTCCACCACGATGCCCTGCTCGCTGCGGGTGCGGTGGGGCACGGCGGGTCGGGTGACCTCCGGCTGTCCCTCTACCGGGACGACAGCCGCCTTTTCCTCCTGATGCTTTTTCGCGATCCGCGCCAGCTCGTCCTTCATGCGGTTGACCGCCTTTTGGGCGGTGAAGCCGCCGTAGCCGATGGCGGCATACAGCTCGTCTAGCGTGCCGAAGGCCACCCGCTTTAGCAGTCCCGGCAGGTTTTCGTCGTCCAGCACGTCCTTCATGGGGATGCCGCAGTGCCGCATCTCCGACTCGAAGGCAGAGCGTCCCGACACGATGTTTTCGTCCCGGCACTCTTTTTTAAACCACTGGCGGATTTTGCTCCGCGCCTCGGAGCTCTTGGCGATTTTCATCCAGTCCCGACTGGGTCCCTTGGCGTTTTTCGAGGTGAGTATCTCCACAATGTCGCCATTTTTCAGGATGGAGTCAAAGGTGACGATACGCCCGTTGACCTTGGCACCGATCATGTGGTTGCCCACGGCGGAATGGATGCTGTACGCAAAGTCGATGGGGGTGGCGCCGGCGGGTAGGTTGGTCACGTCGCCCTGGGGCGTAAAGACAAAGACCTCGTCGGCAAACATGTCGATTTTCAGAGAGCGGATATAGTCCTCGGCATCCGCGCCCTCCTGATTTTCCAGCAGACGGCGCACCCATTCATAGCGCCCCTCCGCGCCGCCGCCCATGCCGTTTTGCTTGTATTTCCAGTGGGCGGCAACGCCGTATTCCGCGATTTCGTGCATCTCCGTGGTGCGGATCTGCACCTCGAAGGGGATGCCTGCCTCGCTGATGACGGTGGTGTGCAGGCTCTGATAGCCATTGGGCTTGGCGGTGCCGATATAGTCCTTAAACCGCCCCAAAATGGGCTTGTAGATGTCGTGTACCACGCCCAGCACGTTGTAGCAGTCCCCCACCGTGTCCACAATCACCCGGAAGGCAAACAGGTCGAAAATCTCGTCTAACGATTTGTTTTGGTTGTACATCTTGCGATAGATGCTGTAGGGGTGCTTGATTCGCCCATAAATCTTGTGGGCGATGCCCATCTCGTCCAGACGGTCGTCCAGTTGGGAGCGGGTGCGCCCCATAAAAATCTCGTATTCCGATGCCTTTGCCGCCAGCGTGGAGTCGATCTCGCTATAGGCGACAGGGTCCAGATATTTTAAGGAGAGATCTTCCAGCTCCCACTTCATCCGCTGCATGCCCAGACGGTGGGCAATGGGGGCATAGATCTCCATGGTCTCCAACGATTTTTGCTTCTGCTTGTCCAGCGACTGGTACTCCATGGTGCGCATGTTGTGGAGCCGGTCGGAGATTTTGATGAGAATCACCCGGATGTCCTTGGACATGGCGATGAGCATCTTCCGCAGATTCTCCATCTGCTCGTCTTCCTTGGTGGCATATTGGATGCGGGTCAGCTTGGAGACCCCCTCCACCAAGTCCGCCACCGTGGGGGAAAACAGGTGGGCGATCTGGTCGTGGGTGGCACCGGTGTCCTCGATACAGTCGTGGAGGAGGGCGCCCATAATGGACTCGGAGTCCAGATGTAGCTCGTCTGCCACGATTTTTGCCACCGCCAGCGGGTGGGTGATATAGTCAGAGCCATCCTTGCGCTTTTGCCCGGTGTGCGCCTTGACCGCAAAGTCAAAGGCGGCGTGGATCTGGTCAAAATCCGCACTGGGGTTATAGGCGCGAATCGCCGCTTCCAGCTGTTCGTATTGTTCGTAAACTGTCATCATCCATCACCTCAGTTTCGGGAAATCGCAAGGGCTTCCAGCCGTCGCACATAGGGGCAGGCGGATAGATCCACCTTTTCTCCCGCCGCCGTCAGGGCGAGGGTCAGCCGCTCGTCCCCCGCGTCCATGGACAGCAGTCCCCGCTCGGAAAAGACGTGGAGCGCCAGCGCCGTCCGGGAAAAGCCGTCATTTCCGCCGGTGGCGGCAGCCAGCATCCGGAGCAGGGGCAGGGTCGCCGCCGTCAGTCCGTCCGCCGGCACCCGGCGGGACAGCTCCCGCCACAGCCGGGCAAATTGCTCCCGGGCAGGCAGCAGATGCACCGCCTCCTGCGCCGAGACCGTCTCCCCCGCCAGCAGGCGGCGGAGCAGGGTCAGGGACTCCTCCTCGCTGCGGCTGGCGGCGAGGGAGGGACGGATATCCACCATTTGAAGCTGTAGCTCCACCGCGCCCCGAAAGGCGTTGATTTGGAGATAAAACGCCGCGTCCACCCGACTGCCCAACGTGACACCGCAGTCCTCCAGCGAGGCGTTGAAGAAAATACCGTCGAATTTCAGGTTGCCCTTGGTCAGCCGCAGTTTGAGATGCTTGCCCTGTCCCACGGGTTGCAGGGTGTCCACCGTCACGCCCCGGAGGACGAAGACCGGGCGGGCATTGCCGGTGCCATAGGGCTCCAACGCCGCCAGACTGTCGATTTCCTCGATGCTCAGTCGGGCGGGGAGGTCGATCACCGCGTCCACCTCAAGCGACGAGACCGGCAGAGCGTCCCCCCACACCGAGCGAACATAGTCGTTCATCCGCGCCCGGAGAGCGGGGATGTTTTTTTCCAGAATGGTAAAGCCGGCGGCAAGGGCGTGTCCGCCAAAGCCCTCCAGCAGATCGGAGCAGCTCTCCAATGCGCCAAACAGGTTCAGCCCGCCATAGCTGCGGCAGGAGCCCTTCCCCACGCCGCCGGAGAGATGGATCATCAGGCTGGGGCAGGCATATTTCTCTGCCAAGCGGGAGGCGACGATGCCCACCACCCCCTGGTGCCAATTTTCGCTGGCAAGCACCAGCGCACTCCGGGATTCCGGGGGCAAGGCCTGAATCTGCGCCACCGCCTGTCCAAAAATCTCCGCCTCTACCGCCTGCCGCTCCCGATTGAGGTCGCAGAGCTGCCGCGCCAAGTCGGCGGCATGGGCGGAATCGGTGCAAAGGAGCAGCTCTGCCGCCTTGTCCGCCGCGCCCATCCGTCCCGCCGCGTTGATGCGTGGGGCGAGGACAAAGCCGATTTGGATGGCGGTGACGGGCTTGCCGGACAGTCCCGCCTCGCGAATCAGGGCATGGACACCCACAAAGTCCGTGGTGGGCAATTCCTCTAATCCCCGGCGGACGATGGTGCGATTTTCCCCCTCCATCCGCATGACATCCGCCACGGTGCCGATGGCAGCCAGCGTGCTGTATCGGGCGAAGAGCTCGTCCGATTCTCCCCCCAGTGCCAGCACCAGCTTCAGCGCCACGCCCACCCCCGCCAGATGGGGGAAGGGATAGGGGCAGTCCGGTCGGCAGGGATCCACCACGGCGACAGCCCGGGGCAGCTGTTCCTTGCACTCGTGGTGGTCGGTCACCACCACGTCCAGTCCCAAGGAGTTGGCATAGTCGATCTCCTCCACGCCGGTGATGCCGCAGTCCACGGTGACCAGAAGCCGCGCCCCCTGCTCATAGAGGGCGAGAATGGCCTCCTGTCCCAGACCGTAGCCATCCTCGACCCGGCGGGGGATGTATCGCAGGCACCGCGCCCCCGCCCGTTGGAGATAATCCACCACCAGACAGGTGGCGGTGATGCCGTCCACGTCATAGTCGCCATAGACGGCGATGGTCTCTTTTTCCGCGATGGCACGGGTGATACGCGCCACCGCCTTGTCCATATCCCGCAGTAAAAACGGGGAGGCTGTCAGCTCCCGGTCGCAGTCCAGATAGGCCACGGCGGCCTCTGGCGACGCGACCCCCCGGGAGGCCAGCACCAGTGACAGCAGATAGGGATAGCCGCCGTCCTCCAGACGTGCCACCCCGTCGCCGTCCATGGGCGCGAGGTTCCATTTTTCGTATTTCATCGGCTTCTCCCCCCTTTCTCATTCCAGTCAAGTAGGGACGAGCCCGTGGTTTTTTCCACCCCATTCGGTATCAAAAACCGCCTTTCGTCCCATACTACAATTGGACTATTATAGCAAATTCCCATGGAAACGTAAAGACGTATCTGCCCCCTTCCCCACCAAAATTTGACGAAATCCCCACATTTTGCTACAATAGACCAGAATTGCACGCCCAAATTGAGTTTTGGGACAGCCTGCAACGGAATAGGAGCTTGATTTTTTGATGAAACATCTTTGGAAACGCATGGTCTCCGCCCTGCTGATTTGCCTCTGTGTGCTGACGGTATCCCCCGTGGCACAGGCGCAGGAGCGCCGCTTCTCCGATGTCCCCGCCAGCCATTGGGCGGCAGAGGACATCGCCGCCTCTGTGGATGCAGGGCTGTTTTTGGGGCGGAAAAACGGCAAATTCGGGCTGGGGCAAAAAATGACCCGCGCCGCCTTTGCCACCACCCTGACCCGGCTGTTCGGGTGGAAGACCGTCTCCCCTGCCGTGGGCAGCTTTGCCGACAATCAGGACAGGGACAAGTGGTATTATGCCGCGGTGGAGACCGCCTATGCAAACGGGGCAGCCACCCACCAGAGCGAGAACTTCCGCCCAAACGACGCCATCACCCGGGAGGAGATGGCGGTGATGCTGGTGCGGGCGCTGAACTATGAGACGCTGGCGGGGCTGGCGCTGTCCCTGCCCCTGCCCTTCACCGATGTGACCACCGGCGGCGGCTATCTCTCCGTCGCCTATGCTCTGGGCATTATGGGCGGCGTGTCCGCCACCCGGTTTGCCCCCTCTCGTCCCGCCACCCGGGAGCAGGCGGCAGTGGCGCTGATGCGGGTCTATCGCCAGCTAAACGCGCCCCTGACCTCCCTCTGCGGCATCGACGGTGTGGGGGGCGAAACCGCCGCCCACGCCATGACCGCCGTGGCGGTGCCCGCCGCACGACTGACGGTCTCCGGCAAGCTGCAAAACCTGATGGAGCCGGCAAAAAGTGCCGCCCTCCACGACAAATGGAAGGCGGCGGGCACCAAGACCCTGCTGGGCATCGACGGCACGGCGGCGGTGCTGGCGGGGTCGCCGGACGTGGCAGCCATCGCCCAAGGGGTGGAGGCCGGGGGCTGGGACGGTGTCCAGCTGGACATCACCGGTGTCACCGCGCGGGAGAAGACCAAGCTCACCGATCTCGCCACGGCGCTCCGTGCCGCTCTGGGGAAAAAGACCCTCTATCTGGTGGCAGAGGCACCCCTCTGGCAGGGTGGCGGCGGAACGGGCTATGACTATGCCCCGCTGGCAAAGACGGCAGATCGTCTCATTCTCCGCATCGCCCCCTATGACCAGTCGCCGGACGGCTTTCCCACCGCGCCCCCCGACCCCTTCGAGGAGGTCTATTACGCCCTGTCCCGGGTGGGACAGCTGGTCCCCCGGGAGAAGCTCTCCCTGCTGCTGACCACCACCGGCACCCTGTGGACAGGCAGCGGCGACACGGTGCGGCGAGGGGGCAAACTGTCCGCCGCCCAGCTCCACAGTCTGCTGCAACGTGGCGAGAGCCATTACGCCGGCCGCTATCAAGCCGCCTATCTGACGGCAAACGTGGACGGTGCCCGACAGGTGGCGTGGTATTTGGACGAGACCGCCGTCCGGGCGCGGGTGGTGCTGGCCTCTGGTCTGGGGGTTCACAGTCTCTGCCTGTCCGATCTCTCCAGCGTGGCGGACTATGGGGACTATTCCATCGTCCAGCCGATTTTTGGGAGCTGACACAGCCCCTATTTGCAGTGGGGACAGTCCCTGTCGTACCAATAGATCAGTCTGCCGCAGTGGGGACAGGTGTGCGCCGCGGTCTGCCTGTCCACCCACGCCGCCACGCCGTGGCTCTGCATCTCCCGGAGATCGGCGATCACCGTCTGGTGGTGTCCGATGCCGTTTTGGTAGTGCCGGTGGCGAAAGGCCTCCAATCGGGCGCAGGGAAAGTCCTCGCATGCATAGCAGCGGAGAACCTTGTGCTCCTTGGCACAGGCGCGAAAGCCGTTGTCGCAGGCGGCGCACTGGGCGGTGAGCCGATCTGACAGACAGCCGTGACAGTCCTGGGGATAGCAGGGACAGGTGCCGCAAAAAAGTCCGCAGATGGCGGCGGTTTCTGCATTTGGTTTCATAGAGACTCCCTTCTGCCCAAAAGGGCGAAGCAGGGGCGGCATCCAAAGATGCCGCCCCTGCGTTTTGCGTTATTGTATGTTTAGCACTTCTCGAAGATGGTGGCAGTGCCCATGCCGCCGCCGATGCACAGAGTCGCAAGACCCTTCTTGGCATCGGGACGCTTCTGCATCTCGTGGAGCAGGGTGACGATGATACGAGCACCGGAGCAGCCCACGGGGTGACCGATGGACAGTGCGCCGCCGTTGACGTTGACCTTAGCCATGTCAAAGTGCAGGTCGCGAGCAACTGCGATGGACTGTGCTGCGAAGGCCTCGTTGGCCTCGACCAGATCAATGTCCTCGATGGTGACATTGGCCTTTGCCATAGCAGCCTTAGAGGCAGGCACGGGGCCATAGCCCATGATCTTGGGATCCACGCCGCCCTGACCCCAGCCGATGAGCTTTGCCATGGGCTTCAGGTTGTACTTGGCAACGGCTTCGCCGGAGGCGAGGACGATGGCAGCTGCGCCGTCGTTGATGCCGGAGGCGTTGGCAGCGGTGACACGGCCGCCGTCGGGCTTAAAGGCGGGCTTCAGCTTGGCGATGCCCTCTAAAGTGGTGCCGTTCTTGGGATACTCGTCAACCTTGAAGTCAACCATTTCCTTCTTGACCTTCACGGGGACGGCGACGATTTCGTCGTTAAAGCGGCCGGAGGCCTGAGCGGCGGCGCACTTTGCCTGAGAGGAGACGGCGAATGCATCCAGCTCTTCACGGGTGATGTTCCACTGGTCGCAGATGTTCTCAGCGGTGATACCCATGTGATAGTTGTTGTATGCATCCCACAGACCGTCGTTGACCATGGTGTCGATCAGCTTGGCGTTGTTCATGCGAGCGCCATAGCGGGCGGTGGGGATGGAGTAGGGAGCGGCGGACATATTCTCTGTGCCGCCGGCAACAATGATCTCAGCGTCGCCTGCCAGAATGGCACGAGCGCCTTCGATGACTGCCTTCATGCCGGAGCCGCAGACCATGCCGACGGTATAGGCGGGGACTTCGATGGGAATACCAGCGTTTAAGGAAACCTGACGCGCCACGTTTTGACCCAAGCCAGCGGTCAGAATGCAGCCGAACATGACTTCATCCACGTTCTCGGGCTTTACGCCTGCGCGCTCCAGTGCCTCTTTGACAACGATAGAGCCCATCTTGGCGGCGGGAATGTCCTTCAGTGAGCCACCAAAGGAACCGACTGCGGTTCTGCAGCAATTGACAACATACAGATCTTTCATAATTGTCCTCCGTCTTTACATAAAAATTTTAATTCGGCGATGTGCGTTTCCATCGCGCAAAATTCGGGTATGGATAGACGCGGCTCCGTGGGTTGCTCCCCGTCGAGGCTGCCCTGTGACTGTAATTATAGTAAAGAAAATCGCTTCCGTCAATGGGATTGTCACAGTTTTCACAATTTTTGTGAAAGCGTTGACAATTGCCGTCCGATTTTCGTCATGTTGACCAAAATCGGACGGCAGGGTTCCATTTTATTTCGTTTTCCGTCAGCAAACCTATGCCCCGGGGGCTTCTCCCGCCTGTTCCGCGGGGGCGGTCTCCTCTGGGGTCACAGCCGCTCCATCGGGGAGGGCGGCGCGAAGCTCTGTCAGTTTTTGGTAAAATACAGCGGTTTCCAGCCCGGCATAGGCGGGGGACTCCACCACCTCCGCCTCTCGGGCGGCGGTCTGCACCAGCCGGTCGAAATAGGCGGCACCCACGGCTTTTTCATCCAGCGGCTTCCGCAGGACGAGATACAGCCCGGCATCGCCGGTCACCACGTCGCTGCAAGTGTTTTCAGCCAGCGCGGCGGCAGAGGCAAGGACTACCTCCTCCACCTCGCCGCTGCCCGCCGGCAGGGTGCGCCCCTCCGGATAGCCTATGCGGTCGGGGTCGTCGCTATAGCGCCCCGCCAAGTCGGCAAAGGCGGCGGCAGGGTCGCCCGCTGCCCTAATCTGCTGCAAAATCTCCTCTGCCCGGGCGCGTTTTTCCGCCAGCGCCACGCTGTCCTCCGCCGGGATGCCGTCGGTGCTGACCAGAATGGTGTCGAAGCTGAGGAAGCTCTCCTCCGCCCCATAGGCAGTCAGCTGTTCCGGCTCCGGGCAAAGCTTGCTCCCTTGGGTGCAAAACAGGTCATAGAGATGGCTGTATAGAAAATAATCCACGCTGCTCTGCTGTGCCAGCGCCCGATCTGCCCCCATGGTGGACAGCAGCTCCAAATACGCCGCCTCGCCGCCATAGCCGTTGCAGTAATACGACCACTCCTCGTCCAGCTGTGCCTGATCTTCTGCCGTCAGGACACAGCCGTATTGCTCTGCCCAAGCCTCGATCACGGCATAGAGCACGGCGGAATCCCGGGCGGTCTGCTTGACGTATGCACCCAATGACCCGCCCTCCCGCTCCTCGTCCCAGTCGATGTCCTCCCCAAAATAGGTGGCGGCATAGTCGCAGTTGTAGACCATGCCATAGAGATAGCGGTCGGCGGGGACAGGCCAGCCGTCCACGGTGAGAAGCGTGGCGTCGGGGCAGATGCCGGTGGCGTCGTAGTACAAGCCCTCTCGGATGGTGCCCTCCTTGCTTTGAGAGCAGCCGGTGAGGGGAGCGAGGGTCAACAGCGCCGCCAAGGTCAGGGAAAGCAGTCGGGTCGTTTTCTTCATACAAGCTCCTTACTCGTTACGCGTTACTCTTTGCTCTTTTTTCCATGCAGACCCAGTTCCTCCACCAAGTCCAGCGCTGTCTGCAACACATCTCCACCGGGGCGGAGGCGCAGGGACAGGGCGGGGGTCTCCCCGGCGGACAGGGTCAGCAGACGGCGGTATTTGGGCAGAGAACAGACCGCTCCCAACGCCTCTGGGTCAAACTGCGCCAATTGCAGACGGAGCACCTCGCCCTTTTGCGAGATGTCCCCCACGCCCACACCGGCGGCGGCGGCGCGGAGCAGTGCCACGTCCAGCAGAGCCAGCACCGGTTTGGGCGGCTCGCCATAGCGGTCGATCATCTCGTCCAACAGATCGCCGGAATCCTCCTGGGTGCGGATGGCGGCAATGCGGCGATACAGGTCCATCCGCTGCTCTGGGGAGGGCACATAGCGGTCGGGGATGTTGGCGGAGATGGTGAGATCGGCGGCGCACTCGGTGGTGATTTTTTTCTCCCCGCCCTGCTCCTCGATCACCGCCTCTTCCAGCAGCTTGAGATACATGTCATAGCCCACGCTCATCATATAGCCGGACTGCTCGGGACCCAGCAGATTGCCCGCCCCCCGAATCTCCAAGTCCCGCATGGCGATTTTAAAGCCGGAGCCGAACTCCACATACTCCCGGATGGCGGAGAGCCGCTTTTCGGCGGTCTCTGACAGGGTCTTCCCCCGGCGGAAGGTCATATAGGCATAGGCACGGCGGGAGCTGCGCCCGATGCGCCCCCGGATTTGATGGAGCTGTGCCAGCCCCAGATGATCGGCGTCCTCGATAATCAGTGTATTCACGTTGGGGATATCAATGCCTGTTTCGATGATGGTGGTGCAGACAAAAATGTCGGCAGAGCCGTCCACCATCTGTCCCATGGCGGCGGAGAGCTGGCTTTCGTTCATCCTGCCGTGTCCCACCACAATGCGCACGTCCTCCCCCATCAGCTTTTGCAGACGGGAGGCGGTGAGGTCGATGGTCTCCACCCGATTGTGGAGGTAATAGACCTGTCCCCCCCGATCCAGCTCTCGGCGACAGGCATCCTCCAGCACCGTCCAGTCGTGCTCCAACACATAGGTCTGCACCGGCTGGCGACCCACCGGCGGCTCCTCGATGGTGCTCATGTCCCGGATGCCGGAGAGCGCCATATTCAGTGTCCGGGGGATGGGGGTGGCGGTGAGGGTCAGCACGTCCACCTGCCGGGACATCTCTTTCAGACGCTCCTTGTGGGTCACGCCGAACCGCTGCTCCTCGTCGATGACCAGCAGTCCCAAATCGTGGAATTGGACGTTTTTTTGCAGCAGCTTGTGGGTGCCGATGAGCAAATCCACCTGTCCCGCCGCCACATCTGCCAAGGTCTGCTTGGTGGCCTTGGAGGTCTGAAAGCGGGAGAGCACGGCGATTTTCAGGGGAAAGCTGCGAAAGCGATTGGTGGCAGTGGCATAGTGCTGCTGTGCCAGCACGGTGGTGGGCACCAAAATCGCCGCCTGCTTGCCGTCTAGCACGCATTTCATCACCGCCCGAAGGGCGACCTCGGTCTTGCCATAGCCCACGTCGCCGCAGAGCAGTCGATCCATGGGGCGGGGGCGCTCCATGTCCCCCTTGATCTCGGCGATACAGCGGAGCTGGTCGTCGGTCTCCGCATAGTCGAAGGCCTCCTCAAATTCCTGCTGCCACGGGGAGTCCGGGGAAAAGGCAAAGCCCACCTGCTTCTGCCGCTGGGCATAGAGGGCGATGAGCCCCTTGGCCAAATCCTTTGCCGCCGCCTTGGCGCGGGTCTTGGCCTTTGCCCACTCCGTACCGCCCAATTTATTCAGCCGGGTGTGCTCCTGCTCCTCCCCTCCGCCGATGAATTTGGACACCAAATCCAGTTGGGTGGCGGGGACATACAGGCAGTCGCCCCCCAGATAGTCGATTTTGATATAGTCCTTTTCCACCCCGTCCACCGGCATCCGCTGGATGCCCGCAAACCGCCCCACGCCGTGGTGGACGTGTACCACCAGATCGCCGGGGGTCAGGTCGGTATAGGACTGGATCTTCTGCCGGTTGGAGGGCTTTTTCTCCCGCTGTTTTTTCCGCAGGGGGGACAGGAGCTGTCCCTCGGTCAAGATCGCCAGCCGCAATTGGGGATACTCCGCCCCCGCCGACAGCGCCCCCAGTCCGATGCGAATTTCCCCCGCCTTGGGCAGGGCGGTCAGGGACAGGTCGGACACGGCGGGGATTTCCCGCTCGTCCAACAGCCGCAGGAGATTTTTACACTTGCTCTCGCTGCCGCAGAGGACGATCACCCCTGTCCCCTGTCTCTGATAGTGCTCTAAATCGGAGACCGCCGCCTCCAAGCTCCCGCCGTAGGACGACAGCTGCTTGGCGGTGAGGGTCAGCAGTTCCTTGGGGCGCAGGGGATAGCGGGAGGTGGGCAGTGCCTCGGTCATGCAGACGGGAAAGTCGGCAAGCCCGGCATACAGCTCCTCGGCGGTGAGGGACAGCCGGGCATAGTCCCCCGCCAGCACACCGGCTTTCAGCAGGGTCTCCACATCCTGTCGATGCTGCCACAGGCTGGCCTTTAGCTTTTCCTCCAACCGACCGCTCTCGCTGAGAAAGACCACAGCGTCGGCGGGGAGATAGGACAGGGGCGTGGTAAACTCCGGATAGACCGCCCCAAAATAGCGATCCATCCCCCCGGGCAGCGTCCGATTTTCCAGCAGTTCCCCATCCTGACGCAGGGTGGCGCAGAGCTTTTCCGTCTCCTTTTTCCGGGAGAGTTTGTCCGCCAGCGCCGTCAGCATTTTTGCAAGACCCGACACGCCCCCGGGGGCATAGGCGGGCAATACCTCGGCGGCGGGGAGAATCCGCGCGGACTTGATGTTCTTCACCCGACGCTGGGTGCCGGTGTCGAAGCTGCCGATGGAGTCGATCTCATCGTCGAAAAACTCACAGCGCACCGGCTGCTCCATCCCCGGGGAAAACACGTCCAAAATGCCGCCCCGGAGGGCGAACTGTCCCATGCCCTCCACGGTATCCGCCCGGCGATAGCCGCCGGCGACCAACTGCTGGGACAGGGCGTTTAAGTCCGCCCGTCCCCCCACCTTGAGGGAAAAAGCGGTCTCCTTCAACACCTTTTCCGGCAGACAGCGCTGCAACAGGGCATCTGCCGTGGCGATGACCACGGTCTCCCGCCCCTTTGCCAGATGATAGAGGGCGGTGAGCCGGTTTTGCTCCCATGCGTGGGAGGCGGCGGCGGCGGTGAGCTGCCACTCCCGGGACAGCAGCACCGTGGCGGTCTTGCCGGTCAGCGTCAGCAGATCGCCCGCCAATTGACGGGCATCCTTTTCGTCGTTGCAGACCACCACAATGGGTCTGCCCGTGGCCTCGCGCACCGTGGCAGCCAGCTGTGCCCGATGGATGGGCGCCACGCCGGAGAGCGCCACGGGACAGCCGCCCCCGTCAATGCGGACAAGCAGCTCGGCGATTTCCGGTATTTTTGCAAGAGCCCTGCACAGCGTATCCATGGGACACCTCCTCGTTTTGGGGATGCGTGTTCCTTTCTTTCGCGAAAGAAAGGAACTTTAACTTGCGAACAGCAGAGTCGGTTTCAATGGGGACAGCGGGAACAACGGGACATTAAAGTTTTCTTTGGATACTTTCTTTTTCAAAAGAAAGTATCACGCCTCCCCGTCGCCCATTCCCCGTCGCCCGACCCCCGTCCCTTAGTTAAAGCGGTTCATGGCCTTGTCCACCCCGTCCTCGGCGATGATGCAGGCGGCGGCATCCAGCGCCCTTGCCATGGACTCCAGCAGGAGCTTTCTCTCTGCCAGAGACGGGGTGCCGATGACCCAATCCACCATGTCGTATTCCGGGTGGGGCGGTGCGCCCACGCCGATTTTCACCCGGGGGAACACATCTGTCCCCAGATGGGCGATGATATTTTTGATGCCGTTGTGTCCCCCGGCGCTGCCGGAGGGACGCACCCGGATCTTCCCCACGGGGATGGCCACATCGTCATAGAGCACCAGCACATGGGCGGGTGGAATTTTGTAAAACTGCGCCGCCTCTGCCACGGCCTCGCCGGAGAGATTCATAAAGGTCTGGGGCTTCATCACCAGCACCTTTTCCCCGCCCAAGACCAGCGTATTCACCGCCGCCTTGAATTTGAACCGGTTGAGCTTCACATGCTCCCGCTCCGCCAACAGCTCCACGGCGCGAAAGCCCATGTTGTGGCGGGTATTTTCATATTGGGAGCCGGGATTGCCCAGCCCCACCAGCAGCCACGTCGCGCCGCCGGATTTTGTGTCCATCATCGTCATTCCCCCTGATTTTCATTGCACGCACAAGAGCGAGGCAGGAGAGCTCCACTCCCCCGCCCCGCAGCTTCTGTCAAACGCAGACTGTTTGTTTTTTTACCGGAACAGCTTGGAGATCGAAACCTCCTGATAGATGCGCTCGATGGCCTCGGCAAACATGGGGGCCACCGTCAGATACTTGATCTTGGGGCTGGCATCCGCCGGGATGGCGGGGATGGTATCCAGCAGCGCCAGCTCGGAGATCACACTGTCGTTGATCCGTCCGATGGCGGGGCCGGACAGCACACCGTGGGACGCGCAGGCGCAGACGCTCTTGGCCTTGCCCACATCGATCAGGGCACGGGCGGCGTTGCACAGGGATCCGCCGGTATCCACCATATCGTCAAACAGGATGCAATCCTTGCCCTCCACGTCGCCGATGACATTCATCACCTCGCAGGAGTTGGCCTTTTGCCGACGCTTGTCCACAATGGCAAGGCTCATATGCAGCTTTTGGGCAAAGGCGCGGGCGCGGGACACACTGCCCACGTCCGGGGAGACCACCACCATATCCTCGCAGGCAGAGCCAAATTTCTTGGCATAGTAGTCCACAAAGACGGGGTTGCCCGCCAGATTGTCCACCGGAATATCGAAAAATCCCTGAATCTGGGAGGCGTGCAAATCCATGGTCAGCACCCGGTCAGCACCGGCGGCGGTGAGCATGTTTGCCACCAGCTTGGCGGTGATGGGGTCTCTCGCCTTGGCTTTTCTGTCCTGCCGGGCATAGCCGTAATACGGCATGACCGCCGTGATACGCCCTGCCGACGCGCGCTTGAGCGCATCGATCATGATCAGCAGCTCCATGAGATTATTGTTCACCGGGGAGTTGGTGGATTGGACAACAAACGAGTCCGAGCCACGCACAGTCTCATACAGAGAGACAAAGGTCTCGCCGTCGGAGAAGGTGCCGACCTCCGCCTCGCCCAGCTTAGTACCCATCAGTGCGCAGATTTCCTCTGCCAGCTTGGGGTTTGCGTTACCGGTAAACACCTTGAGATCCTTGCCGTGAGATATCATTGTAGAACGCCCTCTTTCTTCATTTGCTTTGATGCGACACTTTAAAAAGTGATGTTGCGCTTATTTTTTGCCGTGGAGCCGACGGCGCTTTGCCGCCCAGTCGTCCTTGATGGTGGCCTGCACCCGGGCGATGGCCAGAGAATCCGCCGGTACATCCTTGGTGATGGTGCCGCCTGCGGCGATATACGCCCCGTCTCCCACAGAGACCGGTGCCACCAAATTGGTGTTGCAGCCGATGAACACATCGTTGCCCACCACCGTGCGATATTTATGGAACCCGTCGTAGTTGGTGGTGACGGTGCCACAGCCGAAGTTCACCCGCTCGCCGATGTCGGAATCCCCCACATAGGTGAGGTGGGAGATTTTGGTGCCGTTGCCGATGACGGAGTTTTTGACCTCTACAAAGTCGCCCACCTTGATGTCGTCCCCGATGGTAGAGCCGGGACGCACATAGGCAAAGGGGCCGATTTTGGTGTGGCTGCCCACGGTGCTCTCGTTGATTTGCGAGGCATTGACCGTGGAGCTGTCCCCCACGGTGCAGTCCCGCACCACGCTGTTTGGCCCGATTTCGCAGTCTTTTCCGATGGCGGTTTTGCCCCGCAAAAGGGTTCCGGGCAGCAGGACAGTCCCCGCGCCGATGGTGGCTCGGGGGTCGATATACACCGCGCCGGGGTCGAGAAGCACCACGCCCCTTGCGCTGTGCCCCGCCACGATGGCATCCCGACAGCGGAGCTGCATGGCCTGTAGCTGTTTGCGATCAGAGACGGTCACATAGCCGGGCAGGGCTGTCCCGCCGGAGACGTTCGTCCACGGGGCAGCGCCTGCGCGCAGAGCGGCGGCGTCCGCCGTATAGGTATCGTTGGCTTCGTCGCCCACCGCCGGGATGGGCAGGGCGGCACGGGGAAACACGACGACTGCGCCGTCCTCCCCCAGAAATTGCAAGAGATCTTCCTGTCTCTCGGAGACAATCACGTCCGCGTCCGGGGAAAAGCAAGCCCGTGCCTCGTCGGCATAGGTCGCTCCCACAAAAACAAAAAACCGCCCCACGCCGTCCGCGCTCATCTTTTCGCCAATCCATGTGAGAATCGGGCAAAACTGAATCGTTTCCAGCATCAGCGGTTTGGAGTCGTTATCCTCCGACAGAAAGAAAACTGCGCGCATCTGATTCATAGAAAATTCCCTCCTGTCTGTTATTCTTTTTCTTTGCAGTGCTTTCATTATAACAAAACATTTTAGAAAATCCAGTGTTTCCGCCGAATTTCTGCGAAAAATTTATTTCCGGCGGTGGAAGAGGCTGGAAAGTCCGGGTTGCAAGGCCGCTTCCCGGCTGTAGAATCCCGTCGTTTACAAGGGAGAAATCACCAAATACGGGCGTTTCTTTTGCATTTCTCATTTATTTCCCACATTGTAGTTGAAATTTTACGATCGATGCATTACAATAGGGAGCGTTCAACTGACGGGCAGGGACAGCGTTTCCCCGCCGGTCAGCCTTTTTCCCCTGTATTGGCGGGGAAAATTCCAAGGAAAGGAGCCCGTCCATGCTGCATATTGTTTTGGTAGAGCCGGAGATTCCCCAGAATTGCGGCAACATCGCCCGCACCTGCGCCGCCACCGGCAGCAGCCTGCATCTCATCCGCCCCCTGGGCTTCGACATCTCGGAGAGCGCCGTCCGCCGCGCCGGTCTGGACTACTGGCATCTGGTCGAGGTTTCTGACTATGCCGATCTGGATGACTTTTTCGCCCGGCATCCAGAGGCCACCGACCTCTGGCTCACCACCACCAAGGCACCCCGCTCCTATTGCGAGGCAAGCTTTCGGGACGACTGCTGGATTTTCTTTGGCAAGGAGACGGCGGGTCTGCCCCTGGCCTTCCGCGAGGCGCATCGGGAGCGCTGTATCCGTCTGCCCATGCGGGAGGAGGCACGGAGCCTCAATCTCTCCAACACCGTGGCTGTCTGCGTGTACGAGGCACTGCGGCAAACCGGCTTTCCCGGTCTCTTGGGCGAGGGCGAGATGAAGCTCTGATTTTTTCTCTGTTGTAACCACAATTGAACGAGGAGGCGTATCTGATGAACTATAACAAAAAGACCGTGCTGGACGTTGCTGTCCACGGCAAACGGGTGCTGCTGCGCTGTGATTTCAACGTGCCTCAGGACAAAAAAACCGGCGAGATCACCAGCGACAAGCGGATCTCCGCCGCCCTGCCCACCCTGAAATACCTGCTGGAAAACGGCGCGGCTGTCATCTGCTGCTCCCATCTGGGCAAGCCCAAGGGCGTTTGCAAGCCGGAGCTGACCTTGGCACCGGTGGCTGTCCGTCTGGCGGAGCTGCTGGGGCATCCCGTCCAGTTTGCAGCCGACACCGTGGGCGACGATGCCCGTCAAAAGGCGGCGGCACTGAAACCCGGCGAGGTTTTGTTGCTGGAAAACACCCGCTTTCAGATCGGCGAGGAGAAGAATGACCCGGACTTTGCCCGGGCGCTGGCCTCTCTGGCAGATCTGTTCGTGTCCGATGCCTTCGGCTCTGTCCATCGCGCCCACGCCTCCACTGTGGGGGTGGCAAGCTTTCTCCCCGCCGTCTCCGGCTTTTTGGTCGCCAAGGAGCTACAGATCATGGGCGAGGCATTGGAACAGCCCAAGCGCCCCTTTGTGGCGGTTTTGGGCGGTGCCAAGGTCTCTGACAAAATCGGAGTCATCAACAACCTGCTGGACAAGGCCGACACCGTGATTTTGGGTGGCGGCATGGCATACACCTTTATCCGCGCTCTGGGCGGCACCATCGGACAGAGCCTGTGCGAGACGGATAAAATCCCCTTTGCGGCAGAGATGCTGGAAAAGGCAAAGCAAAAGGGCGTTGCCCTCCTGCTGCCTGTGGACACCATCGCGGCGGATCACTTCGCCGCCGATGCCACCCCCGTCACCACCCCCACCATGACCATCCCCGACGGGCTGATGGGTCTGGACATCGGACCTGAGACCGTGAAGGTCTTCTGCGAGGCCGTGGCCTCTGCGGGCACGGTGATCTGGAACGGCCCCATGGGCGTGTTTGAATTCCCCGCTTTCGCAAACGGCACCCGGGCCATGGCGGCGGCTCTCGCCGCGTCCAATGCCATCACCATCGTGGGCGGCGGAGACAGCGCGGCGGCGGTGGAGCAGCTGGGCTATGCCCCCCAAATGACCCACATCTCCACCGGCGGCGGTGCGTCTCTGGAATTTTTAGAGGGGCTGGAACTGCCCGGCGTCGCCTGCCTACAGGACAGATAATTCGCGTTTTCCGCGTCGCCTTTCAAGGGGCGCGAAAAAGATATTTGAAAAATAAGGGAGAAACAATCCATGAATCGCAGATATCGTAAAACTATCATTGCCGGAAACTGGAAAATGAACAAGACGGCAACCGAGACCCGTCAATTTGCCGAGGAGCTGAAAAGCCTCCTGCCCAAAGCCAAGTGGTGTGACGTGGTGGTCTGTGTGCCCACCGTCAATCTCGCCGCCGCAGTGAAGGCATTTAAGGATATGCGTGTCTCCGTGGGTGCGGAAAATGTGTATTTTGAGAAAAACGGCGCGTACACCGGCGAGGTTTCCGCCGAAATGCTAAAGGATGTGGGCGCGAAATACGTCATCATCGGACACAGCGAGCGCCGTCAGCTCTTTGGCGAGACGGACAGCATGGTCAACAAAAAAGTACACGCCGCGCTGGATGCCGGGCTCTGCCCCATTCTCTGCGTGGGCGAGAGCTTGGAGCAGCGGGAGATGGGTGTCACCGCCGAGTGGATCGCGGTACAGGTCAAATCCGCCCTCTATGGCGTGCCCGCCGACAAACTGCGCAAGTGCGTCATCGCCTATGAGCCCATCTGGGCCATCGGCACCGGCAAAACCGCCACCAGCGAGCAGGCGGCAGAGGTCTGCACCGGCATCCGCACCACCGTCCGCTCTCTGTATGGCGCGCGGGTGGCACGGTCGGTGACCATCCAATACGGCGGCTCCATGAATCCCGCCAACGCCCAAGAGCTGTTGGCGCAGCCCGATGTGGACGGCGGACTCATCGGCGGCGCGGCTCTCGCGCCCGAGAAGTTTGTGGCTATCATCGAGGCAGCCAATCAGGACTGAGACCCACGGGACTCCGGCGGAACCCGCTTGTTTCCGGAAAAACCGGCAGTGCATACTTTGCGCCATGGGCGCAGCGCCGCAAACAGCGGCAAGGTGAGGTAACATTTTTATGAATAAAACTCCTACCACGCTGGTCATTATGGACGGCTTCGGCCTGTCCGACACAGTAGACGGTAATGCCATCGCACAGGCGCAGACGCCGCGTCTGGATCAGCTCTTTCGGGAATATGTCCACACCACGCTGTCCGCCTCTGGGCTGGACGTGGGTCTGCCCGACGGGCAGATGGGCAACAGCGAGGTCGGTCACACCAACATCGGCGGCGGACGGGTGGTCTTTCAAGATCTGCCCCGGATCTCCCTGTCGATTGCGGACGGCTCTTTTTTCAAAAATCCCGCCTATCTCCGCGCCATGGACGACTGTCTGGAAAAGGGGACGGCGCTCCATCTCATGGGGCTGCTGTCCGACGGCGGGGTGCACTCCCACACCGAGCATCTCTGGGCGCTGTTGCGTCTGGCGAAAGAAAAGGGCTTGCAGCGGGTCTATCTCCACGCCTTTTTGGACGGGCGGGACGTATCCCCCACCTCTGGCGCGGACTTTGTCGCCGAGGCGGTGGCGGGCTGTGCCTCCATCGGCGTGGGCAAAATCGCCACGGTCATGGGGCGGTACTATGCCATGGATCGCGACAAGCGCTGGGAGCGGTTGGAGCAGGCCTATGATGCCATGGTCTATGGCGAGGGTGCGGTGGCGAATCCCGACCCGGTGGCGGCGGTGCGCGCCTCCTATGAAAAGGGGATCACCGACGAGTTTGTGGAGCCGGTGGTCTGCGACCGAGAGGGCTGTGTGTCGGACAACGACAGTGTGATTTTCTTCAACTATCGCCCCGACCGCGCCCGGGAGCTGACCCGCGCCTTTGTAGACCCCGCCTTTGACGGGTTTACCCACCAGTTTTTTCCCCTGACCTTCGTGTGCAACACCGAGTACGACGCGTCCATGCCCGGCGTACTGGTTGCCTTTCCCCGGATACGGGTGGAAAACGGGCTGGGCGAATATCTCAGCCGTCTGGGTCTGACCCAGTTGCGGATTGCAGAGACGGAGAAATACGCCCACGTCACCTTCTTCTTCAACGGCGGGGTGGAGACCGTCTTCCCCGGCGAGGAGCGGGTGCTGGTGCCCTCCCCCCGGGTGGCGACCTATGATTTGCAGCCGGAGATGAGCGCCATCGAGGTCTGCGACAAGTGCGTCCAGCGGATCGAGTCCGGGGCGTACGATGTGATTATTTTAAACTTTGCCAACTGCGACATGGTGGGACACACCGGCATTTTAGAGGCCGCTGTCCGCGCTGTGGAGACGGTGGATGCCTGCGTGGGCAGAGTGGTGGACGCCACCCTGAAAATGGGCGGCATCGCCATGGTCACCGCCGATCACGGCAACGCCGAGCAGATGACCCAGCCCGACGGCAGTCCCATGACCGCCCACTCCACCAACCGGGTGCCCTTCCTCCTCTGCGGCGCAGGTGCCGAGTTGCGGGACGGCGGACGGCTGGCGGACATCGCGCCCACCATCTTGGACGTGATGGGTCTGGAATGCCCCGCCGAAATGGACGGCAAAACCCTGATTGTCAAATAAAAAAGAGCGCCGACCACAAGGTCGGCGCTCTTTTTCCCGTCTGCGGAGTACACGCCCGATTGCGCACGTCCGCTCTCACCCAAAAGCGGGGCAAACAGCCTCCCGGGGCAGGGACTTTTGACAGGGGGCGGGACGAGGACGACGGAGCAGGGCGCTGCATTTTCCAAATCATACGAAACTACCATTGGAGCAGTTTGAGACGTCATCCGCGCCAAAAATAGTTTTTTCTCCCTCCATTTGCTATTTTATAACACAAGCACATGAAGACTGGGCTACAAAAACAACACAATAGGAGGAACCCATATGAAGAAGTTTAGACGCATTCTCTCTCTGCTGCTGGTGGTTACAGCACTCACCGGGCTGATGACCGTTGGGGCAAGCGCCGCATCCGACGCACAGCTTTTAGAGGCCAAGGTGCTCTCTGCAATGGGACTGTTCCGGGGCTATGACAACACCGGCAACAACTTCGGGCTGGACAACACCCTGACCCGGGAGCAATCTCTGGCACTGCTCATCCGCATGAAGGGCGAGTCCGCCGCCGCAGAGGCCTGGAAGGGCGAGGTTCCCTATACAGATGTGGCTGCTAACAACTCCCTGCTGCCCTACATCGGCTATGGCAAGGAAATGGGCTATACCAAGGGCATCGGCGATGGCAAGTTCGGCGTTGGCCGCACCGCCGGGATGCAGGAAATGACCGTCTTTGCCCTCCGTGGTCTGGGCTATAGCGACAGCGCGTCCGTGGGCGATTTCACATGGGACACCGCGCTGACCGTTGCCACCACCAAGGGCGTTCTGGAAAACGCCATCTTGGTCAAGCCCTTTACCCGGGGCAACGCCGTGGACATTCTGTTCAACAGCATGGCTGCCAACATCAAGGGACAGGACTATGACCTGCTGTCCAAGCTGATCAACGAAGGCGCTGTCACCCAGGCGCAGTATGACAAGGCGATGGCGCTCCTCCCCGCTGAGGGGGATGGCAAGGCAGACGCTGCCACCGCTGCCACCAACAAGGCAATCGACGCGTATAACGCGGCACTGACGGCCTATAACAAGACCGTTGACGCTGCCAACGCCCTGAATCTGGGCACCCATGCCGATGTCAAGAAGCAGGTGAACGACATGAGCGCCGTCATCCAAGAGATGACCGCCCAGATCAACGCCGTCGTCAAGACGGAGACCCCCTTCACCGCCGAGCAGGTAAAGGCCTGCAATCAGGTCACCGCCAGCGTCAAGACCTTCACCGTAGAGCTGCAAAAGCTGGTGGACGCTGCCAAGGCGGCCTCCGCCAAGCCCGAGAGCATGGTGGTGCCTGTCACCATCGTCAACAAGACGGGTGCTGACTTAGCCACCTTGGCGATGTCCGCACAGGGCGACAAGGATTTTGGCGACAATCTGCTGAAAACACCGCTGAAGGACAAGCAGAGCGGCATCGTCGATGTGACCTTTACCCCGGACACGCTGGTTTGGGATCTGTTGGTGGGCGATGCGGAAGGCACCAACTTCGAGATCTATGGCATTGATTTCTCCAAGTGCAAGACCACCGGTGCCACCATCACCTTGACCTATGACGGGACAAACGTGATCGCCACCTGGGGCTAAACCACACAGTTGCATCCAAAAGGCACGGCTCCACCGGGAGCCGTGCCTTTTCTGTGGCGAGAGGGCGCTTTGGGGACGTCCGCTTTTTGAAAAAAGCGGAGCAAAAACTTGAATTGACTCCAAACAGGGATGCACCCGTGTTCCACAGACTTTCGCCGGTGGACGGGGCATCTCAAAGGGATGCCTGCGTCCGGAAAAAAAGGAGCCGCGCGGCAAAATTGCCGTGCGGCCCAAGCGGGTGGGATATTGGAAAGCTTCCTTGATTATCATAGCAAACCCCACCGCCCCTGTCCATGGGAGCTTTTGTCGAAACCGGTCTGTTTTTGTCGATGCCTCGTTTTTGCAGCAATTTAGCCAAGACAGCCCCGGCGATTTTTGATAATCTGTGCAGTTTTGCGTTTTCCTCTTTTCAAATGCCCCGCACTGTGCTATACTCAACCTAACGGACGGGAGACTCTCCCGTTTCGGGCACAACGAAAGGAGCGATACTATGAAATTTACATTCGCTTGCAAGAAAATTGCTTTAAACGATGCCATCAAGGCATACGCCGAGAAGAAATTTTCCAAACTGGATCGTTATTTTCGGGAGGAAGCTGACGCATTTGTCACCTTCTCCGTGGAACGGGAGCACCGGTGCGGCGTGGAGATTACCATCCGCGGCGGCAACACGCTGTTCCGTGCCCAGACCGAGGCTACCGACGGCGATATGCGGGGTGCCATCGACGAGGCCGCCGGCTATATCGACCGCCAGATTCGCAAGAATAAAACCCGTCTGGAAAAGCGCCTGCGGGAGGGTGCCTTCCCCGCCCCCGTCGCACACGACGATTTCGAGGTCACCGAGGAGAAGGAGTTCCGCATTGTCCGCACCAAGCACTTCGACGTAAAGCCCATGAGCGCCGAGGAGGCGATCTTGCAGATGAATCTGCTGGATCACGACTTCTTTGTCTTCCGCAATATGGAGGACAACGCCGTCTCCATCGTCTATCAGCGGAAAAATGGCGGCTATGGTCTGATCGAGACCGCCGACGTGCCCTAAACTAAAAAAACCTACAGAAAGAGCGCTGACCGCAAGGTCAGCGCTCTTTTTCGTTCTTATTTCGCCGTTTCCTTGGCGTTGTCCACCTTGTACATATAGGCGGTCAAATCCACGACCTTGGAGGAATAGCCCCACTCGTTGTCATACCATGCGATCAGCTTGACAAAGTTGTCGTCCAGCATGATGCCGGCGGTCTCGTCGAAAATGCAGGTGTTGGAGTTGCCGATCATGTCGGCAGAGACCACCTGATCGTTGGTATAGGCGATGATGCCCTTCATGGGTCCCTCGGATGCCCGGCGGATGACATGGCACACGTCGGCATAGGTGGCGCTCTTTTTCAGACGGGCGGTCAAGTCCACCACGGACACATCGTTGGTGGGGACACGGAAGGACATGCCGGTCATTCTGCCGTTGAGGCTGGGGATGACACGACCCACCGCCTTGGCGGCACCGGTGGTGGAGGGAATGATGTTGCCCATGATGCTGCGTCCCGTTCTCCAATCCCGGCCGGCGCGGGAGTCCACGGCCTTTTGCTTGGCGGTGGAGGAGTGGATGGTGGACATCAGCGCCTGCTCGATGCCAAAGGTGTCGTTGACGACCTTGGTCAGGGGGGCAAGGCAGTTGGTGGTGCAGGAGGCGTTGGATACCACCAGCATCTCCTTCACATACTGGGACTCGTTGACACCCATGACAAAGGTGGGGGTCACATCGTCCTTATCGGGGCCGGTGAGGATGACCTTTTTCGCGCCGCCCTGAAAATGGCGGGACGCTTTTTCGGTGGAGTTGTAGACGCCGGTGGACTCGATGATGTACTCCGCGCCGCAGTCCCGCCAAGGGATCATAGCCGCGTCGCTCTCGGAGAAGACCTTGATCTTTTTGCCGTTGACCACCAGGAACTTATCCCGATGCTCGGCGGTGCCGTTGAAGCCGCGAAAGACGGAGTCATATTTGATCATATACACCATGTAGTCCAGATCCGCGTTCCGCAGGTTGATGCCGCACAGCTCGAATTCGTCGCCCCGCTCCATGAGAATGCGCAGTACCACTCTGCCAATTCGGCCAAAGCCATTGATGCCCACTTTAATAGCCATATACAAATTCCTTCCATTTCCCGTTTTTTTGCCGTCACGCCGCCGTGGAGAGCACAGGAGGTTCTATTGCTCTCTATTATACCACACCAGTTCCGTTTGTCTTTGGTTTTTGCGTAAAATTACGCATGAAAATCACTGTGATTTCTTGTTACTTTGCACAGATTGCAGCCGGTTCCGGAAAAAACCCCGGTTTTCTGGAAATTTCGACCAGCTGGGGGCAGTTTTAAAATAAAGCGCCGGATTCGCTGAATATCCTTGAACTTTCGACACTTTTTTGATATGCTGTAAGAAATCTATTTTTCGGCTTTTTTCTCTCTCTGTCCTTGCGCGCTCTGGCTCCTCCCAAGGTTTTCCACGGCTGAAAGCCGCCTTTTTTGCAAAGTCTAAGGACAGTGCCGCACAGGGGTAGGGACTCCGCCACCGCCGAAGAATTTCGCTGAAAGGAGCGCACGATGCAACAGGATAAAAACGAACAGCTCTTGACCCAGCTTTTTCCCAATGCCGCCGCCCAGCTCCGCAGCGCACTGGGCAACATCGAAATTGCCATGTCCCATCTGGCGCCCCCGGACAAGCGGGAGGCCGATGGAGATCTGGATGCCGCTGCCGCGATTTTATACCAGAGCTATTACCGGCTTCTGCGGCTGGTGAACAATCTGTCCGATGCGCCTCTGCTATTAGAGGACAGTCCCCTGCCGCTGGAGGATCGGGATCTGGTGTCGCTGACCGAGGAACTCTGCCACCGAGCCGAGCCGCAGGCAGAGCTTTTGGGCTTGCAATTGCGCTTTTCCTCCACCATGGACTCCCACCTTGTGGCGGTCAACGCGCCGAAAATCCAGCGGCTGCTGCTCAATCTTCTGTCCAACGCCTTTAAATTTACGCCCCGGGGGGGCAGCGTCACCGTGGGGCTGAAGCCCGTCTCCGGCAAACTGCTGCTGTCGGTGGCGGACACCGGCTGTGGCATTTCGGACGAGCTGGCTGCCACCCTGTTCGACCGCTATCTCCACACCGACCGCATGGATCCCCCGCCCCACGGGCTGGGGTTGGGTCTGCCCCTCTGCCGCCGGATCGCCGTGGGTCACGGCGGGGATCTCATCACCGTGCCCCGGTTGAGTCAGGGGCTGACCATCGCCCTCTCTCTGCCCGATCGCCGGGTGGGCAACGGCGTGCTGTCCGACCTGCGGTTTGACTATACCGGCGGCTTTAACCCCACCCTGCTGGAGCTGTCCGACGCACTGCCTGCGGCGGCATTCGCCCGGCGGAATATGGACTGACTGTCCCGAGAACGTCACGGCTCGTCCGCCTTTGGTGGAGCCGTGGCGTTTTTAAGGGCACCAAAAGAAAGGAAACTCTGCCTATGTTCAGCCGCGCCTATGTGGAGATCACCAATCGCTGCAACCTGCACTGCGCCTTTTGTCCCGGCACCCAGCGTCCCCTCCGGGACATGACCCCGGCGGAATTCGAGACCGTCCTCACCCAGCTCCGCCCCCTCACCCGCTATCTCTATCTCCACGTCATGGGGGAGCCGCTGCTCCATCCCCGGCTGGAAACCCTGCTGTCTCTGGCGGCAGAGCGGGACTTTCGGGTCTGCCTCACCACCAACGGTGTTCTCCTGCCCCGGCAGACGGCGCTGTTGCTGTCCGCTCCGGCGCTCCACAAGGTCAGCGTCTCCCTCCACAGCTTCGAGGGGAACGAGGGCGGGGCGCTGCTCCCCTACTTAAACGATGTCTGGGACTTTGTCCATCAGGCGGCGGCGCAGGGCATCATCTGCGTTCTGCGTCTCTGGAACGGCGGCGGGGCAGAGGACTGCAACCAGACCATCTTGGACTTTTTGGTGGAGAAAACCGGCGTGGCGGCCACGGCGTGGGGCTGTCCCCGGCCGGGCACCCGTCGGCTGGACGACCATCTGTTTTTGGAATATGCCGCCAAATTTGACTGGCCGGAGCAAACCGCCCCCACGGCGGACACAGAGTTCTGCTATGCCCTGCGGGAGCAGGTCGCCGTGCTGGCAGACGGCACGGTGGTGCCCTGCTGTCTGGATCACGAGGGGGACTTGGCACTGGGCAACCTGTTCCATCAAACGGCGGAGGATATTCTGTCCTGCCGCCGCGCCCGGGCGATTTACGACGGCTTTTCCCAGCGGCAACCCGCCGAGGAGCTGTGTCGCCGCTGTGGCTATGCCACCCGATTTTCCCTGTAGCGCGTGGGAGGAGAACGATTTTGAATCAAGATGCCCTGTCCCAATTGACCCCGCTTCTGCTGGACTGGTACGCCCAAAACGCCCGGTCTCTGCCTTGGCGCACGCCGACACAGCCCAACGCCTATCACACCTGGGTGTCTGAAATCATGCTGCAACAGACCCGGGTCACGGCGGTGCTGGGCTATTACCACCGCTTTATGGCGGCATTTCCCACGGTGCAGGACTTGGCGGCAGCCGATCCCGAACGACTGCTCAAGCTCTGGGAGGGCTTGGGCTATTACAGCCGCGCCCGCAATCTGCAAAAGGCGGCGCAGGTTTTGGTGACCGAATACGGCGGTGTCTTTCCCGCCAGCTATGATGCCCTGCTGACCCTGCCGGGCATCGGGGACTATACGGCGGGGGCGATTCTCTCCATGGCACTGGGACAGCGTGTCCCCGCGGTGGATGGCAACGTCCTGCGGGTGGCGGCGCGGGTGACGGACTGTCACGAGGACGTGACCGACCCCCGGGTGCGCAAGCTGTTTCGAGCGCGCATCGCCGCCGTTTTGCCGGAGGCATCCCGCACCGGGGCATACAATCAGGCGCTGATGGATCTGGGTGCCACCATCTGTCTGCCCAACGGCGCCCCCCTGTGCGACAGCTGTCCCGCCCGAGCGCTCTGTCTGGGGCGGCAGGCGGGCACGGCGGCGGCTCTGCCGGTGAAAACGCCGAAAAAAGCACGGCGGATCGAGGAGAAAACCGTCCTGCTCCTCCTGTCACCAGAGGGGGTGGCGCTGGGAAAACGGGCGGAAACCGGTCTGCTGGCGGGGCTGTGGGAGTTTCCCAACCGACCCGGCACCCTGGACGAAGCCGCCGTGGGCGACTGGGTGCTGTCTCTGGGTCTGATTCCCGTGCAGTGGGAGAAAAAGCTGTCTGCCACCCATATTTTTACCCATGTGGAGTGGCACATGACCGGCTTTTCCCTGCGGGTCAAGTCCGCCCCTCCGCCAGAGGGTCTGCTGTGGGCGGACAGCGACAGTCTGCGCCGACTGGCTGTCCCCTCTGCTTTTTCCAAGTTTTCGCAAGAGACACAGGTGCTCCTGACGGAGGATGGTTTGCGCCATTCCATGGCGGGGGATGATTTGCCGCTGTAGGCGGCAAAGGACGATTTCCCGGCTCCCGCCGGGGGGGCGCGGCGACCCGCCGCAGGGGTGCCCTCCCGGGCGGGGCGGCTCCCGCCGGGGGGACGCATCTTTTTCCACGCGGAAAAAGACGCGCCGCAGAAAAAGGCGTACCGCGG
>JAVVOA010000012.1:0-39108 GCA_036656515.1 Oscillospiraceae bacterium | reverse complement strand
ACTCACGCTACGCCAAGCGGCTCGCCGAGTGTCTGGAAACACCGGGGGAGGACTAGGGACGACGAGGGACGGGGGTTACGAGGGGCAGGATACGCCCGCTTTTTGAAAAAAGCGGGGCAAAAACTTTAATGTTCTATCCTATTTCCCCCGCCCCTCTATTTGCGCCTTGCAAATTGGGAGGGCGACGTTTGGTTGCCGCACGGCGGCAAGAGACGGGGGGGCAGGATACGCCCGCTTTTTGAAAAAAGCGGGGCAAAAACTTTAATGTTCTATCCTGTTTCCCCGCCCCTCTATTTGCGCCTTGCAAATTGGGAGGGCAACGTTTGGTTGCCCCACGGCGGCAAGGGACGGGGGGCAGGATACGCCCGCTTTTTGAAAAAAGCGGGGCAAAAACTTTAATGTTCTATCTGTTTGCCCCGCCCCTCTATTTGCGCCTTGCAAATTGGGAGGGCGACGTTTGGTTGCCGCACGGCGGCAAGGGACGGGGGGACGGGGGGACAGGGACGGGCAATATCTTTTATTTGTGACATAAAAGTTTCGCCAGGCCTTTTCAAAGGCCGCGTTCCTGCGCGTCCCCGCGTCCCCGTCCCCCCCGTTCCCCTCGCGTCTATGGGACAATATACCCAAGGAATTTCCAGCTTACCCGTCGATTTTTCGTCCTATCCGCTGAAAAACCGGGGTTTTCCAAAAAAGGGATTGACAAACCCGGCGACGGGTAGTAGCCTTAGCACAACGAAGCAAACAACTGAATAAAATTGCTTGACCTCCAACCGGGGGTCAGACAATGGTAGAGGCGCGGGACGCATCAGTATCCGATTCACAGGGTTCAGGAGACCGAATCGTGAGAAAGGGCAACCGCCGAAGTGGGAAAACGCACCTGACTGCGCAAACGCCCGCTGGGACGTCGGAGAATATCCGCCGGACTGTCACAACTGTGGAGCGCTATCATTGGCAGATGAGCCCAATTTGGGTTTTTTCAATGCATGAAAATGTAGCCATGAATGTTCCATTACGGAGCGTTTATGGCTTTATTTTATTTCACAAAAAGCCACGGAACACACAAAAAATCCCCGAAAAAGGAAGGAAAACAACCATGAAAAGAATGTTAACGCTGGTTCTTGCACTGACTATGGCACTGTCTCTCGCCGCCTGCGGCGCTGCCCCTGCCGCCCCCGCCGAGGGGGAGGATTCCGCCGCCACCGCCACGAAGTACGGCACCTCTGCCGAGGGCGTGCTCCGGGTGGGCATGGAATGTGCCTACGCACCCTATAACTGGTCCCAGAGCGACGACAGCAACGGCGCGGTCAAGATCGCCGGCACCAACGAATACGCCTTCGGCTATGACGTGATGATGGCACAGACCATCGCCGAAAAGCTGGGTCTGACGCTGGAGATCGTCCGCTCTGACTGGGACGGTCTGGTCACCGGTGTCCAGTCCGGCACCATCGACTGCGCCATCGCAGGCCAGTCCATCACCGCCAACCGCGCCGAGATGGTGGATTTCACCACCCCCTACTACTATGCCACCATCATCACCTTGGTCAAGGCCGGCGGCAAGTATGACGCTGCTGCCTCTGTTGCCGACCTCGCCGGTGCCACCTGCACCTCTCAGATGAACACCATCTGGTACGACGGCTGCCTGCCCCAGATCCCCGAGGCCACCATCCAGCCCGCACAGGAGACCGCACCCGCCATGCTGGTGGCACTGGAAGCCGGCACCTGCGATCTGGTGGTCTGCGATCAGCCCACCGGCAAGGCAGCCCTGATTGCCTATCCCGACTTAAAGCTGCTGGACTTCACCGGCAACGAGGGCGAATTCAAGGTCTCTGACGAGGATGTCAACATCGGCATCTCTGTCCAAAAGGGCAACACCGCGCTCTGCACCGCCATCAACGGCGTGCTGGCGGAGTACACACCCGACGATTACACCACCATGATGGATGCCGCCATCGCCGTCCAGCCCCTGAGCAAGTAAAGAAACCATGCTGTCGTCCCCGCCCACGGGCGGGGGCGATGAGCTGTCTTTTGAAAGGAATTTAAAATGGCTGATCTAAGCTTTTGGGAGCGCGTTGTTCGGATTCTCACCGACAGCGGCGCCTCGATTTTACAGGGTTGCCTGTTCACTCTGGTGCTGGCGCTGATTGGCACGCTGGCGGGCTGTCTCATCGGCTTTGCCGTGGGCATTGTCCAGACCATCCCCGTGGCAAAAACAGACCCGCTGCCCAAGCGCGTCATCGTGAAGGTCGTCAACTGGATCCTCACCGCCTATGTGGAGTTTTTCCGGGGCACACCCATGATCGTCCAGTCCATGTTCTTCTTCTATGGCATCGCCATGCTGATCCCCAGCTTCGCGCCCACCCTTGGCTCCCTCAAGGGCATCTGGATCGTGTCGATTTTGGTGGTCTCCATCAACACCGGCGCCTATATGGCGGAGACCGTCCGGGGCGGCATCCTGTCCATCGACCCCGGTCAGTCCGAGGGGGCAAAGGCCATCGGCATGACCCATGTGCAGACCATGCTGTATATCATCTTTCCCCAGACCCTGCGCAACATCATGCCCCAGATCGGCAACAACCTGATCATCAACATCAAGGACACCTCTGTCCTGTTTGTCATCGGCTTTACCGAGCTATTCTCCCGCGCAAAGGCCATCGCCGGTGCACTCTATGTCTATTTCGAGACCTATACCATCATCATGATCGTCTATTTCATCATGACCTTCACCTGCTCCCGCCTGTTGCGGATGTGGGAGCGGCGACTGGATGGACCGTCCAGCTATGACCTTGCCACCAAGGACACGCTGGCCCACACCAGCGGGATGCACAGCTATCAAAAGGGCAACAAGACCGGGAAGGGGGCAAAGCGATGAGCGAGCCTATTTTGCAAATCAGCCATCTTTCCAAGTCCTTCGGGGACAACATCGTCCTCCGGGACATCGACTTTTCCGTCAGTGTCGGGGACGTGACCTCCATCATCGGCGCGTCTGGCTCCGGCAAATCCACCCTGCTCCGCTGCATCAATCTGTTGGAGACACCCACCACCGGGCAGGTGCTCTATCACGGCGAGGATGTGGCGCTGAGCAAGACCTCTGCCGCCGCCTATCGGGCACGGGTGGGCATGGTGTTTCAGAACTTCAACCTGTTTGACAATCTGACCGTGCTGGAAAACTGCATGATCGGACAGCTGAAGGTGCTCAAACACGAGAAGGACGAGGCGCGAAACGCCGCGCTGGACTATCTGGAAAACGTGGGGATGGCACCCTATATCAACGCCAAGCCACGCCAGCTCTCCGGCGGACAGAAGCAGCGGGTGGCTATCGCCCGCGCCCTGGCCATGGAGCCGGAGGCACTGCTGTTCGACGAGCCCACCTCTGCTCTCGACCCGGAGATGGTGGGCGAGGTGCTAGAGGTCATGCGGGCGCTGGCACAGAAGGGCATGACCATGCTGGTGGTCACCCACGAGATGGCCTTCGCCCGGGACGTGTCGTCCCGCGTGGTCTATATGAACAAGGGTGTCATCTGCGAGGAGGGCACCCCGGAGGAGGTCTTCGGCAATCCCCAGCGGCAGGAGACCCGGGACTTTCTGGCCAGATTCCGGAAGAATTAAAGTACAGCGCAAAGCCCCCAAATCCTTTTGGATTTGGGGGCTTTGCATACGGAATTTTATCTGCTATACTGGGGGCAAACAATTGAAAAACGAGGTGAGGAGAATGTCTGCAAAAACCATTCTGGCCTGTCTGCTGACCCTCTGCCTGACGGTGGGCTGTGGCGCGACTGTCCCGCCGGCAGAGACCGTTCCGGAGGAGCTGACCCTCTATGACTGCGGCGGTATACAGATTGGCGTTCCCGCAAAATATGGGGAGCAGCTGCTGGTGGAGACGACGTTTTCCCCCGGCGAAACGCCATACGGCAGCCACCTGCTGTCCCTCAGCGAAAAAGCCTCGGTTGAGGCGGGGGCGGCAGATGGCATGGAGGGCGGCATCGGCTGGCTGTTCAGCATCGACCGCCTGACCCAAGCGCAATACGAGCAGTATCTCTCTAGTGATCGCAGCGAACGGGCATCCTTTGCCCGGGATGCAGAGAGCTATTATGTGCTCTCCTCCGCCACCGATGTGCAGTTTTATCGCAACGACGAGACGGTGGATGTGGCATCTCCGGCATGGAAAGATTGGGAGACCCTTTTGGGGACGAGGGAGACGATTTGCGCCGACATGATTGCCCGCAACGATCTGACACCGTGGACGGACAGCGCCTTTCTCAGCCGGGAGTTCACCTATGACAGCCCCCACGCCTATGTGAAGTATTGCCCCTACTATACCTTTGACGGCAGCCGTGGGGTGTATGACACGCTGGTGCTCTCCCAACCCCAAAAGCAGGGGGAGGGCGGCATCTGGTGCGTGGAGCGCTTCTATGATTTCTCCGGCAACGTCTATCCCCTGTTCCCGCAGACCGAGGACGGCGCGGACGCCTATTTTGCCCGGTTGCAGGCGGACTGCGACAGTGGGGACGGCGACCCCGCTCTGCTCTCTCCGACGGGGGCGGCGCTGGGGTATGTCCGCGCCACCGATTCCTTTTTCGCGGATGCAAAGGCGACAGCGGACAGCCTTGTCCCCATGGACGGCGTGAACCATGCCTACTTTGCCCAGAACAATCGCGCCTCTCAGCTGGTGCTGGATCTGCTGCTGGAGCAGCCGGTCTCCGGCGAGGAGCTCCTCGCCTGTGCGGACGGCTTCACGCCCGACAATTGGGGCGTGCTGGGTCGCTACCAATATGGCTCGGATTGGTGGTCGCCCCTTGAGACTGCGCTGAAAGAGGCGGCGGTGGGGGCGGGACAGGCGGAGCGCGATGGAACCATGCTCCGATTTGCCCTCAGCTATCCCAAGGACACCGGGGAAATCGCCGCAGGCCTAACCCGCCTGCTGGCGCGTCAGAAAGAGGCGGACAGCGCCGTCTTCCAGCAGGTCTTGGAGGGCTTTTCGCCAGAGGAGCAGGCGCGTATCGCCCGGCTGCTGTCCCGGTGACGGTTGCCCCGGCGGCAAAGACCACCCTCCTCCTTTGCGGCGGCACAGGCAAGCCATAAAAAAGCACCGTCCCTGCCAAATCGGCGGGAACGGCGCTTTTCTTTTTCCGCTCAGTAGCGCACCACGCACTGGAATACCGTCTCGCTGTCGCCCCGGTTTTCATAGGCGTGCTCCTCATCCCCGGCAAAGGTGATGGAGTCCCCGGTTTCCAGCAGATATTCCTTTCCGGCGATGTGCATGGTCAGCTGTCCCGTGGTCACCACCACATATTCCTCCACCGCGTTGGGGTGGGTGGTGGAGGGATAGTTGACCCCGGGATGGATTTTGATATACAGATAGTCGATGCCCGTGACGGGATCGAAGGGGAAGATGTTATACACCTGAATATTGCCGTCATTTTCGGACAGCGGCTCTAGCTCCGAGAGCTTGGTCACCTTGTAGTCCGCACTCTTATTCTGTGCCAGCAGGGTGGCCATGGGGATGTGCAGACCGGTGGATATTTTCCAGACCGTGGAGAGGGTGGGGCTGGATTCATCCCGCTCGATCTGCCCCAGCATGGCCTTGGACACCCCGGTCTTTCGGGCGGCCTCGTCCAAACTGATGCTCTGTTTTTGTCGTTCACTGCGGATCACCGCGCCTATGTTGAGTTTTGTATCCATGACACGTTCCTTTGCTCTATGCATTTTTGACCAGCGCCCGTCAAAGCAGAAAGAAGGAGGCAGCTGTCTCCCGTTCCCGTGCGTTTTTTCAACGCGCACCTTGTATTTTCACTTCACAATATACCACGTTTTCTGGGCAAAGTACAGAGGCAACACCCCACAATTCAACCTGCGCCCGGCGACAAGCAAGGCGAATTTTTCCCCATCGCACGCTATTTTCCCCCTGTATCTTTCTGGAAAAGGCGATCTTTGGGACAGCGCCGCTTTATTTTTCCGTCTATTTGCACAAAATAAAATGGCGAAATCCGCCATTTCTATAAAATTTTAAAAATTGCTTGCAAAATGCGAAAGAGGCTGTTACACTCAGAATGTCTTAGATAGCGCACAAACGTTTAACTTAGCGTACAGTGTAGTTTAAGATAGCGCACACCGGATTGCAATAGCGCATTTGTGAGGCGCTTGCGGATCGTGTGAAAAAAATTAGGAGGGCAAATCCAATGGAAGAAAACAAAAAGCTACAGTTCTACGGCGGAGAATGGATGTCATTTTTACCATTCGTCATCTTCCTCGTGCTGATCGTGTGCACCACATTCCTGTGGGGCTCCATTTCAGACGGCGCACTCTGGCTCCCCGCATTTCTGGCACTGATCGTCACCTTTTTCTTCGCGAAAAACAAGCGTCATTATGCCGACGCCATCATCGAGGGCATGGCCAGCAAGGAGGCCATCATCCCCGTGGTCTGCTGGCTGTTTGCCGGTGTCTTCTCCCGCATTCTGCGGATGTCCGGGCTGGCCAACGCCATCGCGGGGGTTGCCTCCGGTCTGGGTGTGGGCAGCATCACCTTCACGGTGATCACCTTCTTGGCCTCGGCGCTGTTCGCCACGGCCTCCGGCACCGGCTTCGGCACCATCGCCGCCGCCATGGGCGTGCTGTATCCCGCCGGTGTGGCGCTGGGCTGCCATCCCGCCCTGCTCGCCGGTATCATCATCTCCGGTGCTGCCTTCGGCGACAATCTGGCGCCGGTATCCGACACCACCATCTGCTCCGCCACCTCTCAGGGCGTGGACGTGCCCGGCGTGGTGCGCTCCCGCTTGAAGTATTCCGCCGTGGCGGCAACCGTCACCATTCTCATCACCATCGTGCTGGGCTTTACGCTGGGAGGCGGTGCCGGCACAGTCTCCGCCGGCTATACCTATGACCCCATGGCACTGCTGATGCTGGTGGCTGTTATCATCACCATCTATGCCGCCATCAAAACCGGCGACATCATCATCGCCACCACCATCGGCTCGGTGGCAGCCAGCTTCATCGGCGTGGTCACCAAGCAGTTTGACTTCTTCCAGATGGATCCGGTGAATCCCGTGCTCAATGCACTCATCCGCGTCTCCGGCGAGGGGCTGGATCGCACCGTGGACGGCATCATCTATAACGGCCTTGCCAGTATGCTACAGGTCTGCATTTTGGCGCTGCTGCTCTTTGGCTCCATCTCCATCATGCGTGCCGGCGGCGGCGATGTCAAGCTCTTAAACGCGCTGGGCAAGGTCGCCAAGACCGCCCGTGGGGCAGAGCTGGTCATCTCCTTCATGGTCATCATCCTCTCCGCCATCATGGGACTCAACGCCCCCGCCATTCTCGCCGTGGGTGCCTCCTTTGCAAAGCCCCTGTCCGAGAAATACGGCTTTACCGGCTATCGAGCGGCAAACCTGCTGGATGCCCAGTCCAATACCCTGTGCTATGCGGTGCCGTGGTCCCCTGCCATCATCTATACCATCGGCTTTGCCGCCGGTACGGATGCCCCCCTGCGCGCCATCGAAATCACGCCGTTTGTCATCTATGGCTATGTGCTGATGGTGGTCATGTTCGCCTCCATCTTCCTTGGCATCGGCCGCAACGACGGTCGCGAGAAGCTGGCAAAGGCTGCTGCAAAGCAGGGAAAGTAAGTATTGCCCGCGATACCCCACAGCACGGGGCGAGTCCGCTCGCCCCGTGCCTGCGGTATGATACTCTAAATTTAACAGGAGGCAAAATCAATGAAGCATGCAAATATTGGCGATTGGGTACAGATTTCCAACGTTGTACTCCCCGCCGGCAGCAGAGCGCCTCAGGTGCCCGCAGATACCCAGAACTGCGATCTGGTGATGTGGGTCAAGGGCTATGCCCAGAGCGAGGCAAACGAGGGCGACACCTTGGAGGTCATCACCCTCACCGGTCGTCGGGAGACCGGCGTCCTGTGCGATGTCGATCCCAGCTATACCCATTCCTATGGAAAATTCGTACCGGAGCTGTTGCAGGTACAGCATCAGCTTCGTGATTTAATGGGCTTTGGAGGTGCGCGCTAATGGCTAAGGATCTGTCTTATGCGGGCATCAACTCCCGCAAAAATGAAATTATGCAGGCGGCAATGGGCATCAACTATGCGGAGTTCGAGCTGCCCGGCATCGGCTTTGACTATGAGAAAATGATGCGCGAGGCGGGCTATTCCATGGCGGAGATGCAAAAGATCCAGTCCGAGCACGCCGTGGGCAACACCCCCCTCATCGAACTGCGGAACCTGACCGCTCTGGCGCGGAAGTATGCGCCGGCGGGCAAGGGCGCTCGCATTTTCCTGAAGGACGAGGCCTGCAACGCCTCCGGCAGCTTTAAGGCGCGTCGCGCCTCCATCGCCGTCTATCAGGCGAAAAAGATGGGCTATCCCGGCGTGATGTGCGCCACCTCCGGCAACTATGGCGCGGCAGTGGCGGCTCAGGCGGCGATGTACGGCCTGAACTGCATCGTGGTGCAGGAGTGCTATGACAGCCGCAAGGTGGGTCAGCCCGAAATTCTGGAAAAACAGCGCATCTGCGAGGCCTATGGCGCTGAGGTTGTCCAGCTCACCGTGGGACCCGAGCTGTTCACCACCTTTTTAAAGCTGCTGGAGGAGACGGGCTACTTCAACGCCTCCCTCTATACCCCCTTCGGCATCGCCGGCGTGGAGACGCTGGGCTATGAGCTGGTGGAGCAGTGCCGGGAAAAAACCGGCCGCGATCCCGACGCGGTGGTCTGCACCAATGCGGGCGGCGGCAACGTCTCCGGCACGGCGCGGGGCGTGCGTCTGGCAAACTGCAACGCCCAGATGGTGGGTGCGTCCATCGACCTGTCCGGCCTGCACATGGCCTCTGACCACGACTTCAACCGCAAGTCCTTCACCACCGGGCACACCGGCTTCGGCATGCCCTTTATGACTTGGCCCGACCGCTCCGACTGTCCCCGCAACGCCGCCCGTATGCTGCGGCACATGGATCGCTTTGTGACGGTCAAGCAGGGCGAGACCTTCTACATCACCGAGGCGCTGGCCTGCTTGGAGGGCTATGAGCGGGGTCCCGCCGGCAACACCTCCCTCACCGCCGCGTTTTCCATGGCACAGGCCATGGATCAGGAGCAGATCATCGTGGTGCAGGAGACGGAGTACACCGGCGCGGGCAAGCATCCCATGGCACAGCTGTCCTTTGCCCGGGACAACGGCGTGGAGATTTTCTTCGGCAATCCCGACGAGGATGTGCCCGGCAAGAACATCATCCTGCCCGCCGACCCCTCCCTGATCAAGGCGCGGGAGTACGATCTGGATGTGGCGCGCCGCTCCTATATCAAAAACTGCGTGAAAAATTGCAGCATGACCACCGCCACGGAAGAAGATGTGGCGTACATCATGGCAGAGACCAAGACCACCCGGGACTTTGTGGTCGCCGAGCTTTTGACCCATCAGGTCACACTGGCCTAACTAGGCGACGGGAGCAACCGGTTTTCATCCAGAGTTCCCTTAATTTCTTGAAAAAAGGCTGAGACGATTTTTCGTCCCAGCCTTTTTTTACGCCTCTATGCCGGTACCCGACCCGACAGACGGCGTGTGAGCAGCAGAGCCAGTCCCAATTTGAGAAGATCCGGGAGAATAAAGGGTACCACGCAGACCCCCAGCGCCCCGATATAGCCCATCTTGCCGGCTTCCCCGGTATAGACTTGGACAAACCATGCGGTGCCGAAGGCATAGCACAGCAGCAGTCCCCCCAGCATGGACAGCGCCATCACCGGGAGACGGTCTCCCAGTCGGGCGGTGAGCAGCCAATACAGCAGCGCCGAGCCCAGAAAGCCCAAAATATAGCCCCCCGTCGCCCCAAACAGCGCCCCGATGCCCCCTCGAAAGCCGGCGAACACCGGCAGTCCCACCGCGCCCAGCAGGATGTACACCAAGACTGCCAAGGTGCCCCGCTTGCCCCCCAACAGTCCCAGCGCCGCAAAAACGGCAAAGGTCTGTAGGGTGAACGGCACCGGCAGCGGAATGGATATCCACGCGCAAACCGTCATCAGCACCGCGAACAGCGCGATGTAGGCCATGTCTCGCGTCCCCACCCGGGGGCGCATGTTTTCTTTTTCGGTCATTTGAATCCCCTCCCAGAAGGAAATTCTACCATCCCGAAAAGCGATTGTCAACCGTAAATATTAACAAGGTTTACAATAGAACCAAAAAAGCCGCCGCCCCGGGGGACGACGGCTGGCGCAATCAGAGCACTGTGTGGGTGCAGACCTCCCGCGCCTTGGCCTGCAGGCGTTTCAAATCCTCGAAGGTGTCCGGTCGCTTGGAGGGATCCCGAAGCAGGGCGGCGGGGTGATACAGCGCCATCATCTCCAAATTGCCCCGGGTGACCCACTGTCCGTGATCCCGGGTGATTTTGAAGTCGGGGGCAATCAGCTCGGTGGCGGCGATCCGCCCCAGACAGACCAGCAGCTTGGGGCGCAGCAACAGGGTCTGGCGGCGCAGCCACGGCTTGCACCCCTCCCGCTCCACATTGAGGGGATCGCGGTTTTGGGGCGGGCGGCATTTGACGATATTGGTGATGTAGACCTTGGTGCGATCCAGCCCGATCATCGCCAGCATATCGTCCAAAAGCCGACCGGCCTCGCCCACAAAGGGAAGGCCTTGGGCATCCTCGTTGGCACCGGGACCCTCGCCCACCAGCAGGATTTCCGCGTCTCGAGCGCCGTCCCCAAAGACGACGTGGCGGCGGGTGTCGGACAGGGCGCAGGCGGTGCAGGTGCCGCATTCGTTTTGAAGGGCAGTCCATTCGTCCATGGTACCCCTCCTCTCGATTGTCATATTTTTCCGGGAATTGCCTGCCGTCTCCGGGGAGAGACTGTGGGCAGGGGAGTGAGGTCTGTGCTGTTTTGGCTGTTTCTCTGCTATAGCTTTTTGGGATATCTGTTGGAAAAGGCGTTTGCCGTGGTGACCCGCGCCCCACAGCAGGGGCGCAAATGCTTTTTGCTGTTGCCCCTCTGTCCCGTCTATGGTCTGGGGGTGCTGGCGGTGCTGGCACTGCCGACAGCTCTGCGGGACAGTCTGCCAAAGGTGATGCTCTGGGGCGGACTGACAGCCACGGCGGTGGAGTACGGGGTGCACTGGCTGTATGAGACGGTGCTGGGGGTCAAATTCTGGGACTATACCGGCGTGCTGGGCAATCTGCGGGGGCGGGTCTGCCTGCCCTTTTCGCTGGCGTGGGGACTGCTGATCGGGGTGGCGCTGACGGCTGTCCAGCCCCTGCTGGTGCAGGGATTGCCCCACATCCCGGAAGCGGTGACCCTTGCCCTGCTGCTGGTGTTCACCGGGGACGCGATCTGCTCCATGCAGCTGCTCCGGCGGCACCACGATATTGCGCTGCTCCGATGGCGCAGCTTTGCCGCCGCCCTGTCCTGACCCAATCCCCGCGCCGGAGGACACAGAAGTTTTTGTCAAGCTTTTTTCAAAAAGCTTGCGTCTCCAGCTCCCGCGTCTCCCGTATCGCCGCCAGCTGTTTTTCCAGCCAGCGGAGCAAATCCGCCTCCACAGTCTCGTGGCAGGCCTCGTTTAACAGCTCGTGGCGCAGGCCGGGATAGAGCTTCATCTCCGCCGATCGGACCCCCGCCTTGCGGAAGCTGTGACAGGCGCGGCGCACGCCCTTGCCGCCGTCGCCCACGGGATCGTCCTCGCCGGAGAGAAAGAGAATGGGGGTGTTGCCGTTCATCTTTTTCAGATTGTCCCCGTCGGTGATGAAGCGAATGCCGCCCAGCATCTCCCGAAACAGCCCCGCCGAGGCGCTGCCGCCGCAGAGGGGGTCGGCGATATAGGCATCCACGTTGTCCGGATTGACCGACAGCCAGTCAAAGGCGGTGCGGTTGGGGGCAAACTGCTTGTTGTACGCCCCGAAGGCCAGCCGGTCGATGAGGGCGCTGGACTGCTCCCAGCCCAGACGACGCCCCTCCATCCGGGCGACGGCAAGACCGGCGGTCACCAGCGGAGCGGGCATCTGCCCGGTGCCCATCAGGACGGCGGCATCCACCGTGCCGGGATAGCGGATGAGATACGTCCGCGCCAAAAAGGAACCCATGCTGTGTCCCAACAGGAAAAAGGGGATTCCCGGATTGTCCCGCCGCAACAGGTTGTGGAGACGATAGAGGTCGTCCGTCACCGTGTCCCAGCTGCCGGCTTCCCCGAAATACAGCCGCGCCCCGCCGTCCGCCACCGACAGACCGTGCCCCAGATGATCGTGTCCCGCCACCAGAAAGCCCTGTGCCGTCAGCACCTGCGCCAGCCGCTCATAGCGACCGATGTATTCGGAGACACCGTGGGAGATCTGCAAAATGGCGCGAGGCGTGCCCTCCGGCAGCCAGAGAATGGTGTGCAGTTGGGTTTTGCCGTCCCCCGACGGCAGATAAATTTCCTGTTTTGTCATGGAAATCGAACCCTCCTTGTGCTACAATTGTCCTAGATTGCTCTATTGAAATTGTAGCACAGACCGCTTCGGAAAGAAAGAGACTTTCCGAAAACAGGGAGGGCACCATGAAAGAAGCTTACATATTGGCACTGGATCAGGGCACCACCAGCTCCCGCGCCATCCTGTTTGACCGCCGGGGGAAAATCGTCTCCAAGGCGCAGTATGGCTTTCCCCAGATCTATCCCCGCCCCGGCTGGGTAGAGCACGATCCCCATGAGATTTGGGACAGTCAGCGCCGCGCCATGATCGAGGCGGTGCGCGCCGCCCACATCGACCCCCGGGAGATCGGTGGCATCGGCATCACCAACCAGCGGGAGACCACCATCCTCTGGGATCGCCGCACCGGCGAGCCCATCTATAACGCCATCGTGTGGCAGTGCCGCCGCACCGCGCCCCTCTGCGATCTGCTAAAGGCGCAGGGCGTGGCACAGGAGATCCGGCAAAAGACGGGGCTGGTCATCGACGCGTATTTCTCCGGCACGAAAATCAAATGGATTTTGGACGCTGTCCCCGGCAGTCGGGAGCGTGCCGCCCGGGGAGAGCTGCTCTGCGGCACGGTGGACAGCTGGCTGATTTGGAACTTGACCGGCGGCAAGACCCATGTGACGGACTACTCCAACGCCTCCCGCACCCTGCTGTTTGACATCCACAAGCTGGCGTGGGACGAGGAGCTGTGCCGCATGCTGGACATCCCCCTGTGCATGCTGCCCACGCCCGTGCCCTCCTGCGGCACCTATGGCACCGTGGACGGCGGCGTGGACGGACTGTCCGACTTGGGGGGCATCCCCATCTGCGGCAGCGCGGGAGATCAGGCGGCGGCGCTGTTTGGACAGACCTGCTTCGCCCCCGGCGAGGCGAAAAACACCTATGGCACCGGCTGCTTCACCCTGATGAATCTGGGGGAGACCCCGGTGCTCTCCGGGGCGGGACTGCTGACCTCGGTGGCGTGGAGCTTGGGGGGCAAGACCACCTATGCCATGGAGGGCAGCGTCTTCAATGCCGGCTCCACCATCCAGTGGCTGCGGGACGAGTTGGGGCTGATCTCCACCGCGTCGGACTGCGATCGTCTGGCCGAAACTGTCCGGGACAGCGGCGGCGTGTTTGTGGTGCCCGCCTTTACAGGCCTTGGTGCGCCCTATTGGGACATGTACGCCCGGGGCACCATCGTGGGCTTGACCCGGGGCACGGGACGCGCTCACCTCGCCCGGGCGGTGCTGGAGGCAATCGCCTTTGAGGTGACGGATTTGATGGTCGCCATGCGGCAGGATGCCCCCTGCGGCATCAGCTGTCTGCGGGTGGATGGCGGCGCGTCGGTCAGCGATCTCCTGCTGCAAACCCAGGCAGATCTGCTCCGCATCCCCGTGGATCGCCCCGCCATGGTGGAGAGCACCGCCTTTGGCGCGGCGGCGCTGGCGGGACTGGCCTGCGGCCTGTGGAGCGATCAGGAGGAGCTGAAAGCCCTGCGTCAGCCCCAGCACGTCTTCCTGCCCCAGCGGGAGGAGGCGGCGTGCCGGGAGAGCTATCGCCAGTGGAAACGGGCGGTGGAGCGGTCGGCGGGCTGGATAGAGGCTTAGGGAAGCTTAAATGACCCAAAGCACGGCAGTTTCCCAAAAAGTTCAAGGTTTGGTTGCAAAAAATTTACAAATTCCACGTTGCGCTCCACACAGCGATATGCTATGATGAGCACACTGAGGCACAGGCATAGAGACAGAACACACGATCCGCGGGCTTGCAGCCGGCGGGAAATAGAAGCACGCATCGAAAGGAGCACAAGTGATATGGCATTTTTAGATGAATTGGGTAAAAAGGCGAAGGACGCCGTCTCCTATGCGGGGGAAAAGGCACAGGCCGCCGCCACCTATGCGGGGGAAAAGGCAAAGGATGCCGCCGAGCTGGCGAAGCTCACCATGGCAATCGCCGGCGAGCAGCGGGAGATGGAGAAGAACTACAAAACCATCGGCGAGTGGTTCACCACCGAATTTCAGGGCGAGATCCCCGAGGCAGTTCGCGATCTGGTCGAGGCTGTCAATGCCTCTAAGGCAAAAATCGTGGAGCTGGAAGCCGCCAAGGCCAACGATGAGCCGGAGATCGTGGTGCCGGCAGAGCCCACGATGAAGGTCTGCCCCATCTGCGGCGCGGCATCGGACAGCCGGTTCTGCCCCCAGTGCGGCGCACCCATGGGCGAATAAGCCAAGCGGGATGCGAGGGGGTACGCCTTCTTTCTTTTGAAAAAGAAAGAAGCAAAGAAAACTTTAATGTTCCAATTCTGGCGGTCAATTTATTTGAATCAGAATGGAAAATATGAGGGCAAAAGCTGCGTTGCAGGGGACGGATGGTATCCGTCCCCTGCCGGCTATTTTCCCCCAAAAACGGTATCAAAATCAGACAGAGGGGCGGATGCTATCCGCCCCTCTGTTCGTTTTCCAATCAAATATCGAAACTGATCACAAAAGTTTTTTGCCCAGCTTTTTTTCAAAAAAGCGCGTACTCCTGTCCTCCCCACACCGGACTTTCGGTAAGCGGGACAGCCCTGTCCAAACTCTCACAAAAGTTTTTGGCAGGCTTTTTTCAAAAAGCCGCGTACCCCGCGTATCCCCCGTGCCCTAGTCCGCCGTTGCCGCCCATGCGGTCTCCAGAGCGATCTCCATCATCTGGTGGAAGGAGTCCTGTCGTGCGGCGGCATCCAGTGCCTCGCCGGTAAACAGGTGGTCAGAGATGGTCAGCAGACTCAGCGCCTTTTTGCCGCAGCCCATGGCGGTGAGATACAGCCCCGCCGTCTCCATCTCCACAGCCAGATGTCCCAACCGGCGCATTTTCTCATTGATGTCCGCCTGGGGATAGTAGAAAAAGTCCGAGGTATAGACCGTGCCCACGGCGGCGGGTATGCCCAGCCGCTTTGCCGCCTCTGCGGCAGAGGACAGCAGTCCATAGTCGGCGGCGGGTGCCAGCGTGCCGGGGATGTCATAGCCCGCGCCGTAATTGGAGTTGGTGGAGGCCGCCATAGCGATGACCACATCCCGGACATGCACATGGTCGGCGATGCCGCCGGCGGAACCGATGCGCAGAATGGCCTCTACGCCGAACTGGGTGTATAGCTCCTGGGCGTACAGTCCCATGGATGGAATGCCCATGCCGCTGCCCATGACAGAGATTTTCTTGCCCCGATAGCTGCCGGTATAGCCCAGCATATTGCGGACGGTGTTGAAGCAGACGGGGTTTTCCAGATAGTGCTCCGCCACGAATTTGGCGCGGAGGGGATCGCCGGGCATAAGCACCACCTTGGCGATGGAGTCTTCCGGGGCGGCGATGCTGGCAGAGATGGATTCTTTCATCAGAGACACTCCTTTCAAATCAGGCAAATAGCTTTGCCAAGCTGTCTGTAAACGGGGGATAGCAGATGCCCCGCTGGGTGATAATGCCGGTGACCAATTGGTGCTCGGTCACGTCAAAGGCGGGGTTGTAGCACTTGACCGACGGCAGTGCCATGGGCTCGCTGTAAAATTTTTCTCGAATCTCCGCCGGCTCCCGCAGCTCGATGGGGATGCTGTCGCCGGTGGGACAGTTCGGGTCGATGGTGGAGGTGGGGGCGAGGGCATAAAACGGGATGCCGTAGTGCTTCGCCAAAATAGCCACGGCAGAGGTGCCGATTTTATTGGCAAAGTCGCCATTCATGGCAATGCGGTCGCTGCCCACAAAGCAGGCGTTGATCCAGCCGTTTTTCATGACGATGCTGGCCATATTGTCGCAGATGAGGGTCACATCCACCCCCGCCCGCTGCAATTCATAGGAGGTGAGGCGCGCGCCCTGTAGAAGCGGTCTGGTCTCGTCGGCAAAGACCCGCAGACGGATGCCGGTCTCCTGCCCCAACAGAATGGGGCCGAGGGCGGTGCCATAGCGGGAGGTGGCTAGGGGTCCTGCGTTGCAGTGGGTCAAGACCCCGTCCCCGTCGTGCAGCAGAGACAGGCCGTATGCCGCAATTTTGCGGCACATGGAGATGTCCTCTTGGTGGATGGCCAACGCCTCTGCCTGAAGCCGCTCCACAATTGCGGGGACAGGGAGAGCCGGCTGCTCCAGCGCCACCCGCTCCATGCGCTCCAGCGCCCAGCTGAGATTGACGGCGGTGGGGCGGGCGGCGTTCAGCCGTTCCTTCAGGCGATGCAACTCTGTCAGAAAGGCGGGATAGGGCAGCTCTGCCTGTTGTCCCGCCAAGACAGCCAGCGCATAGCCGGCGAAAATGCCGATGGCGGGCGCACCCCGCACCCGCAGAGCGGCAATCGCCTCATAGCAGTCCTCCAAGCGATTGAGGGTCAGATAGATCTCTCGATTGGGCAACTGGGTCTGGTCAAGCAGCACCACGGCGGAGCGGTCGTCTGACAGTTTGACCCCGTCGCTGTGGGTGACAGTGCGGAGAGCGTCCATAGCGTGTTCCTTCTTTCTCTATTTCTCCTGCCCATACCGGTTGCGGGCAAAGTCATACAGGGTGGCAATCTGCGGGGGATCCAGCGGTCGGGGCTGTCCGATGGTCAGTGCCCGGCGATAGAGCTGGGCAGATGCCTCTAACACGGTGCAGACGCGGAAGGCCTCTGCCAGCTCGCTGCCCACGCAGACCGCACCGTGGTTTGCCAGCAGACAGGCAAACCGGTCTGCCCCCAGACTGTCCCGGACATTTTTCGCCAGCTCTGCCGTGCCGGGCAGGGCATATGCCGCCACGGGGACACCGCCGCCCAAGGTCTGCGCCATTTCGTCGGTGAGGCAGGGGATCGCCTGATGGAGCGCGGCAAAGACCATGGACTCCCGGGGATGGGTGTGCAAAATGGCATTCACATCCGCCCGCGCCCGATACAGCCCCAGATGCAGACCGGTTTCCACAGAGGGCTTCCGCCCGCCGTCTATCACCGTGCCGTCCAGCTCCAGCACCACGATGTCCTCCTCCCCCAGACTGTCATAGGGCAGGGCAGAGGGGGTCACATAGCACAGCCCGGTGTCCGGATCCCGCAGGCTGAGATTGCCCCATGTTTCGATGGTCAGCCCCTCTGCCAGCAGTCGCTTGCCCCCGTCAATCAATTGCGCCTTATAGTTCATAGCCACTCCTTTCGCCATACTCAGCCGATAAAACCGCCGTCGGCGGTGAGAATCTGTCCCGTGAGAAAAGACGCGTCGCCAGATGCAAAAAACGCCACCGCCGCCGCAATATCCGCCGGTGTGCCCAGCCGTCCCAAGGGGGTTTGGGCGCACAGCTCCGCCCGGGTGGCAGCGTCGTACTCCCCCAGCATGTCGGTCTCGATACAGCCCGGCGCCACGGCGTTGACCCGGATGCCCGACGGTGCCAGCTCCAAAGCCAGCGAGCGGGTCATGCCGATGACCGCCGCCTTGGCGGCGGCATAGGGCACCTCGCAGGACGCGCCCCGCAGTCCCCAGATGGAGGCGAGGTTGACGATGCAGCCCGCCTTTTCGTGGAGCATCCCGGGCAACACCGCTTGGGTGCAGTGAAACACGCCGTCCACATTGACGGCAAAGCAGCGCCGCCACCGATCGCCGGTGATATCCTGAAACTGCCCGTCGCAGGAGATGCCGGCGTTGTTCACCAGCAGAGAGATCTGTCCCAGCTCTGTCTGTGTGCGCTTTACCAGACGGGCCACCGCCCCGGGATCGCTCACGTCCCCTTGGACGGCGATGGCCCGCCCGCCCGCCGCCGTCAATTCTGCTGCCAGCGTCTCTGCCTCGTCTCTGTGGGCGATATAATTGATGCAGACCGCCCAGCCGTCCCGTGCCAGACGGATGGCGACAGCCCGTCCGATGCCCCGGGCGGCACCGGTGACCAGCGCGATTTTTTCCATGGGCTTCATCTCCTTATTTCCTCTGCTGCCCAGTATAGCAAACTTGCCGACCTTTTACAAGAAAGGTGTTGACAAAAGACAAAAAATAAGGTACTATAGACACGTTCCGTTTCGGACGATTAGCTCAGCTGGCTAGAGCACCTGCTTGACGTGCAGGGGGTCACAGGTTCGAGTCCTGTATCGTCCACCAAGAAAACACTGCAATCCATTAGGATTGCAGTGTTTTCTTTTATTGGGCTAAAAAATGCACGGGATTGGAACGCGTTGGTTTTGATTGAATAAACCTGAAAAAGCTTTGTTTTTGGGGTTAATCCCGTGGTTACTCCGGGGTTTGGGGTTAAATTTCAGGTTAAACTTTCGCCGTCCGCTGACCGACAGGTACTCCCGCCCCAGACCGTCCCCTGTCTTTTCAGGGAGCCCATAAAAAAAGCGGAGACATCCATACAAATCCGAATGTCTCCGCTCTATTCTCTGTTTGCAATTATCCCTTTTTGGACACCAGTCCGAAATAGAAGTGACCGGTGGCATCCCGGGCAACGCCGGTCAGCGTCTCTCGCAGTGCCCACGCCGTCCCCACGGTGTACAGGGGGGCAAGGGCGGCATCGTCCTGTAGCAAGGTCTCTGCATCGTGGAGACAGGCCAGCCGCGCCGATGCATCCGACGCACTGCCAATCACCACCAGCAGGGTATCGAAGGCGCTGTTGCGATAGCCGATGACGTTCCGGCTGTCGCCCCCCGCCCACGGCTCTAAAAAGCCCATCGGGTCGGCATAGGGGGTGGAGAGGGTGGTGGCCGCCAACGTAAAGTCCCCGGCGGCAAGCGCCGCGTCCAGCTCGGTCTGGGTCACCCCATGGGGTGTCACCCGAATGTGCAGGGTCTCCCACCACTGCTGACACAGCGCCTGTGCCACCGCCCTTGCCGACGGACTGTCTGCATAGAGATAGGGCAACTCTGGGGGATCGTCCTCGCCAAAGCCCGCCACTGTCAGCAGCTCTCTCGCCTTTGCCAGCCCCTCCTGATAGGCCTCTGGGGTGCGGGTCAGCAAATCGCTCTCGTCTCGAAACGCCCCGTCCTCGCCCCCGGCAATCCCCGGTGGCACCAGACCCCTTGCCGCCTGCGCCGTCACGCCCACCAGCGGCGGCAGCACACTGCGGTCGATGGCAAGGGAGAGCGCCTGTCGCACCAGCGGATTGTCCGTCGGCGCGTTTTGGTTGTGAAACAGCAGGGTATAGGTGGAGAGCACCGGCGTTGCCTGCCAGCCGTCCCGGCGGGACAGCTCAGTCAGCTGCGCCTCTGGCAGGGCACCCACAAAGTCCACCTGCTCCGCCTCATAGAGGGCATAGGCCTCCTCTGTCGTATCGGCAAAGTAAAAACGGATGCCGTCGGGTCCTGTGAGATTGCGTCCCGTGTTGCAGCGCACCAGCAGCAGATCCGACTCCTCCCGCCACGAGCCCACCCGATAGGCACCGTTGGTCACCAGCTGTGCCCAGTCCCAGTCGGCCTCGACCTCTGCCCGCAGGGGCAGGGTGGCGGCGGCGGTGCAGATGTCCTCGATAAAATAGGGGCAGGGATAGGCCAGCTTCACCACCAGCGTCTTGTCGTTTTTCGCCGTGACCTGTAGCTCGGACAGCTCGCCCCCGGCGCGGACAGCGTCATAGCCCTGCACCATGGACAGCAGGGCGTGGTTGGGCGAGCCTGTGGCGGGGGACACCAGCCGCCGCCACGCATAGACAAAGTCGTGGGCGGTCACCGCCGTGCCGTCTGACCACTTGACATTGTCCCGCAGGCGGAAGGTATAGGTCACCGTGCCGTCGAACAACTTCTCCTCGGCATAGCTTTTGGCGATCCCCGGTGCCGCCGTGGCAACGCCGGTGGTATCGTTGGTTTTCTTCATCAAATTCTCATAGAGATGCAGTAAAATCGTCTCGTTATCCGTCTCCGTCACCAGAGCGGGATCGGCGGTTTTGGGCGCGGCGCAGGCCACAGTCAGGGTGAAGGGCGCTGCCGCTTTTTCCCCGCAGCCCACCAACATCGTCAGACAGAGCACGACCGCCAGAGCTGTCGCCAGTCCTCGTTTGAATCCCATGGCTCACTCTCCTCTCGTTGCAGGCGGCTTGTGCGCCGCAAAAAGCAACAGGTTGATTATACGGGTTTTCCCCCGCCTTGTAAAGAGAATCCCCTGCAAAAGTTACAATCTGTTACAATTTAAGAAATTGTTCACAAATAAATGGGCTGGTATCAGTTGTCGCTGATGCCAGCCCGTTGCAGTTAGTCCTTTTTGATGGCTTCCTCCACCTCGGTCAGGGTGCCGTCCTCGCCGATTTTCACGTCCATGATCGTGTTTTTGGTCAGGCGGGCAATCTCGTCTAGGCGCATTTTGCCGGGATAGTCGGACACAAAGGTGAAGGCCACGCCGTGGCGTTTGGCCCGTCCCGTCCGCCCGATGCGGTGGACGTAATACTCGTTTTCGTCGGGCACGTCGCAGTTAAACACCGCGTCCACGTCGTCCACGTCGATGCCCCGGGCAGCCACGTCGGTGGCGACAAAGATGTGCAGCTCGCCCTTGCGGAACCGCTCCAGCACTTCCTCCCGCTTTTTCTGGGGGATGTCGCCGTGGATGCAATCCGCGTCTGCGCCCTGCATCTGCAAGAATTTGGACATGCGCTCGGTAGAGCCCTTGGTGTTGCAAAACACCATCGCCCGCTCCAAATCCCCGGCCTTCATCAGCCGCAGGATCATGTCCGCCTTGTCGCCCTGAGAGATCTCCATACGGAACTGCAAAATGTCCGGCTTGTTTTTCTCGTCCGCCTGCACGGTGATCTCCACCGCGTCCCGCTGATAGACCCAGGCGATATCCATCACCTCGCGGGAGATGGTGGCGGAGAACATGCCCAAGTTTTTCCGGGTTTTCATCCGATCCAAAATCCGGGTGACATCGTGGATGAAGCCCATGTCCAGCATCCGATCCGCCTCGTCCAAAATCACGGTCTGCGCCGTGTCGATCCGGACGGTGCGGCGCTTGATATGGTCGTCCAATCGACCGGGGGTGGCCACCACGATCTGGGGCTTGCGCTTTAGGGTGTCGATCTGCTTGTTGATGGGCTGCCCGCCATAGAGACAGACCAGCCGGACACCGGGAAAAAACTCTGCCAAGTCCCGCATTTCCTCGGTGGTCTGGATGGCCAGCTCCCGGGTGGGTGCCAAAATCACCGCCTGCACTTCTTCGCTCTCCGGGTCGATGTGCTGAATGATGGGGATGCCGAAGGCAAAGGTCTTGCCGGTGCCGGTGGGCGCCTTGGCAATGACATCCTTCCACTCCATCATGGGCGGAATGCAGCCCGCCTGTACCGGCGTGGTCACGGTCAGTCCACGCTTATTGATTGCGCGCATCATCTCCGGGGACAGCCCCATTTGATCAAAGCGCACGCCTTCTGTGATTTCTATCATCTTTTTCCCTCGTATTTCTATCTGATCCTGATTTTTTCAATTGAAAACCGCTCCATTGTGCGGTCAGCAAATGATTATACCACGAATGCCGCCGTTTTAAAAGGAAAATCGGCCATTTTTTCAATTTTCTTTCCGATTTCCCCGAAAACCCCGGCTTTCATGCCCCGCTCTCCCCCTCTTGTCGGAAAAATGGCGGCGGATTTTTCCCGTTTTCGCCATCGCTCCCCGCCCCCTCTCTCCGCCCCTCCTCCCCCCTTGGATGCGCCACAGACCCGGAAAAATACCCCCTGCCTCGTCTTTTTTCGACAACAGGGGGTATTTTTGATGCAATTTTATACGATTTGGAATCGCTTTTTGGGGAAAGTCCACGCAAACCTGCGCTCAGTCTCTCTCCTTCACCGGCACCTTCCAGATGTTTGCGGCGTACTCCGCCACACTGCGGTCGGCGGCAAAGATGCCGGAGCGGGCGATGTTGCGCAGGCTCATTTGATTCCACAGCCGGGGGTCGGCATAGGTCTCGGTCATCCGACGCTCGGCGGCGCAATAGGCGGCAAAGTCCGCCAGCAGGAGATACTCGTCCGACGCACCGCCGGGGTTGCCCAGCAGGCGGGCATAGAGGTCGTCATACCGCACCCCGTCCCGGAAGCCGGCCTTCAGCCCGTCCAGCGCCCGGCGCAGAACAGGGTCCCGGTCATAGAACCGGTGGGGCACATAGCCCTCGCGATTGAGCTGCGCCACCTGATCGGCATGGAGCCCAAACAGGAACATATTCTCGTCGCCCAGCACCTGATGCATCTCCACATTCGCGCCGTCCAAGGTGCCCACGGTCAGTGCGCCGTTCATCATAAACTTCATGTTGCCGGTGCCGGAGGCCTCCTTGCCCGCCGTGGAAATCTGCTGGGATACCTCGCTGGCGGGCATCAGCCGTTCGGCGAGGGACACCTGATAGTTCTCTAAAAATACCACCTGCAATTTGCCCTTGCAAATGGGGTCGCTGTTGATTTGGTCTGCCAGCGAGTTGATGAGCCGGATAATTCGCTTTGCCACGGCATAGCCCGGCGCGGCCTTCGCCCCGAACAAAAAGGTCTGGGGACAGAGGATGGCGTTGGGATCGTCCTGTAGTCGCTGGTACAGGGCGATGATGTGCAGGGCATTTAATAGCTGGCGCTTATACTCGTGGAGCCGCTTTACCTGCACGTCGAAAATGGCATCGGGATTGAGGAGCACGCCCTTGGTCTTTTGGACATAGGCGGCAAAGTCCAGCTTGTTCTGCCGCTTGATGGCCGCCAGCCGCTCTAAAACGGCGCTGTCGCCGGCAAAGGTCTCCAGCTTTTCCAACTCCGTGGGGTGCAGCAGATAGCCATCTCCCCCGGTAAGGTCGCAGATGAGGCCGTGAAGCCCCGGATTGCACTCTGCCAGCCAGCGGCGGTGGTCGATGCCGTTGGTGACATTTTGAAACTTCTCCGGCTCCATGTTGCAGGCATCCCGGAAAACCTCGTGGCGCAGAATGTCCGAATGGAGGGCGGACACGCCGTTCACCGCCATCCCCCCCGCCACGCAGAGGTTTGCCATCCGCACCTGCCCCTCCCAGATGATTGCCATCGTCTGGGTCTTCCCGGCATCGTGATAGAAATCCTCCACCCGGGTCTGCCAGCGGTTGGAGATCTCCACCAAAATCTGCCAGATACGGGGCAGCAATTGCTCGATGAGGAATTGAGGCCAGCGCTCCAATGCCTCGATGAGCACGGTGTGGTTGGTATAGGCCACAGAGTGGGTGGTGATGAACCACGCCTCGTCCCACGCCAGTCCCGCGTCGTCGATCAAGATGCGCATCAGCTCGGGAATCACCAGCGCAGGGTGGGTGTCGTTGATTTGGAAGACATTTTTCTCGTGGAAATTCCGCAGGGTGCCATAGGTCTCCAAATGGTGGCGCACCACGCTCTGCACCGTGGCGGATACAAAGAAATACTGCTGCTTTAGGCGCAGGGATTTCCCCTCGATGTGGTTGTCCTCGGGATACAGCACCTTGGCGATGACCTCTGCCATGGCGTGCTGCTCCGTGGCCTTGAGATACTCCCCCCGGGAGAACAGGGACATATCCATGGGCACCGGGGACTTGGCATCCCACAGCCGCAGACTGTTCACCTGCTGGGTCTGATAGCCCGCGATCTCCATGTCGCAGGGGATCGCCAGCACCGTGGTATAGTCCTCGTGGACGATGTGGTGGTGCCCATCCCGCCAAAATTCCCGGATGTGTCCCCCAAAGTGGATCTCCTCGGTCTCCTGGGGCTTGGGCAGCAGCCACGCGCCGCCCAGATCCTTCCAGTTATCCGGCAGCTCCACCTGCTGTCCCTCCACGATTTTCTGGCGGAAAATCCCCAGCTCATAGCAGATGGAATAGCCGGTGGCGGGAATCTCCAACGTGGTCATGCTGTCGAGATAGCAGGCGGCAAGGCGACCTAAGCCCCCGTTGCCCAGACCCGCGTCCGGCTCCAGCTCGAAAATATCCGCCGCCCGGAAGCCCAACTGCTCCAAGGCCTCTCGCAGCTGGGGCAAAATCCCCAGATTATAGGCGTTTTTCATGAGACTGCGCCCCATGAGAAACTCCATGGACAGATAGTGTACCTGTCTCTTTTGCTCCCGTTTGACGGTCTGGCGGGTGTTCATCGCCCGCTCTGCCATTTTGTCCCGCAGGACCAAGGCACAGGCGCGGAGCATCTGGGCGTCGGTTGCCTCCTCCACCGTGCTGCCAAAGGCGAGGCGCAGTTTTTCGCAAAGCTCGTCTTCCAGCGACACCGTGGTGTTCTTTCTATCGTTTGACATAGGTTCTCCTTCGGTTGATTCGGAATGGGGGTCAGACCCCGTATTTGCCGGTGATGGCGGCATAGATGCGCCCATAGGCGGCGGCGGATTTTGCCCAGCTGAAATCCTCCTCCATGCCCCGGCGGCGCAGGCGGGAAAACGCGTCGGGCTGCTCCCTGTAAAGGGAGACTGCCTCCCGGATGACATAGAGCATATCGGCACTGCGATAGCTGGCAAAGGTAAAGCCGTTGCCACAGTCCCGCCACGCCTCATAGGGCTGCACCGTGTCCTTTAGGCCGCCGGTCTCCCGGACGATGGGCACCGTGCCATAGCGCATGGCAATCATCTGGGACAGCCCACAGGGCTCGCTTTTAGAGGGCATCAAAAACAGGTCGGCACCGGCGTAAATCTCCATGGACATAGCCTCGGAATAGCCCTGATAAAAGGCCAGCCGCCCCGGATACCGCTGCTCTGCCTGCCGGAAAAACGCCTCGTACTTGGCATCGCCCTTGCCCAAAATCGCCAGCTGCACCGGCAGCTGCATGATATCGTCCAGCACCTCCCACACCAAGTCCAGCCCCTTGTGGGACACCAGACGGGACACCAGCGCCAGAATCGGGGTCTCCGGCTCTGGGTGCAGTCCCAAGCTCTGTTGCAGCGCCGCCTTGTCCTTTGCCTTCTCCGCCGGATTTTCGGCGCTATAGGCCGCGGCGATGCCCGTATCTGTCGCCGGATCGTACCGCTCCATGTCGATGCCGTTTAGGACACCGTGGAGCTTGTGGGCACAGCCGCTGATGATGCTCTCCATACCGTGGGCGAAATAGGCGTATTTCAGCTCTTGGGCATAGGAGGGGGACACCGCCGTCACCGCGTCGGCGCACAGCAGACCGCCCTTTAAGAGATTGACGTCGCCGTCCATCTCCAAGGTGCCATCCCGGAGCCAGCCCCTGTCCAGTCCAAAGAGATCGCCCAGGGTCTCCTTGCCATACCGACCCTGATACTCGATATTATGCACCGTCAGCACCGTGCGGATACGCCGCAGGGTCTCGTCCCGGACACCGTCGTCCTTCAAATAGATGGGCACCAGTGCGGACTGCCAGTCGTTGCAGTGGACGACCTCTGGGAAAAAGTCCAGCTTTGGCAGCAGCTCCACCACCGCCCGGGAGAAGAAGGCAAAGCGCTCGCCATCGTCGTAATAGCCATACAGCTCCGGGCGCTTAAAATACTGCTCGTTGTCCACGAAATACCAAATCACGCCGTCCTTTTCCATGCGGAACAGGCCGCAGTACAGACTGCGCCAGCCCAGACGCACATAGTCATAGCGGACGAAGGTCAGCCGGTCTGCAAAGGCCTCCCGCACCGACTGGTACAGGGGCAGAATCACCGCCACCTGATGTCCCGCCGCCGCCAGCGCTTGGGGCAGACTGCCCGCCACGTCGGCAAGTCCGCCGGTTTTGCAAAAGGGTACCGCCTCTGAGGTCACATATAAAAGCTGCATCGGTTCTCCCTCCCTCGATGGTTCCTGCAACGGCTCCGGCTGTCGGGAGACAGTGGAGAGTGCCGCATGGGTCTTCTTGACAGGGGCTTTTCGGGTGGTTTTCGCCGGGGTCTTCGGGGCTTTCTTCGGCTCCGATTTTGCTTTCGGCTCTGGCTTTGCGTTTGCCTCGACCTTTGCCTGTTTCTCCGGCTGCACGGCAAGGGAGGTCTCCCCCTTGGGCAGGACAGTCAGCGCCGCAGGGGGTGCCACGGTCAGCGCCGTGGGGGGGACGATCGTCTGCTCCGGGACGGCGGCAGCCGTCGCCCGGGGCTTCTTCGGTTGTTCAGATGGTTTTTTCTTCGTCATGAACCCAGTCCTTTCGCGGTTTCGCTTTTCGTACAGCAATCCCCCACAATTCTAGGTGCGGTCTTGCCTATGTATCCCGCTATTGTATCACAGCTCGCCTGTGTTTTTTGTCAGATGCGGCTGCCCTTCGCCACCACCAGCGGATAGTCGGCGTGTCCCATCAGGGTGCGGTCGGGCAGAATTTCCACACTTTTATCGGTGATCACATGGTGCAAAACGGCGTTGGCATGGACAGTGGTGCCCTTAAATAGCACACAGTCCCGCACCTCTGCCCCCCGCTCCACGGTGACACCGGCAAAGAGGATGGAGTTTTTCACGCTGCCCTCGATACAGCAGCCGTCGCCCACCAGCGTATTGACGCATTCGCCCTGGGGGTCGATGTAGGACGAGGCCTCGTCGCTGCTCTTGGCGCGGATGGGGCGCTGGGGACAGAACAAATCGGCGCGAATGACGGGGTCTAACAGCTGCATACTGCGGTCATAGTAGCCCTGCACCGAGCGGATTTGGGCGGCATAGCCCCCCCAGATGAAGCTGCGGATGTGCAGCCGATCGGCGCGAGCCTGCAACACATCGTGGCGGAAGCTATACTGATCGTGGCTGTCGCAGTCGTCCACCAGAGACAGCAACAGCTCCTTGGAGAGCACATAGACCTCCAACGCCCGATAGCCCCGGGGGGTGTGGAGACGATACAGGGTGTCGGTGATCCTACCATCCTCTGCCACCTCGAAATAGGTGCCGTCGGAGACGGAGAAGCAGTCGTCCCCGCAGACGGCGGTGATGTCCGCCCCAGAGGCAATGTGCTGTGCCAGCACCTCGCCCACCGGGAGATTGGTCACCAGATCGCCGTCCATCAAAATCACATAGTCCTGCCGAATTTCCTCTAAATAGGAGCGAACACCCGCCAGTACCTCCATCTTGCCCCGAAACTCCGTGTCCCCCCACTTCTGGGTATAGGCGAAGGGCGGCAGGATTTTCAGCCCGCCCCGCTTCCGGGACAAATCCCAGTTCTTTCCCGTCCCCAGATGATCCAGCAGACTTTGATAGCGACCGTGGAGCACCACGCCCACGTCGGTCACCCCGGCGTTCACCAGATTGGACAGGGCAAAGTCGATGGCGCGATACCGTCCGCCAAAGGGGACAGAGGAGGGTGCGCGATAGGCAATCAGCTCCCGCAGATCGGTGCGGCGCTCATAGGATAGAATAATGCCATGCAGTCCGTTCATCTCGACACCTCCTCGCCATTGTGGTCGCGCATGGTGTTGGCGGCCAGTCGCTGACCGTCCTCCAATACGGTGTTGGGTCCCAAAACCGACAGACCCCAGTCCGCGGGGGGCAGCTCCTCCGGTGCGGCACCCACCCGGCAATTTTTGCCCACCCGGCAGTTCTCGCCCACGATGGCATAGCGCACCACGCTGCCCGCCTCGATCTTCACGCCGGGCATCAGCACGGAATAGGCCACCTCCGCCCCCTCGGCCACCGTCACATCTTGGGACAGCACAGAGTTATTCACCGTGCCCTCGATGGTGCAGCCCCGGCTGATGGCGCTGTTGGACACCTGCGCCCGCTGTCCCAAAAAGGCGGGGGGCAGAGAGGCGGTGCGGGCGTAAATCAGCCAATTGGGTTCCAGCAGATCCAGACCGGTGTCCCGGGCCAGCATGTCCATATTGGCATCCCACAGGGATTCCAGGGTGCCCACGTCCTTCCAATAGCCGGAAAACCGATAGGCCGCCATTTTCTCCCCGTTTTGCAGCATGGTGGGGATGATGTTTTTGCCAAAGTCGTTTTCCGAGTCGGGATTTGCCTCGTCCTCTGTCAGATAGCGGCGCAGTGCCTGCCACGAGAAGACATAGATGCCCATGGAGGCCAGATTGCTTTTCGGCTCCTTGGGTTTTTCCGCAAACTCGGTGATGTTGTCGTTTTCGTCCACGCTCATAATGCCGAAGCGGGAGGCCTCGCCCCACGGCACCTCCATCACGGAGATGGTGCAGGCGGCACCGGTTTTTTTATGTTGTTGCACCATTTTGGCATAGTTCATTTTATAGATGTGGTCGCCGGAGAGAATCACCACATAGTCCGGCTCGTACAGGTCGATAAAGCCCATGTTCTGATAGATGGCATTGGCGGTGCCCTTATACCAGCTGGCACCGGTGGCGGACTGGTAGGGGGGCAGAATGTGGACACCGCCGTCGTTGCGATCCAAATCCCAAGGCTGTCCGCTGCCGATATAGCTGTTTAACTCCAACGGGCGGTACTGGGTCAGCACGCCCACGGTGTCGATGCCGGAGTTGGCGCAGTTGGAAAGGGGAAAGTCAATGATGCGGTATTTTCCGCCAAAGGGCACGGCGGGCTTTGCCATATCGCCGGTCAGCACATAGAGCCTGCTGCCCTGCCCGCCGGCAAGGAGCATCGCGATACATTCTTTTTTCATATGCTTCTTCCTCCTCCGATTTGAGTGTCTCTCTATTTCCTCCCTATTTTGGGGTGACCTTTCGGGGCTTCCGGGGCTTTTTCGCCGCTGCTTTTCGCTTCACTGCCGCCTTTGGCGGAGGCAGCGTGCCCTCTCCCCGGAGAAAGACAGCGCCCAGCGGCGGAATGCAGATCGCAATGGACTGCTCCTTCCCGTGGGAGGGGATGCGCTCCACGGGGACGGGCTGGGGATTGCCCCTGCCCCCGCCGCCATAGTCGGGTGCGTCGGTGTTGAAAACCTCGCCATAGCGGTTCCGGGGCGGCGTGCCAAAGCGATAGTGCTCATAGCACAGGGGAGAGAAGTTCACGGCGCAGATCAAATCCTCTCCCGCCTCGTCCCGCCGGAGAAAGACCACCACGTTGTTGCGGTTATCGTCCGCCACCAGCCATTCAAAGCCCGCCCAGTCAAAGTCGATCTCCCACAGCGCCGGCTGGCTCAGATAAAAATGATTGATGTCCCGGAAAAACGTCTGGGTTTTCTGATTTTCCGGATTCTCCAAAAGCTTCCAATCCAGCTCGCCGTTAAAGTCCCACTCATGGAGCTGCCCCAGCTCCTCGCCCATGAACATCAGCTTTTTGCCGGGATGTGCCAGCTGAAAGGCATAGAAGCCCCGCAGGCTTTGCAGCTGCTCCGGATAGTCCCCGGGCATCTTGCCGGTGATGGAGCCCTTGAGATGCACCACCTCGTCGTGGGACATGGGGAGCACAAAATTCTCTGAAAAGGCATAGACCATGGAGAAGGTCACGTCCTTGTGGTTGTCCTTCCGGAAAAAGGGATTTAGTTTTAAGTAGTGGCACATATCGTTCATCCAGCCCATGTTCCACTTGAGATGAAAGCCCAAGCCCCCCACGGCGGCGGGCTTTGTCACCTGAGGCCAAGCGGTGGATTCCTCGGCAATCATCAACACGTCGGCCTTGGCGGCGCAGGCGGCGGCATTCAGCCGCTGCAAAAAGGCGATGGCCTCTAAATTCTCCCGACCGCCGTCCCGATTGCGGGTCCAGTCGCCCCCCTGTCTGTCATAGTCCAGATAGAGCATGGATGCCACCGCGTCCACCCGCAGTCCGTCGATGTGGTATTCTCGCAGCCAGAACACCGCCGAGGACAGGAGAAAGCTGATGACCTCCGGCTTGCCATAGTCGAAGACCCGGGTGCCCCAGCCGGCGTGCTCCCACTTTTTCGGATCGCTGTACTCATAGCAGCAGCTGCCGTCAAATTCATAGAGCCCCGGCTCGTCCTTGCAAAAGTGGGCGGGTACCCAGTCCAAAATCACGCCGATCCCCGCCTGATGCAGGGTGTCCACAAAGAACTTGAAATCGTCCGGCGTGCCAAATCGAGAGGTGGGGGCAAAGTACCCGGTGCATTGATAGCCCCAGGATGCATCCAGCGGATGCTCCGTCACCGGCAGCAGCTCCACGTCCGTATAGCCCATGTCGGACACATAGGCGGCGATCTCCCGCGCCAAGTCCCGATAGTCGATGAAGTCCCCGTTCTCCCGCCGTTTCCACGAGCCCAGATGCAGCTCATAGGTGTTCATGGGGGCATGATAGACCGGCGGACGGTGAAACCCCCCGTCGCCCCACACATAGCCCGACAGATCATATAGCTTGGAGGCTGTGCCGGGTCTGGTCTCTGTGTGGAAGCCATAGGGGTCGCATTTGCAATGGGTCACGCCGTCTTTTCCCGTGACGGCGAACTTATAGGCATCGTATTGCTGCAAGCCGGGGACAAAGGTCTCCCAAATCTCGCCCCGCCGGGTCATGGGACAGCATCCCGCCGTCCAGTCGCACCAGTCGCCGACCACGGAGACCGCCGTGGCGCGAGGTGCCCACACCCGAAATCGCCAGCCTGTCTCTCCCGCTTCTGTCGCCGGATGGGCGCCAAAAAATTGGTCGCCCTCTGTCAGCGTACCGTCGTAAAATTTCCGCCGCACTGCCTGTTCGTCCATCCTCGCACCATCTTTCATTCTCCCAAAAAATCACAGTTCTCCCGGGAGTTGGTTGGGGTACCGTATTCTGTATTTACCGTGATTATATCCCGTTTTGCAAACAGCGTCAAGCGGACTGGGTCGAGAAACTTTTGGTCTTCTCCAACGTTGCGTTGCGCAAAAAAAGGAAACCCCGACGCAACTGCGCCGGGGTCTCCCAAGCTGAATTTTTCTTTGCTTTAGCCCACCTCGACCACGCGGATCTGTCCGCCTGTGCCGGGTGTCTTGTCATAGTAGAGATTGGCGGTGTTTGCCCAAGCCCGGGCTGCGCCCAAGGTGAGGAACTTGCCCGTCGCCTTGTTATAGCAGACCACATCCTCGGACACGGTATAGGTCGCGCCGTTCACGTTGACCAGACCCGCGCCGTTCCATGCGCTGTTGGGCACATCCCGCGCCGCCATCAGCGGTGTCACCCCGGCGATGCTGCCATCTGCGGCAACCGCAATGCCCACATAGTCACCGGAGGTATAGACGGAATTGGTGGTGAAGGTCTTCATCTTCCCCTCGCCATAGGACAGGGTCACGGTGGAGGGGTCTGTGATCGTCTGGGTATGGGTCACACCATCGGCATCCACTGTGGTCTTGATATGGGTCTCGCCGGGGGTGACACCCAGTCGGCCATAGAGATAGCCGTTGCCAGCCACATCGCCCAAAATCAGCAGGTTCACCCGGCTTGCCCAGTCATAGCCGGCATAGACGATCCGTCCGCCGCCGATGACAGACTGGGGCAGCTGGGACAGGGCGATGGTGGACAGCTTGCCGTCCCCGGATTTCTCATAGATCAGCACATTGTCCGCCAAGCGGGAGGTGCCCATCTGACGGGTGGTCACGTCCAGATTGGGATAGGAGTTGCCGCCGGTGAGCCGGGAGAGATAGAGCATCCCCTTGCGGTCAGAGGCCACCCGCACCAGCTGTCCCTCATAGGAGGACGCATCGTCGCCAAGGCCGGGATTGCCGGACAGCTCCAAGCCGTTTAGCAGCCGCACCTTCACCGAGCTGGCAGAGACCGCGCTGGCAATGCCGATGGCGTTGCCCCGATTTTGGGCAGTCGCCGGGAGAATGCCAGCCACCTTGTTGTCATCGGTCAGCAGCAGGGTCACGGAATCCCCTGCGTGGAGCTTGGCAAAGTCCGGTATGGCAGAGGGCAAAACCTCGAAGGAGTGCCCCATCAGCGTCATTTTGGAGGGTGTGCTCAGGTTGGGATAGGCGTCCTCTAAAATGCCGGTGAGCTTGCTATCCGTCACCACGATCGCGCCCTGCATATTGCTATAGGTCGCCACGTCGTATTGGCGCAAATCGCCGGAGGAGGCGGGCATCCCGTTTTTATAAATCGCATAGCTTGCGCCGCCGGTGAGCCGGTCAAAGCCCGCCACGGAGCCCCGGTCGGAGACCACCACCGCATTGGTGCTGCTCTCTGTGCCGGCAAAGACGTATTCCACCCGTCCCGCCGCATTGAGGGTGACGGTGACGCTGTTGCCCGGCAGATAGGTATACACCTCGCCATAGGTGCTCTTTTTGCCCTGATAATAGGCCACGGTGTCGGCGCTCACGTCGTATCGGTTGCCCGTGGCGGGAGAGAGGGAGTCCGCCTTGGCGGCAGAGACCACAAAGGTCTTGCAGCCGCTGTTCTGATCCGGCACAAAGGTGCGGGCGCGACCGGCGCTATCCAGCAGCAGGGTGCCCTTCCGCCCGTTTAGGATGCCGGTGCCGGGGGTCTTTGCCGCCGGATACTTCTTCCCGTCGGACAGGAGGAGGGCAGTGGCATTGCCATCTGTCCCCACGGCGGCAGAGCTGAGGAGCACCTCGTTTGCCACCACTGTCCCCAAGGTGGAGACATAGGCGGCAGTGCCGCCCTTTTGGGGGGTCGCCAGCAGGTTGGCAAACAGCCGTGCCGCCTGCCCCCGGGTGACCGGGTCGTTTGCGCTCAGGTTCAGCCCGGCAGTCAGGTGGATGGAGTCGGCGGTGGACAGATAGCCCTGGGGCCAAACCGCGCCCACATCCGTGTCCTCATACTTCAGCATCCGCATGAGGATGGTCACCGCCTGCCCAAAGGTCAGGGTTTTTTCCGGGCCAAAGCTGCCATCGGCAAAGCCGGAGATGATGCCCCGGCGCACAGGGGCGGGGGTTCCGCCGGTACCGCCGGTGGCTCCGCCGGCACCGCCGCCTGCCACCTGCTCGCCCCGGACGGCATAGTTGATATAGCCCGCCGCCCAATAGCTGGCCTTGACATCGGGGAAGATGGTATAGTTTTTATACTGTGCCGCCTTTTCCTCGCTGCCCATGACCAGTGCCGCCATTTTGCAGAACTGGGCGCGGGTCAGCTTGGTGTCGGGATGAAACGTGCCGTCGCCATAGCCGCCCACAGCGCCCAGCATCCGCAGTACCTCGACTGCGGCGGCGGTGTCGCTGTCCCGCACGTCGGAAAAGCCCACCGTCTGGATTTTCTGGGGTGCCGCCAGCGTATGGAGCGGCATCAGGCAGGAAACTGCCACCGTCAGTGCCAGCAGCAGGGTCATTGCTCTCTTTTTCATAGACTTCCTCTCATTCTGCCCGCAGTGCCACCACCGGCTGCAAGCCGGCGGCCTTGAAGGCGGGATAGATTCCAAAGATAATGCCCAGCGCCACCGACAGGATGAACGCCGACAGGGTGATGACCGCCGAGGGCCAGTTGATCATTTGCAACAGGAACTTCCCGGCGATCAGGGTGCCGATGGTGCCCAGCAAAATGCCGATGATACCGCCGATGCCGCAGATCATCGCTGCCTCGATGAGAAATTGGGTGACGATGGAGCGCTTTTGCGCCCCGATGGCGCGGCGGATGCCGATTTCTCGGGTGCGCTCCGTCACCGTCACCAGCATGATGTTCATAATGCCGATGCCGCCCACGAGAAGGGAGATAAACGCGATGCCGCCCAGCACCAGACTCATCATGTTTGCCATCTGGTTGTCGCTCTCCATCCACTGGTTGTCGCTATAGACATTTTTATAGCCCATGTTGTCGCCGGGAATCAGACCGTTGAGGAAGCCGGTGACCAGCGTGATGACCTGCTTGGTCGCCGCCTTGCTCTTTGCCTTGATGATAAACTCGTTCATCTCCTGCCCCGGCGCCAACAGACGGCGGGCGGTATAGGGCAGCACGATGATATTGTCCATGGACCACTCGGACTTGGGATCCTTTTCCGCATAGACGCCGATGACCTTATAGGGCACGCCGTTAAACTGCATATCCTGCCCCACGGGGTCGGCATAGTCGAAGAAGTTCTTTGCCGCCCGCGCTCCCAGAACGCAGACCTGCTCATAATTCTGGACATCTAAAAAGGAGAGATCCCGTCCCTTGTCGATTTGGAAGTTGTTGCAGACAGCGTATTGATCGCTGCCGAAATAGAGGTTGGGGGGTTGGGCGCTGGACAGCCCCGGTGCGCCGCCCCCGCCCTCCATGGTCGCCATTGCCATGCCGCCGCCCATCATCATGCCGCCGCCATTGCTGCCCATGTTGTTGCTGTTGCGGGTGCCATAGGTCACGGTGGCGCCAAAGCTGGCGTTGGGGGTCACCCCCAGCACATAGTCGTCCAGCTTGAGACAGTAGTCGTATAGATCCTGAAACAGGTCGCCGCCTCCGCCGTATTTGGCGGCGCTGACATTGACCTTATTGGTGCCCATTTTCTCATACATCTCGATGGATTTGCGGTTCATGCCGCCCACGGTGGACACGATGGTCATCACCGACGCGATGCCGATGATGATGCCCAGCATGGTGAGGATGGAGCGTCCCTTGTTGGAGATGATGGACTTGTATGCCATTTTGATCGCCTGTGCTAAATTCATGCCCAATCCACCTCCTGCAAATAGTCCTCCGTAATCTTCCCGTCGGACAGTCGCACCACCCGCTTGGCGGTGGCGGCGATGCCGTTGTCGTGGGTGATTAAAATGATGGTGCTGCCCTCTTTATTCAGGGTCTGTAAAAAAGTCAACACCTCGTGTCCCGTGTGGGAGTCCAGCGCGCCGGTGGGCTCATCCGCCATGATGATGGGCGGGTGGGTGGCGATGGCTCGGGCGATAGCCACCCGCTGCTGCTGTCCGCCGGACATCTCTGACGGGCGATGGTTGCCCCGGTTGCCCAGTCCCACCCGAGCCAGCGCATCCTGTGCCAGCGCCAGCCGCTTGGTCAGTCCGATGCCCTGATAGATCAGGGGCAGCTCCACATTTTCCAGCGCCGTCAGCGCGGGAATCAGGTTAAAGCCCTGAAAGATAAAGCCGATTTGCTTGTTGCGGATGCGGGACAGCTCCTCGTCGGAGAGCTCGCTCACATCGGTGCCGTCCAACAGATAGTCCCCGTGGGTGGGAATGTCCAGACAGCCCAGCACATTCATCATGGTGGACTTGCCGGAGCCGGACGCGCCCACCACCGCCACAAATTCCCCTCGGTCGATGGAGAGGGACACGCCGTCCAAGGCGCGCACCTCGCTCTCCAAATCCTCGCCGTAAATCTTGGATACGTTACGCAGTTCTGCTAACATCGTCATCCCCCCTAATTCCAGGAGTTTTCGATTTGCACCTGCGTAAACACCGTCATGCCCTCGTCCACACCGCTGACAATCTCCACATTATAGTTGTCCGAAATGCCGATTTCCACCGGCACGGCAAAGTAGCTCTCGGGGACACCCTCCACAGGGGTGGGCAGGTCGATGGCGTTTTCCGGGCGCTTTCCGCTGTCCACAAAGACCACGGTGCCGGTGGTGCCATCCTCCAGCTGGACATATTTGATGCACTGGATGGGCAGCACCAGACAGTTGTCGTTTTGGCTGGCAACCAGACTATAGGTCACATAGCTGCCGCTCATCATGGTGCCCTCCTTGTTCTCCACGGAGATCACCGCCGGGAAGGTGGACACGCCGTTTTCCGCCTTGCCGGACAGACTGACGGACTCCACAAGGCCGGTATACATCGTGCCCCACTGATCCAAATCCACCGACATGCCGGACTTGATGAACGCCACGTTGCGCTCGTCCACCTTGGCATCCACCAGCATGATATCGGTATTGGCGATGTTGATGGTGGTGGTGCCCGCCGCCACATTGTCGCCGGGCTTGATGCCGATGGCGAGAACCGTGCCGTCAATGGGGGAGAGGGGGTTCATGTTGTTATAGTTTTTCTCTGCGGTGGTCAGAGCCTCCTGAGCGGTTTTCAGGCTTTGCTCCAAGGTGAAAATCTCGTTTTCGCTGTCCTCGCCATTGATTTTCACCAAGGTCTGACCGGGCTTCACGTCCATGTAGTCCACAAGTCCGCTCCACTCCACCTTGCCGCCCACCTTGGCCTTTAAGTCGCTGCTGCGATAGTATTCCAGCTTGCCCGCCTCATAGGGATAGACGGTTTCGCCCCCCACCGTCACCGACGCGCTGGCGGATAAATCCGCCGTCAGGGTGCCGGGATTGCTGAGGACAAAGACCACCTCGAACAGCTTCGAGCCCTCGGCAGAGATGCGGTTGACCATATGTACCGCCTCGACCTTGCCGGTGACGGTGCTCATCAGGGAGGGGACGGAGATGGAGGCGGTCTGCCCCACCTTGATGTCGCCCTGATAGGCATAGCTGTAATACTGGGACAGGCGGAACCGGGTATCGTCCACCAGCTTTGCCACCTTTTGATCCTTGGCGATGGTATCGCCCGGTTGGAGCTTGACAACCTCTAATAGCTTGCCGGTATAGTCTGGGGAGAGATTGAGGCCGGCGATGTCCTCCATCAGGGTTTTCAGCTGCTTCTCATAGCCGGTCACGTCTTTTTTCGCCTTGTCCACGGCGGTCTTGGCTGCCTCGCTGTCGATGGTGTACAGGGGGGTGCCCACGGAGACGTGATCGCCCTCCTTCACATACACGTCCAGCACCGTGCCGATGGTGGTGACTGTGATGTTGGCGGCATCCTTGGCGCGGGTCATGCCGCTGCCCTCCACCTTGCTGGTGATGGAGCCATATGCCACCTGATTGGTGAGAATCTCGCCGGAGTCCTTTTTGGGCACCAGCAATTTGTACATGCCGAAGACAATGGCAATGGCCACCACCGCCAGCACCACCCATTTGATCCACTTTTTATTCAGCTTTTTCTTTTTCTTATCCGTCTTTTTTTCCGACTTCTCCCCGCTCTCTGCCGGGGTCTCCGCCGCCTTGGGTTCCAGCAGGGCGACGGTCGTCTCCGCCGTCTCCTGTGCCATCTCTATCTCCTGTGAAGCCTCGATCTTCACCTTTTCCTCGGATTTTGCCATATATTCCGTCCATCCTTTCAACGATCGCCGCTTTTTGCGGTCTGGGAAACTGTATGCATTATATTAATACAGTTCGCGGGGAGAAGCAACAACAAACCAGTTACAAATTTCTGCAAGGGATAAAAGCCGATTGCGCCGTACTCCTCTTTAGACGGGAGCGGCCTCCAAAAAGTTGCCCCTCTCCGCAAGTTTTTCGCCCCGCTCAGCGCCGTCCCAAAAAGAGGTGGAGCAGTCGTTCCTTCCCCTTGGTATAGGGCGGATAGCGCATGGGCAGATCCAGCCAGTTCCCCTTGCGGACGATGCCCCGCAGGTGGGTAAAGGCCTCGAACCCGGTGCGCCCGTGATAGGCACCCATGCCGCTGCCGCCCACGCCGCCAAAGGGCAGTTCGCTGGAGGCCAGCTGCACCAGCGTGTCGTTGACACAGCCGCCCCCAAAGCTGCACCGCCCCAGAAAATAGTCCTCTGCCGCCCGGCTCTTGGTAAACAGGTACAGCGCCAGGGGTTTTTCCCGGGCGAGGACGAAATCCGCCGCCTCTTTCGCCGTCTCATAGGTCAGGATGGGCAGCAGGGGGCCAAAAATCTCCTGCTGCATCACCGGACTGTCCGCCGTGACATCGCCCAGCAGGGTGGGTTCGATTTGCAGGGTCTCCTCGTTGGATTTGCCGCCATAGAGGACGGTGGCACCGTCCAGCAAGCCCAGCAGACGGTGAAAGTGCTTGGCATTGACGATCCGCCCCCAGTTGGGGTTTTGCAGGGGCTGTTCCCCATAAAAGGCGGCAAGGCAGCGGCGCAGCTCTGCCACCAGCGGCTCCCGGACGCTCTCCTGCACCAGCAGATAGTCCGGCGCGACGCAGGTCTGCCCGGCGTTTAGGTATTTGCCAAAGGCAAGCCTCCGAGCCGAGAGCTTTAAATCGGCGGTTTCGTCCACCAAAACGGGGCTTTTGCCTCCCAGCTCCAAGATGACAGGGGTGAGATACCGGGCGGCGCTGGTCAAAACGGTCTTGCCCACCTCCCCGCCGCCGGTGAAAAAGATCAGGTCAAACCGCTGCTGTAATAAGGTGGTATTTTCTGCCCGACCGCCGGTCACCACCGCCACATACTCCGGGCGGAACACCTCGGCGATCAGCTCGCCCAGCAGTGCAGCTGTCCGGGGGCTATCGGCGCTGGGCTTGAGCACCACCGTGTTGCCCGCCGCCACGGCGGAAATCAGCGGCTCTAAAGACAGCAGCAGGGGATAGTTCCACGGGCTCATCACCAGCGTCACCCCATAGGGCTCCGGCGACACAAAGCTGTGGGACGGAAATTGCGCCAGCGGGGTTTTCACCCGGCGGGGACGGGCAAACTCGTCCAGATGCCGCCGCTGATAGGACAGCTCCTCTAACACCAGCCCCAGCTCGGTCATATAGCTCTCCCCACCGCACTTGCCCAAATCCGCTTGCAGTGCCGCCCCGATGTCCGCCTCTCGGCGGCGCAGAGCCCCGTCCAGCAGCAGGAGGGCATCCCTGCGGGTCTGTAGTCCCTTGGTTCCGCCGGTTTCAAAAAATGCGCGCTGCCGCGCCACAAGGGCTTCGATCGTTTCCATGGCACATCCTCCCGTGGGGGCTTGCCCCCTCAATTCTGACTGCATTTTTCCGCGTCGATGGCCAGCACCACCATCAGCGCACAGAGGGCATCCCCCGGATTTGCCACGTCGATCACATAGGTGTCCGTCAGGTGCATCAGCTCCTTTGAGATGGAGGCCACCGCGTTGCCGCCGCCGTCGCAGATGGTATAGTCCCACTGCATAAAGTCGCCGTCGATCGCCCAGCCGTTGCAGTCGATGTCGTATTTGGGGAACAAAAACGTCAGCTCCTTGCGGATGCAGCCCATGTATTCCCCGCCGCAATACAGCTCAAATTTCGGCAAAAAACTCAGCAGTACCTGCTGCACCGTGCCGATGTGGATTCTTTGGGCATCCAACACATGGAGACAGTGCCCCCACGCCAGCTGTCCCTCCACCGTAAAGACGATTTTT
>JAVVOA010000011.1:8620-39709 GCA_036656515.1 Oscillospiraceae bacterium | reverse complement strand
GGCGACCCCATCACCGGCGGTAACTATGTGGGGGGCATGACGGCGCAAAGCGGCATGGACACAACCCGCCGCTCCGCCTCCGTCACCCGGCTCCGTCCCGCCAGCTATGAGCAAATGCTGCGCAACGCCCATGTCCACGATGTGGATGGCTATCTGAAGGACGGGGAAAACGCCGTCACCCCCGGCATCCTGCACTGAGAAAAGCGGGGCGGAACGTCTGTGCGACGTTCCGCCCCGTGACTTATTTCTTTTTGCCCCCTCGGATGGCAGCCTTCGCCGTGCGAGACACGCCGCCGGGCTTGTTGGGCTTGCTGCCGGCAACGGCCTTGCCGGGTCGGGACGCACCGGTCTTGGGTGCCGCCGGCTTTGCATAGGCGGGTCTGCCGCTGCCGGTGGGTGTCTTTCCGGGGACAGCCGGATTGCTCTTGGTCTGCTTTGCGCCATAGGCCGGCTTGCCCGGTCGATTGGCGGACGACGGCTTGGCTCCTGCGCCGGATGGCTTGGCTCCTGCGCCGGAGGGCTTGCCGCCTTGATACTGATGGGGCTTACCCCGATGGGGCTTTGCCTCGCCGGGACGAAAATGCTCCACTGTGGATTCCTCTTTTCCGCCCGATGCCGCTTTTTTACCGGGCTTGTCGGTCATGGGTCTGCCGTCCTTGCGGACTTTTTCACCCCACGCCGGCGGCTTGCCATGGAGAGGACGCGCCAGACAGTTTTTGCCATAGCCGATCAAATCCTCGCGCCCCGCCTTGTTCAGTGCCTCGATCACCAGACGGCGCATCTCCGGGCGACGCCATTGCAAAAGCGCCCGCTGTAAGGCCTTGTCATGGGGATCGGTCGCCACATAGATGGGCTTCATAGTCCGGGGGTCGATGCCGGTGTAGTACATACAGGTGGACAGGGTGCCCGGCGTGGGATAGAAGTCCTGCACCTGCTCCGGCTGATGCCCGGTGCTGTGGAGAAATTCCGCCAGCTCCACCGCGTCCGCCAGCGTACAGCCGGGGTGGGAGGACATGAGATAGGGCACCAGATATTGATCCTTGCCCTCCTTGGCATTGATTTTCTGATACTCTTTCCAGAACTTTTCAAACACGTCGAAGTGGGGCTTGCCCATATCGTCCAGCACATGGGCGACGCAGTGCTCCGGCGCCACCTTCAGCTGTCCGCTGATGTGATACTGCACCAGCTCCCGGAAAAAGTCGCTGTTCGCCCCCGCCAGCAGATAGTCATAGCGGATGCCCGACCGGACAAAGACCTTCTTCACCCCCGGGATAGCCCGCAGTTCCCGCAGCAGCGCCAGATAGTCGCTGTGATCCGCGTCGATATTGGGGCAGGGGTCCGGTGCCAGACAATTGCGCTCCTTGCACAGCCCCTGTTTCACCTGCTTTTGGCAGGAGAGATGGCGGAAATTGGCGGACGGCCCCCCCACATCGTGGACATAGCCCTTGAATTTCGGATCCTTTACAAAGCCCTCCACCTCTCGGATGCAGGACGCGTGGGAGCGTGCCGTGATCATTCGTCCCTGGTGGAAGGCCAGCGCACAGAAGTTGCACCCGCCGAAGCAGCCCCGGTTGTGGGTGACAGAGAACCGCACCTCGTCGATGGCGGAGACCCCGCCGTCTGCGTCGTACATGGGATGTACCTCCCGCATATAGGGCAGTTCTGCCACCCGATCCAGCTCCTCGGTACACAGGGGCACAGACGGGGGATTGACAATCAGCCACTGATCGCCGCTGCGCTGCAAAATCGCCTTGCCCCGCACGGGGTCGTGCTCGTCATACTGCACCCGGGTGGCCTCTGCATAGGCGCGCTTCGAGGCACAGACCTCCTCGAAGGAGGCGCAGGTGGTCTTGGGATAGGGGCAGGGCGCGGGGGAGGAGGCGATATAGGCGGTGCCCCGCACATCGGTGATCTCTCCCGGTGCTGTCCCCGCCGCCAGACGGGCGGCGATCTCCCGGGCGGCTGTCTCGCCCATGCCATAGATGAGCAGATCCGCCGGCGTGTCAAACAGGATGGCACGGCGCACCCCGTCGTCCCAATAGTCATAGTGGGCAAAGCGCCGCAGGGAGGCCTCAAGGCCGCCGATGACAATGGGTGTGCCGGGGAAGGCCTCTCGCACCCGGTTGGCATAGACGATGGTGGGGCGGTCGGGACGCAGTCCCATTTTTCCCCCGGGGCTGTATTGATCCCGACTGCGCCGATGCCTTGCGGCGGAATAGTGCGCCACCATGGAGTCGATATTGCCGCCGCCGATGAACACGCCATACCGGGGCTTGGTCATCCGCTGAAAAGCGGACACACTGCGCCAGTCCGGCTGTGCCAGCACCGCCACGCGGTACCCGTCCGCCTCTAACACCCGAGCGATAATCGAGGTGCCAAAGCTGGGGTGATCCACATAGGCATCCGCCGTCACGACTAAAAAGTCATAGCCGTCCCAGCCCCTTGCCTGCATCTCCTGCTTGGAGACGGGTAAAAATTCTTTCTCTGCCATAGATTCCTTTCTCGCCGACAGCTGTCGGCTTGCCCGTGGTGGTCTTCCCCCCTCTGTGGGGGCGGGGCGTATTTCCCCCATTTTCGACTACAATGCGTACTATATTCTGTCGATACTACTGGTTGTATTGGTTTATTCGTCGTCCATCCCGATATTTTTCTCCCAGATGGTGCAGCCGTCGTCGGTCTGCCCCGCCACGGGATGAAAGCCATAGCGCTCGAAAAACGGCTGGGCTTGCCGGTGGGCAGGAGACAGGGCGATGCGCAGTCTCTTGCGCCCCATGGGTCTGTAAAGCCGGACGGCCTGTCCCAAAAGCTGGATGCCATAGCCGTGATTTCGGGTTTCTGGTGTCATGTAATAGATGCTGATCCAGCCATTTCCGCTCTCCGCCTCTTTTTCGGGATACAGTTGCAGGATGCCCATGGGGGTGCCCTCCAACCACGCGCAGAGGGTGGGGCGGATCGCCACCTCTTCCAGCGGTCGCCCCTCCTCGTCCCGGGAGAGCAGCCAGTCCTGTTGCTCCGGCAGAGCCAGAGGGCGGAAGTACAGTCCCGGCTCGATGGCGTTTTCATGCTTCCACCAAGTCTGGGCGGCGAAGGTGGACAGTTTTTTTGCCACATGGCTGTTGTCGTCCCGATAGACCACCCGCAGGCTGTCCCCCTCCGCCTCTATCCGGGAGACGGCGGTATTGTCGCCGTGGGGGGTGTCCCCCAGTTGTTCCAAGGAAAAGCCCTGCAAGGTGCCCAGCAAAATCCGCAGTGCCGCCCCGTGGGAGAATGCCGCCACGGTCTTGCCGGGATTTTGCGCCGCGATATCCCGGAGGGCGGCAACCATGCGATCCCGGACGATGGCGGCGGTCTCGCTGCCCTCCACCTGCCAGAGATCCAGCCGCCGGGTGAAGCGGGTCAGTGCCTCCGGCTCGTCCTGTTCGATTTCGCCCCAGGTTTTCTGCTCCCAGACCCCCATGGAGACCTCTCGCAGATCCCGGCGTTTTTGCAGGGGCAGACCCTTGGGCACAAAGAGGGCGGCGGCAGTTTGGCAGGCGCGGCGCAGGTCGCTGGAATAGACCGCGTCCACCGGGATGTCCGCAAACCGCTGTTGCAGAGCCTCCACCTGTGCCAGACCCCGGTCGGTGAGGATGCTGTCGTATTGACCGTGGGCGATGCGATAGAGGTTGCCCTCTGCCTCTGCGTGGCGGATGAGATAGATCGTTGTCATGGGGGCCCTCCATTGAACTCTTTATTTTTCAGCGCCGCCGATTCTCGGGTGGCGCAGTTGTCCCGCTTTTCCCTGATTTTATTCCTATTATATCTTGTATTTCCCACTTTGGCAAATAAAATTCCCCACAGCAATTCCGGTTCAGGTCACGGGGAAAGGAGGCAGGAAAAAAGGAACCGAAATCAGGCGGAGGAGGCAGCCGGGCAAAATTGCTGTAAGGGGCGGATTCTTCCGGATTTTCGGTCATACTAGAGAGACGGATTTCCCCCGGCATCCGTCGTCCCCGTTTTTCAAACTGTGAGGGCAAGGAGGTGAAGAACCATGAAAAGCACCCTGTTTCTCTCTGGCATCGGCATCGGTATGCTGGCTGGCGCAGCGCTGGAGGTCTTGGCAATGCCCCGGCAAAAGGCGATGAAAACCCCCATGGGCAAAGCCATGCAGCGGGCGGGCAACGCCGTAGACCGCGCCGCCGCGCAAGTGCTCTCCGCCATGGAGCAGTAGTCGGCACGGCAGGCGTGTCCGTCCGGTGGGAGGGACGCGCCTGCCGTGAGCGCGCCGCAATCCGCTGTCCCTTGGGCAGGATTTTTTGTAAGAAGAAAAACTTTTGCTTATTTTTCCGACTTTGTCCTTGACTTTGTTTCGATTTCTGATATAATAACCCTTGCTGTATCGAGCGCAAACGCCGTGGAGAGATGGCTGAGCTGGTCGAAGGCGCACGATTGGAAATCGTGTAAACCCTTAAAAGGTTTCGAGAGTTCGAATCTCTCTCTCTCCGCCAAGAAAAAGCCCTTGAAACCACATGGTTTCAAGGGCTTTTTCCCATCCAAAAACCCCGGCGCGTCCTTGATACCCCCCTCCGGGTGTCGGCGGCGTGCGTTGCCAGCTCCCCGGCAGAGCGGCGGTATCTCCTATGTATCCAATTGCCCCCATCGCTTGCCCAAGTCCCTCATTCCCCAGCAGAACCGCTCCCACTGTGTCAATGTCGTCAGCAGTGGGTCACCCTCTCGGATTCTCATGGTGCGGCGGATCTCCTTGGGGATGACCACCCGTCCCAAGTCGTCGATGCGCCGCACGATTCCGGTTGCTTTCATCTATAAATTCCTCCTAAGGTATCATTTGGATGGGTGCTCTTAGTATCCGCAGGTTTGTTTTGACTATGCGGCGGAGGCCGGTGGATTTATCTGGAAACTTTTTCTGCCTGTGCGCGGCGCATGGGCGGATCGTCGCCTTCGGGGCAGACAGCACTACCCCATCGCCCCGCCGGCACCGCAGAAGGCCGCCTATCCCCTCTTCAGGCCAGCGGGCTGTTGGGATGCGCCGTGCCGGCAGTGTGGCGTTTACCGCGCCGGAGGGGGCTCTAAGGACCCTCTGCGAAATGAAAAAGGCTGTCGGCATAGTGCCGACAGCCTTTTTGCTGGTTTTTTTAGAGGGTGCAGGTCCAGTTGTGGCTATCTGCCACACGGCCCCACTGAATGCCGGTGAGGGTATCATACATTTTCTGGGAGACGGGGCCGATGGTCTTGCCGTCGCCAAACTTCATGATGGTATCCTTGTACGCCATCTCGCCGATGGGGGAGATGACAGCGGCGGTGCCGGTGCCGAAGGCTTCGGTCATGGTGCCGGCCTTATAGGCCTCGACCAATTCCTGCACGTCGATGGGACGCTCTTCCACAACCAGACCCATGTCGCGACCGACTTCCAGAATGGACTTCCGGGTGATGCCGGGCAGGATGGAGCCGTGGAGCTTGGGGGTGACCAGCTTGCCGCCGATGACGAACATGACGTTCATGGCGCCCACTTCTTCGATATAGCGATTCTGACGACCATCCAGCCACAGAACCTGATCATAGCCCTTTTCCTCGGCCACGAGAGCGCCCTTCATGCTGGCTGCATAGTTGCCGCCGCACTTGGCCTCGCCGGTGCCGCCCTCGACAGCGCGGACATAGCCGTCCTCGATGTAGATGCGGACAGGAGCCAGACCGTTGGCATAATAAGCACCGGAGGGTGCGCAGATGATGAAATAGATGTAACGGGGAGCTGCATGAACGCCCAATGTGCTGCCGTCAGCGATCATGGTGGGGCGCAGATACAGGGAGGTGCCGTCGCTATGGGGAACCCACTCGCGCTCCACATCCACCAGAGCCTTCATGGCCTGGACCTGCATGTCCACGGGAATCTGAGGCATGCACATACGCTCGGCACTGCGGTTCATACGGGCTGCGTTTTCCTCGGGACGGAACATACCGATTTTGCCATCCACACGGCGATAGGCCTTCAGACCCTCGAAAATCTCCTGGCCGTAATGCAGCACAGGGGAGGCGGGATCGATGGTCAGGGGCTGATAGGGCTGGATCCGTGCATCGTGCCAGCCGTCCTTGACGGTGTACTCCATGATGAACATGTAATCGGAGAAGGTCTTGCCGAAGCCGAGAGTCTTTTCCTCTGTGGGCTTTGCCTTGAAGTTGGTGGCTTTAATCATCTTGATATCCATGTGAAAGTCTCCTTTTTCCGTTTTATATTGGACACTTTGCCGGGTTTCTGTCCCCGGTAAAGCGTTTCTCCCACTGGGGTCAACACTGCAAGGTGTTGATGATATGCTTGAGATGAATGGTCATGGCGAGTCTTGCGCCCTCGGCATCCCGCCGCATCAAAAAGTCCAAAATTTGTCGATTGTCCGCCAGAGCCAGATTCTCCATCATCTTCTTGTTGGCAGAGATGGCAAGAATCTCGTTGACGGCGCTGCTGATGATGGGATAGAGCCGCCGCATATACTCGTTGTGGGACGCCTTGGTAATCGCCAGATGGAGGGTTTGATCCTCCTCTGCCCAATTGCCGCCCTTTTGCGCCGTCTCGTCCACCCAGAGCGCCTGCTGCTGGATTTGCCGCAGCTCTTCGTCCGTGGCGCGGACGCAGGCCAGTGCCGCCGTCTCCGGCTCGAAAATCAGGCGCATCTCGAAGAGATCCTTCACCCGATTTTTGTTGTGTGCCGGATGCACCGAGCTGAAATCGGCGGTGACTGTGGGTAGATTTTGCACCACAAAGGTGCCCTTTCCCCGCTGGATCTCCAGAATTCCCTGGGCGACCAGCACGGAAATTGCCTCGCGCAGCGTGGTGCGGCTGACATCCAACGCCAGCGACAGTTCGTTTTCGTTGGGCAGCTTGCTCCCCGCGGTATACTGCCCCTCCTCTATAATCATCTCATAGAGGCGGTTGGCTGCCTGCTCGGAGCGTTTTACTTTTTTTTGCTCAGACATGGTATTCCCCCGCTGCCCCACAGGGCTGATTTTCTGTCCGCGAAGGGACAGGGGCGACGGCTGACCGTCCTCTAGTATAAGCCATTTTCCCGTCGAACGCAAGGGCAAAAGCCTTTGCGCCTGTGTGTGAAACGCAACGGTACGCGCCTGCGTCAGATCAGGATATTCTGGCTTTTTGCGGCGGCGGTCAGCTCGTCTCTGAATTTCGGATGTGCCACGGCGATCAGTGCCCGGGTACGCTGGGAGAGGGTCTTGCCCCGGAGCTTTGCCACGCCGTATTCCGTCACGATATAGTCCACGTCGTTCTTGCTGGTGGTCACGATCGCGCCGGGGGTCAGGGTTGCGCGGATGCGGCTGATGGAGCCGCCCTTGGCGGTGGAGGGGAAGGCGATAAAGCTCTTTCCGCCCACGGACTGGGTGGCACCCCGGACATAGTCCACCTGTCCGCCGGTGCCGGAGACATGGCGGCTGCCGATGGATTCGGCGCAGACCTGCCCGAAGAAGTCCACCTCCAACGCGGCATTCACCGAGATGAAGTTGGGGTGCTGGGCGATGATCGCAGGATCGTTGACATAGTCCACGGGATGAATCTCCACAGAGGGATTGTCATCCAGATAGTCATAGATCCGCTGGGAGCCATAGGTAAAGGTCAGGATGGTCTTGCCCCGATGGATGGGCTTGCGGCTGTTGTCCACCGCGCCGCACTCGATCAGCTCCACCATACTGTCGGTCAAAAGCTCGGTGTGGATGCCCAGATGGTGCTTGGCGCGGAGTGCGCCGCCCACGGACTCCGGCACCGCGCCGATGCCCAGTTGCAGGGTTGCGCCGTCGGGGATCTCCTCGGCAATCAGTCCGCCGATGGTGCGGCTGACATCGTCGATGACGGTGGGCGGTGCGATGTACAGGGGGCGAGAGGTCTCGTACAGGGCGGTCACCTGAGAGATGTGGAGCAGCGGCGTGCTGAGGGCACGGGGCAGCTGATCATTGACCTCTACATAGATGTGCTCCGCCTTGTCGATGGCCACCTCGGTAAAGGAGCCCAAGGTGGCAAGGCTGAAATAGCCGTGTTTATCCATGGGGGCGACAGAGATGCAAAAACCGTCGATTTTATCCTGCTGGCGCACCAGCTGGGGCATATCGCGGTAATAGCAGGGCATGATGTCCGCCAGTCCCGCGACCACGGCCTTGCGTCCGCGCGCGCCGGAAAACCAGCTGGTGCCGTGATAGCCGGGGGTACTTTCGCCGGTATAAAACGGCAGATCGTACAGCTCCAGCAGCAGATTGTGCTCCAGATTGCGATAGCCCTTGGCATTGGCGTTTGCGCCGATGGCGTTCATCAACTCCACGGGCTGGGACAGTCCGGCGTCAGACAGCAGCCGTCCGCCGTCGGGGATCATCGCCGCCACTTCCTCCACGGACTTTTTCTTTGCTTGGTATTGTTCCAATACTGTATTCATTCAATATTTTTCCTTTTTCAGGTGTAAAATCAGGGGGATATAGCAGAAGAAGCCCCCGGTCAGGGGCTTCTTCTGCCAACGGACATCTGTCCGCAGTTCTTATGCTTAGCAGATCAGCCCGCGCACGCCATGCCGAGTTTCAGCGCTTCAATATTCATGGGAACCAATTTTGCCTTGGAGCCGGTGAACATTTCGTGGATCATGGTCTCGATGGTCTCCTGCTTCAGCGCGCCGGTGGCGGCGATGTAGGCACCCAACATAACCATGTTGCCGACCTTGGGGTTACCGACCTTGTAGGCGATCTCTGCGCAGGGCACATAGATGGCCTTGACATCGGTGCGGCTGACCTTTTCGGTGATGACGGAGCTGTTGACGAAAATCATGCCGCCGGCAAGCACCGTGGGCTCGAATTTCTCCAAGGAGGGGGTGTTCATAGCGATCAGCTCGGAGGGATGGGCAAACACCGGGGAGCCGATGGGCTTGTCGGACAGCACCACGCTACAGTTCGCCGTGCCGCCGCGCATTTCGGGACCGTAGGACGGTGCCCATGTGACTTCGATGCCCTCATTGATACCCGCTTCTACCAGGGACTTACCGATGGACATAACGCCCTGTCCGCCGAAGCCGGAGATGCAAATTTCCTTTTTCATAGTCCTTTTACCTCCGTTCCGTTGTCCTTAATCACACCCAGAGGATAGTAGGGCACCATGTTGTCCTTCAGCCATTTGACGGAGTCCACTGCTGTCATACCCCAGTTGGTGGGGCAGGTGGACAGCACTTCGATGAAGGTAAAGCCCTCGCCTGCCATTTGCTTTAAGAACGCCTTTTTGATTGCCTTCTTTGCCTTGTTCAGATTGGGCACGTCGGTGACACAGACGCGCTCGGCATAGCACAGACCGTCCAGCGTAGCCAGCATTTCTGCCACACGGATGGGCTTGCCGGCCTGCTCCTCGGTACGACCCAGGGGGCAGGTGGTGGCCTTTTGACCAATCAGGGTGGTGGGAGCCATCTGGCCGCCGGTCATGCCATAGATGCCGTTGTTGACAAAGATGGTGGTGAATTTCTCGCCGCGCATAGCAGCATGGACGATTTCAGCAGCGCCGATGGATGCCAGATCGCCGTCGCCCTGATAGGTGAAGACGGGCTGGGTGGGATGGGTGCGCTTAATCGCGGTGGCGACGGCGGGAGCACGACCATGGGCGGCTTCCTGCATGTCGCAGTTGAAATAGTTATAGGCGAAGACGGCACAGCCAACCGGGCAAACGCCGATGGTGGTGTCAATGATGTCCAGCTCCTCCATGACCTCGGCAACCAGCTTATGGATAATGCCGTGGTGGCAGCCGGGGCAATAGTGCAGCTCTGCATCCGTCAGACCCTTGGACTTCTGATATACAATTGCCATCTTACTTGACCTCCTTCAGGGCAGCCTTTGCCGCCGCAACCATTTCCTCGACCGTGGGCATGATGCCGCCCGCGTGTCCCAAGAAGCTGATGGGCTTTTTGCCCTCCACGGACAGACGAATATCGTCGATCATCTGACCCTGGCTCATCTCCACGTCCAAGAAAGCCTTGACGTGACCCATGTCCGCGATTTCGCCGAGATGCTTCTCGGGGAACGGCCACAGGGTGATGGGGCGGAACAGACCCGCCTTGATGCCCTCTGCGCGCAGTGCCTCGATGGCGGACAGCGCGATACGGGCGGGGGTGCCGTATGCGGTGAAGACAATCTCGGCATCCTCGATGTCCTTGTCTTCCCAGCGGACTTCATTGCGGGCGATTTCGTCGTACTTCTCCTGCAAATGCTGGTTATGCTTATCGCAGACATCGGGATCGATGTACAGCGAGTTGATGACGTTGGTGTGGTCACGGCCGTGTCTGCCGTTTGCCGCCCAATCCTTGGCGGGCAGCTTGCGCTTGGGCAGCTCGTGCCAGACGATGGGCTCCATCATCTGACCGATCAGACCGTCTGCCAGCACCACAACGGGGTTGCGGTACTGATCGGCGATATCAAACGCCTCTTGGGTAAAGTCCACGGCTTCCTGAATGTTGCAGGGAGCCAGCACCACGGTGCGATAGTCGCCGTTGCCGCCGCCGCGGGTTGCCTGGAAATAGTCGCCCTGTGCCGGCTGAATGGTGCCAAGGCCGGGGCCGCCACGCATGACGTTGACGATGACAGCAGGCAGCTCGGCGCCTGCGATATAGGTGATGCCCTCCTGCTTCAGGCTCACTCCGGGAGAGGAGGAGGAGGTCATAGCACGCACGCCGGTACCGGCAGCGCCATAGACCATGTTGATCGCCGAAACCTCGGACTCGGACTGGACAAACACGCCCCCCGATTTGGGCATATGTAAGGACATGTATTCGGGGACTTCGCTTTGCGGGGTAATGGGGTAACCAAAGAAGCATTTGCAGCCGGCGCGAATGGCGGCCTCTGCAATGGCTTCGTTACCCTTCCACAGTTCTTTTTCCACAGTTATTCCTCCTCCTGCTAATTCTTTTCGACGGTGATAATGGAATCGGGGCAGATTTTTGCGCAGCTTGCGCAAGCGATGCACTGACTCATGTCGGTGATGGTCGCCGGGTGATAGCCCTTGCGGTTGATGACGTTCTGGTCGATCACCACGATCTTCTTCGGGCAGACTGTGGTGCACAGCTCACAGCCCTTACAGCGTTCCTGGTCAAAAGTTACTTTTGCTGTCATTGATTCTTGCCTCCATTCAGAAAAATTTGAAATGCGGTTATTCCCATGGCTTCTTCATATAAATATCAATGGGGTAAACATTCTCCTCCGCCAGCTGCGGAGCCAGACTCTTCACCGCCACATGACATACAACAGGGATGCCGGTCTCTGCGGACACCGCGTCTGCCAGACGCTTGCCCTTGGCGATATCCACCTCGGTGGTCTCGCCGCAGAGGTGGGTGTTGTTGACCAATCCGGCAATGGTCAAGCCGCAGGTTGCCTCGATATTGCGGATATATTGGATGGCGCTCTCCATCGTCGCCGTCTCGGGACGGTTGGCGTTTAGGACGCAGACCACCTCGTGGGGGACGCTCATCAGCTGGGGACGCCACCGCGCCAGCACCCGCGCGCCTGCGGGATCGCCGCCCACATCATAGACGGTGAACAGGGCGGGATCTTGAAAGCTGACCAAAATGTCCGCCGGCAGGGACGGTACGTCCGCATCCGTGCAGGACTGAGAGGTGGCAATCAGGCGGATGCCGTGTGCCTCTAAAATCCCTCTCCGCTCTCTGGAGCGAAAGTAGGGGTTGACAATATCCAAATCGGCAAGGGCGGTCTTCCGTCCCGATGCCGCCATCTGCAAGGCGAGGTTCACGGCAAACTCCGTCTTCCCGCTGCCATAATGTCCGGTGACTAAAACGATCTTCTGCTTCTCAAAGCGTGTGACTAGGTTTGCTTCTGTCAATCGGTTTCACTCCTTTCGGGACATCCTCTATCATTGTATGATGTCCCAATCGCTGTATGATGTCATAATACCTCTTTTTTTAGGAGATGTCAACTCCATTATTGGCAATTTTGGTCAGTAAATCGGACGTTTTGGCATCCTAGCCGCCAGATGCTATTTTTTGCCCGCTGACCAAATCCCTCAAAATGGAAGTGACGATCCGCAGGGTCGTTGGGGGGCAAGCGAAAAGGCACAGAGGTCTTTAAACCTCTGTGCCTTTTTATGGATATTGTGGAAATGGTGGGATTTAGGCAGCCTTGGAAGCGTCCTTGCGGCGCAGCAGCGCCTGGATGCCCTCGATTGCCAGAATGACAGCCAGCACCAGCAGTGCACTGCCCAGAATGCCCTGCATCCAGCAGGTGGCAATGCCGCCCGCCTTGGCAATGGCCTCTACGTTGCCGCCAAAGATCAGCATGATCTTGCTCTTGACGGTGATGACCAGAGAGGTCAGGGTGACAACCAGCATAAAGCCCATGGGGAAGTAGAACATCTTGTTGTTCTTGCCCAGATCGCCCAGCCAGCAGGCCACAGCCAGCAGAGCCAGAGCAGCCAGCAACTGGTTGGCAGCGCCAAACAGAGGCCAGATCTTGGCATAGCCGGTCATGCCCAGACCGATGCCCAGCACCACGGTGATGATGGTGGAGACATAGGGGTTGGCAAGGATGGCCTTATAGCCCTTGGCATCCTTATAGGTCTGGTTGCCCTCCAGCCAGAACTCCTGGAACATATACCGCGCCAGACGGGTGGCGGTATCCAGAGAGGTCAGGCAGAAGACGGAGACGGTCAGCACCAGCAGAGAGTACAGGGTGCTCTCCAGTCCGGCAAGGCCGGGGATGGTGGCGACCATCTTGGAGATGCCGGAGGCAAAGACGACGGTGGGAGCCATCTTGCCGCCCGCTTCCACAAAGGTGGACCAGATGTAGCCCACGGCGATGAGGGAGACGATCGCCAGTGCGCACTCGATGAGCATGGCGCCGTAGCCGATGGGCAGGGCGTCTCTCTCCCGGTCGATCTGCTTAGAGGTGGTGCCGGAGGAGACCAAGGAGTGGAAGCCGGAAATCGCGCCGCAGGCGATGGTGACGAACAGAGCCGGGAACATGGGGCCCAGATTGGTGATGGGATCCACAAAGCCGGTGAACATGGGGATGTCGATCACAGGATGGGCACCCACGATGCCGACCACTGCCACTGCCATCATGAAATACAGCAGGAAGGAGGACAGATAGTCACGGGGCTGGAGCAAAATCCAGACCGGGGTGACCGAGGCCACCAAAATGTATACGCCCAGAACGATCATCCAGATGTTGCCGGAGACGAAGATCGGGCACTTCATACCGATGATGGTGATGATGACAATGCCCACCACGCCGATGATGGTGGAGATGCTCAGGGGTGCGTGACGGCGATAGACGCAGAAGCCGAAGATGATCGCCAGCACGATGAACAGCAGGGAGATGGTGGCGGTGGTGCCGTTGGAGGCAATGGTGGCACCGTCTGCATCAAAGCCGTTGAAGGTGGAGGCGACGATGGAGGCAAAAGCCGCAACCACCAGCACCAGAACCAGATAGCCAAACACAGTGAACAGCTTCTTGGCACGGGGGCCAATGCTGCTGGCGATGACTTCGCCGATGGAGTGACCCTTGTTGCGGATAGAGGCGAACAGTGCGCCAAAGTCATGGACAGCACCGAAGAACACGCCGCCGATGAGGATCCACAGCAGTACGGGAACCCAGCCGAACACAGCCGCCTGAATGGGGCCGTTGATGGGGCCTGCGCCCGCGATAGAGGAGAAGTGGTGTCCCATCAGCACGGGAGCCTTGGCAGGGCAATAGTCCTGACCGTCTTCCATCGTGTGGGAGGGGGTTTCTTTGGTGTCATCCACGCCCCATGTCTTGGCAAGCCAGCGACCATAGATCAAATAGCCCGCCACGAGGAACGCAATACCAACTACGAGGATTACGAGTGCATTCACGATTGAATACTTCCTTTCTCACTTTTGCCGTTCGGCAAACAAATATTTATAAAACGCCATACAAGCGTCCTACAACTAAATTATTTCAGCCCCAGAATCTGGCGGAAGGATTTGACGACCTCCTGCCCCAGTCCGCCCGCACAGAAGTCTCCGGTGGAGACCTCGTATCCGGCGGCGCGAAACTCTGCCCAGCCCCGGAGGGTGAAGCAGAAGCTCTTGGAGAATTTCAGCTTGCGGATGCGCTTTTGCGCCTCTGGCTGGATGGTGTCCGCCACAAAGGCCAGCGTGATATAGGAGCACATATGCTCGCCATGGGGGGAGATGCGGCGCAGCCCCTCAGCCAGCACTGCGTCGTAATAGGTCTGCACCTGCTCTGCCGTCAGCGTATCCGCCAGCACAAAGAAGGCGTATTCATTGTTTTCCGCCGCCCAGAGCTGGGCGTGCTTGGACAGAACATAGCGCTCGTCCCGGGAGTGAAACTCTGCCTCTGCCGCCAGAGGGAGTCCGTCCAGTACGGTCTGTTCTGTGATATTGAAGTAACCGGCATACCCGGCCAATACCTGTTTTAAAATGGCTTCCTTGCTTTGCTCCATGTTGTTTTACCGCCCATTCCAGCCGTCTTAGGCATTTTCACCAATTCCGGTGGGAAAATCCGTCATTTTTTGCAACGTGCGCGTGTTTCTATTGCAGCTGACCCTGTTATAGTAATCGTTTTCCTGGATTCTGTCAAGAGAAAAATGAACAATTTGTGAATAGTGTAAATTTTCGGGGAATGTCTTGTTTAAATGTGACAACTTCACTACTTCTTATCGGCAAATATACTGAATCACCAATTTCTCACTCCTGTAATCTACAGAACGCACAAAGGCACGGAGGGTTTTTCCCTTCCGTGCCCTGTGTCCACTGTCTGCTTCTCCCTTTTCCGCCGATGGTTCCTCTCCCAAAAGGGATGTCTGTTTTCCCCCGAATTTCCTTCGTCAAAACACCGGGAAAGCCGGGTAGGATACCCTCCCCACCCCGCTTTTTCTCTGGTTTTCACCGCGCCGACCGCCGGGCAGTCCCCCTGCATCGCCGGGTGGGCGTGGGGGTGGCTCTTGACGCAAGCCAGCCGACTGTCCACGAACTGCGGACAATCGGCTGGCTTTTTTGTGGGTATTTTTGATTTTATGGCTTTGCCGTGGCCAGCAGCACCCGCACCCGGCCGCCCGCGCCGCCGCAGGTATCCGTATAGCCCCGGAGGGTATAGCGGTCACTGCCCGTCACCGTGGTGAGATTGGACAGGGTAAACCGCCCCACACCGTCGTTGACATAGACCTGCGCATCCTCGGCGATCGCATAGGTGCGCTCCCCCGCCCTGCCGGTGAGGCCTGTGACGGAATCGATAGCCACCTCTGTCAGATTGGCGATTTTGTCCACCCCGCCGTCCTTGTAGCCGAAGACCGCGCCGCCGGAGCTGACGTGCTGTCGCGCACCGGTGCTCAGGGTGCCGGATACGCCGCCCATGAGATAGCTGTACACGCAGGGGCCGCCGCCGACCTCCATGGCATCCGTCACCAGTCCATAGACCGCCGCGTCGCCGGTGGCATCCCGCAGGATCAGGCGGTCGATTTCGCCCCGGTCATTTTTGGAGTAGTAGACCACGTTTTTCTCCGCCAGCTGTGTCCCCGCGATCCGGGTGGCATAGATGGCCTTGCCGTGGCCGTCGGCGGTGGTGTCCAAAATCTCCACGTCCGGCGCAAGGGAGACCTCGCCCAGTCGGGTGCCGTCGGCGCTGACTCTGCCGCCCATGGATTTGGAGGTCAATTGGCGGACGGTGCCGGTTTTGCCGTCATAGTCCACGGTGACCAATGCGCCCACGGGCTGCTCTGCCTTCCCCGTCTCAAACTGGCGGGTCACACCGTCGGTGCAGATCACCTTGACAAAGCGGGAGGAGCTGACCTTGCCGTCGCCGTCCTTATAATCGGCGGTGCCGGTGGCGGTGACCACGCCATAGTAATAGCCTGCGGTGGCGGCGCTGTCCGCCACATCCACCACACTGCCGTCCATCCCCAGCAGCAGGGTCACCACGTCGCCCAGTCGATAGCTGCCCATGGCAGAGAGCTTGAAGGCCGCCGCCGCGCCGCTGACGGGATAGGTGACCCCCGCCACGGTGACAGAGGCCGGCGCTGTCGCCGAGGGGGTCGCCGCTGTATAGGTGCCGGTGACCTTGTTGTCAAACATCCAGATGGTGCGCAAATCGCTGTTGTAATAGTATACGTCATAGGCCGCTGCCGCCGACAGGGTAGAGTCCTTGCCGTTGCGATAGACCGTCGCCCCCGCCGTGGAAAAGGGCAGGGCGGGCTTTGTGTCCGACCCCAGTACAAAGGGGCCGCTCATCCGGGCGGACACCAGCGCGGCATAGTCCAGCTGTCCCCCCGCCGTCAGGCTATAGCCCAAGGTGGTGGCATAGACCGCCCCGGCGGCGGTTTTGGCGGTCATCAGATTGTAAAACAGGTACATGCAGTCCCCCCGGGTCAAAATCCCTCCCCGGGGCAGGGAAATGCTGTCCCGCAGACCCAGAGCCGCCGCCTTGGACAGCTGTGCCGAGGGGAAGGAGCCCGCCAGATCCTTGGACTGATAGCCCAACAGCCGCAGTGCCGCGGTACAGCCCTCCTCCAGCTTGATGGTTTTCTCTGGGCGGAAGCTGCCGTCCACATAGCCCACCATCCAGCCGGAATCCACGGCGATTTTGATATACTCCGCCGCCCAGTAGTTGCTTTTCACATCCCGAAACAGGGAGCTGCCTGTGCCGTCCCCCACGGTGTCCCGATAGGGCGAGGCAGAGACCAGCATCTTGGCAAACTGCGCCCGGGTGACCGCGCCCTCCAAATTGAGATTGCCCCTGCCGTCCCCCACCAGAATGCCCAGTGCCCGGACGGTTTGGAGCGCGCCCAGATCGGTGCCGGCGGTGTCCGTCGCCCCGGCGGGCATCGCCAACAGCGACACCGTCAGACACAGCGCCAGACCCAGTGCAAGAATTCTATGCTTCATCTTCTTTTTCCTCCTAATCGAAATGCAGTGCGTCGATGGGGTTGAGCCGCGCCGCCTTTTTGGCGGGCAGATAGCCAAAGGCAATGCCGATAGCCGCCGATACCCCCACCGCCACGCAGATGGACTGCGCCGTGGGTGTCACCGGCAAATTCACCTGCATCAGCTGGGCGATCAGCACCGTGGCCGCCGCCGACAGGGCATAGCCCAGCAGAATGCCCAGTATCCCGCCCAAGGCAGAGGTCAGCGCCGCCTCGATGACAAATTGCTCCATAATCGACCGCTCCTTGGCACCCAGCGCCTTGCGGATGCCGATTTCCCGGGTGCGCTCGGTGACGGAGACCAGCATGATGTTCATAATGCCGATGCCGCCCACCACCAGCGAAATCGCGGCGATGATGGTCAGAATGGTGACGTTCATGTCGATCATGGTGTTCATCATGTCCATCATCTCCACCATGCTGATGACGGTATAGGCATCCGTGTCCTCAAAGACCCTGTACAGCGCGTCCTCCACCAAGCCCTTGCTGATGGCGGCGGTGTCCTTGTTGTGGACGGTTAAAATATAGCCGCCGATGGAGCCCATGCCGGAGAGCCGGGCGGCGGTGCTATAGGGCAGATAGACTGCGTCGTCCGTGCCGCCCTCCTCGCTTTTCTTGTCCGCCTCTTGCGCCAAAACCCCCACGATGGTCAGCCGGTCGCCGCCGATTTTCAGGGATTTGCCCACAGCGTCGCCGCCGAACCAGGTGTCCGCCACATAGCTGCCCACCACGCAGACGTGCCGCCTCGCAGTGATGTCCACATATTCCAGTCCCCGCCCTGCGGCGACCTCATAGCTTCTGATTTTGAAAAAGTCCTCGCTGACCCCGGTCACGCCGGTTTTTTTGGCCTCCTCGGTGCCGATTTTCACAGGGCCGCTCATCTCCACCATGGGGGACACATGGTCGAAATAGTCGGGATTTTCGTCTGCCACGGCATAGATGTCCTCCACCGAGATGCTGCGGGAGGAGCTGCCCCGTCCCATGACCATGACATTTAGGGTGTTGGTGCCCAAATCGGCAAAGCTCTCCTCCATATAGATCTCCATGCCGTTGCCAAGACCGGTGATCACGATCACCGCCGTCACGCCGATGATGATGCCCAGCATGGTGAGGAAGGTGCGCATTTTGCTGGCCCAGATATTTTTGATGGCCTGTCGCAGGGATTCCACAAAGGTCATTGCGCCCCACCCCCCCTTCGGGAGAGATCGGGCAGCACCACGGCCTCCGGCGCGGCGGAATCGCCGTCATAGACCACCCGCCCGTCCTCCAACCGGATGATGCGCTGTGCCTGAATGGCGATGGAGTTGTCGTGGGTGATCAGCACCACGGTGTTGCCCGCCCGATGGAGCTCCTGCAAGAGCTTTAAGACCTCTCGCCCGGTGTGGGAGTCCAATGCGCCGGTGGGTTCGTCCGCCAGAATCACCGCCGGCTTTCCCACCAGCGCCCGGGCGATGGACACCCGCTGCTGCTGTCCGCCGGAGAGCTGGTTGGGCTTTTGATGGAGCTTGTCGCCCAGTCCCACCCCCTCCAAGGTCTCCTGTGCCCGGCGGCGGCGCTCACTCCGCCCCACCCCGGCATACATCAGGGGTACCTCCACATTTTCCAGCAGGGTCAGCTTGGGCAACAGATTGTACTGCTGGAAGATGAAGCCCAGCTTTTCGTTGCGGATTTCCGCCAGCTCGTTTTTGTCCATCTGTCCCACGTCTCGACCATCCAGATAATAGATGCCGTCGGTGGGGACATCCAGACAGCCGATGATGTTCATGCAGGTGGATTTGCCGGAGCCGGACTGCCCCACAATGGCCACAAATTCCCCCTTTTGAATCTGCATGGAGATGTGATCCGCCGCCCGCACGGTGGAGTCGCCCATCTGATAGACCTTGGACACATCCCGAAACTCAATTAACGCGCTCATCCCTGTGCCCCTCCGTCGGGGGGCGCTTCGCCGTCTGCCGGAGCCTCTTCAGCTCCGCCCATCATCATCCCCATGGCGGTCATGCCGGCGGTGGACACCTTGATGTACGCCACGGTATCCGTCTCGGTCAGCCCGCCGCAAATCTGGATATAGTCGCTGTCAGACAGGCCGGTCTCCACCGACACATAGGCATAGCCCTCCGGCGCAGTCGCCCCGGGGATGGCGTTTTTGGCACTGGGGGACTCCGCCGTCACCAGCACCCGATTGCCCCGCTCCACCGCCCCACTGGGGATGGTCAGCACGTTGTCCGCCTGATCCACGATGATTTTTGCGTCCACATTCATGCCGGGGAGCAGGCCGTCCAGCTCCTCCACCCGCACGGTCACGGGATAGGAGGTGATGCCGCCGGTGGTGACACCCGCCACGCTGACCTTGGTGATCTTGCCGGTATAGGTCTGGTTTTCCACGGCATCGGCGGTGATCTCCACCGTCTGTCCCACCGCCACCTGACTGATGTCCAGCTCGTCGATGTTCATGGTCAGCTCCAGATAGGACAGGTCATAGATGGTACACAGCACCTTGCCGCTCTCCACCGTGTCCCCCGCCTTATACTCCTTGTCCACGATGGTGCCCGCGATGGGGGACTGGATGGTATAGTTGTCCAGCTGGTCGCTCTGTGCGTCCAGCGCGATCTCCGCGTTGCGGACACCCTCTTGGGCGCTTTGCAGCTGATTGTCCAAATCGCTGCCGCCCAGAGACAGAATGCTCTGTCCCTTTGCCACCCGGCTGCCCTCGTGGGCGTTGATACCCGTCACCTCACCGGCGACGGTGGCAGTGACCGTCCACTCTGTCTCGGCGGAAAAGGTGCCGTTGCCGCTGCTGCCCGCCCCGCCGATGGTGGCAGTCGCCACCTGACTGTCGGACAGTCCGCCGGGGTTCTGTACCTCGATGGTCACCTGTCGCACAATGCGGTTGCCGGTGAGCACCACATTGCTGCCGGAGATCTGCCGCACCGTGCCGGTCAGGGTCTCGAAGGAGCCATCCAGCGTCACTGTGGCGCTCTGTCCCACATGAAATTTCGCCGCGTCGTCCGCCGGGAAGGGCAGCTCGATGGTCATGGTGCCGCTGTTGCGCAGCACCGCCAGCGTCTGTCCCGGGGCGACAGAATCCCCCACGTCCACCGCCAGCTCATAGACCTGTCCCGCCGCAGGGGCGGCGACACCGGCGTTTTTCACCAGCGTCTCATAGCCCCGCTGTGCCTGAGACAGGGCAATTTCCGCCCGCTCCATGCCGCCCACGGCATCCGCGCTGTCGATGGCATAGAGCAGCTGATCCTTTTTCACCATATCCCCCTCGGCAAAGTCCGCCGTCAGCACCTCGCCCTCTAACAGCGTGGTGACGGTATAGGCGTCCGCCGGCTGTAGGGTGCCGCTGCCGGAGAGGGACTGCACCAGATTGCGATGCTCCAGCTGTGCCGTCAGATATGTAGGTGCGCCATAGGCGGGCTTCTTCCCTCTGGGGAAAAACAGCACCAACAGCACCAGCACAACGACCAGACCGATGATCAGCCGTTTGCGCTTTTTTCGATCGGTTTTGCAGTCCCGCAAAAAGCCCCGAATCCGCCCCCGACGGGGTGTCTTTGGGGTTGCCTCGCTGATTTCGATCTGCTCCTCGATTGCCGCAATTTTCTCGCTCTCCGGCTCTGCCGGGTGCTGGGTCTCCTGCATCGTCTCTTTCATACCGCCAATCCTTTTCCTGTATTCCCGCCGTCCGCAGGCAGGGAGATCGATTCCCGTCTCCCCGTTTCCTCAAAAAATCCTCAAACCTCTCTGCGCGGGTCGTCCCCTCTACAGGGACAGCCGTCCCGCAAACAGGTCTATTATTATACCGCCAAATTGTGAACATTTAAAGCATTTCTCGTAAAAGGCAGCTAAAGTTCCGTGAAGAAACGCCGCTCTCCATTGTCAAACAGAGAGCGGCGTTTGGGAGCCTCAGTCCGCCCGGGACAGCTCTCCCATGCTCTTTTTAAACTGCACCGCAAACAGAATCGCCGTGGTGGTCACCGCCAAGAAGTCCGCCACCGGCTCTGCCAGAAACACGGCGGTGGTCTGATCGCCGGTGAAAAGCAGGGGCAGCACATAAATCAGGGGAATCAGCAGGATGATCTTCCGCAGCAGGGCGAGAAACAGGGAGCATTTGGCATTGCCCAGCGCCACAAAGGTCTGCTGACAGGCAATCTGCACCCCAAAGACCAGAGACACCGCCATATACACCCGCAGGGCGTGGGAGGCAAAGGCCAGCAGTTGGGGGTCGTCGTTGAAAATCAGCACAAACATCTGGGGCATGAACTGTGCCAGCGCCCAGATGGCAGTGGAATAGGTCAGGCAGGCAATCAGTAGCAGTTTGAAGGTATGGCGGACGCGCTCCGGGTTCCGTGCGCCGAAATTATAGCTGAGAATGGGCTGTGCCCCTTGGGTCAAGCCTTGCAGCGGCAGCATGGAAAACTGCATCACGCTGGTCAAAATCGTCATGGCACCCACCGCCAAATCCCCGCCGTATTTCAGCAGAGAGGAGTTGAAGCAGACGGCGATCAGGCTCTCTGTCGCCTGCATGATGAAGGGGGACAGTCCCAGAGCGATGCTGGGCAGCACAATCCGGCGGGAGAGCCGCAGGTTCTTTGCCGAGATGCGCAGGGTGGTCTTTTTCCCCAGCAGAAAGATGAGGATCCAGACCATGGACACCGCTTGGGAAATAATCGTGGCAAGCGCCGCGCCCGCCACGCCCATGTCCAGTCCAAAGATGAGAATGGGGTCCAAAATGATGTTGCACACCGCGCCGATGCACACCGTCAGCATACTGGTCTTGGCAAAGCCCTGGGCGCTGATAAAGGCATTTAAGCCCAGTGTCAGCTGGACAAACAGGGTGCCCAAGGCATAGATTTTCATATAGTCCACGCCATACTGCACCGTGTTGCCGCTGGCACCAAACACCAGCAGCATATCCTCGGCAAAGACCCAGAACACCACCGTCAGCACCACGGATATCGCCACCAGCAGGGTCACGGAGTTGCCCAACACCCGCTCGGCGTTGTCCTTCTCCCCCTTGCCCAAAAAGATGGATGCCCGGGGTGCGCCGCCCATGGACACCAGCGCCGCAAAGGCGGAGATGATCATGATCAGGGGCAGACAGACGCCCACTCCCGTCAGCGCGTCCCGTCCCACCACGGGAATGTGTCCGATGTACATCCGATCCACCAGATTGTACAGTAAATTGATGATCTGGGCGGCAATGGCAGGGGCAGCCAGCTTGAAAAGCAGCTTGCCCACCGGATCGCGCCCCAGTGCCTCTGTATTGTTGTTCATGGAAAGCCTCCTAAAAAAAATCAGCCTCGCCCCACAGCGCGGCAAAGCCCGGCATTGACAAATGAGAGCGGTTCAGATAGAATAGTTTACACAATAATAGTTACTTTGTCAACTATTATCCGAGAACATTCTGACGAGGAGGCGGCATATGGAACCTACAAATGCCATCAGCGATTTTTTACTGCTGCAAAAGCAGCTCATCGACCTCTATCACGGGGTCATCGATCGGGCGGCGGCGGACTGTGGGCTCTCCCGCCCAGAGGCGGACGTGCTGCTCTTTTTACACAACAATCCCCAGTACAACACCGCCCGGGATGTGGCGGAGTACCGGGGCGTCTCCCGGGCCTATGTCTCCCGCGCCGTGGAGCTGCTCTTGGGGCGGGGACTGCTCCGGGTGGAGGTTCACCCCACCGACCGCCGCTATCAGCTGCTGGGGCTGACGGGGGAGTCCGCCGCCGTGGTGGACAGATTGCTTGCCGCTCAGGCCTGTTTTCGCGCGCGTTTGACCGACGGGATCTCCCCGGAGGAGGCCACCGTTCTGCGGCGCATTTTTGTGCAAATTTCCCACAACGCCGCAAAAAGTCTGTAGTACAATGGCGAAAGCCCTTGACAGACGGTCAAATCTCGGCGTTTTTTCCTGAATATGGTTGCATCCAGTGGAAAATTATGATATCTTTAAGGTATCTTGTATCGTGGTTGTTTTTCTCTCTCCGCGCACTGCAATCTCAGGGAAAAGCATGGAAATCCGCGTAGAATGACCAATGATTGCCGCATTTGCGGGTTTCATTTTTTGGGGGCTGCCAAATGGAAAAACGGACAATTTTGATTGTAGATGACCAACTGATCAATCGGAAGATCCTCTGTAAAAGTCTGGGCGAAGACTATACGATTTTCACGGCAGAAAACGGCGTACAGGCCTTGGAGCTGCTCTCTCGCGAGTGGGAACACATCTCTGCCATTCTGCTGGATCTCATCATGCCCGAGATGGACGGCTATGCCTTTTTAGAGCGCCAGCAGCGCATTCCCCACCTGTCTGGCATCCCGGTGATTGTCACCACCCAGCAGGAGGGCGAGGCGGCCGAGGTGCGCGCCCTGTCGCTGGGCGCGTCCGATTTCCTGTCAAAGCCCTATAAGCCGTCCATCATCAAGCACCGGCTGGCCAACGCCATCCGCCTGCGGGAGTCCATGGTCTTTATCCAGACGGTGGAGCACGACTCGCTGACGGGGCTGTACAGCAAGGACTTTTTCTATCAGGAGGCCACAAAGCTGCTGCGGGCCAATCCCGACCAGCCCTATGACATGATCTGCATGGACATCGAGCGTTTTAAGCTGGTCAACGACCTGTTTGGCATGGCAGAGGGGGACAAGCTGCTCTGCTTCATCGCCGACCTGCTCTCTGCCCGGGTGCGGGAGCACGGTATCTGCGGCAGATTGGGGGCGGATACCTTTGCCATGCTGATCCGCCGTCCCCGGGAGAACTATAAAAAAGAATATTTTATCGAGGGGAATGAATCCGTCAACTGCTTCCCCCTCAACATCCATCTGGTGGCGCAATATGGCATCTATCAGATTGACGACATCTCCCTGCCCGCCAGTACCATGTGCGACCGCGCCCGTCTGGCCATCGGCTCCATCAAGGGCAAGTACGAGGTGTATCACGCCTATTATGACGACTCCATCCGGGAGCGTCTGTTGGCAGAGCAGCGCATTACCGACACCATGAAATCCGCCCTGCAAGCCGGGCAGTTTCAGGCGTTTTACCAGCCCAAATATGATTTATTCACCAACCAAATCGTGGGGGCAGAGGCACTGGTGCGCTGGGTGCATCCGAAGCGAGGGGTGATTTCTCCCGGCGAATTTGTCCCCCTGTTCGAGCGCAACGGCTTTATCACCGACTTGGATTTTTGCATCTGGGAGCAGACCTGTCGCCATCTGCGGGAGCTGCTGGACGCGGGACAGACCCCGCCGCCCATCTCTGTCAATGTGTCCCGGGTGGACGTGTATAACCCCCAATTGCCAGAGCTCCTGTTGGCGCTGCTCCACACCTATCGACTGGACCCCTACTACCTCCATCTGGAGATCACCGAGTCCGCCTATACCCAGAATCCCCGGCAGATCATCGAGATGGTCACGGTGCTGAAGGAGAGCGGCTTCATCATTGAGATGGATGATTTCGGCTCTGGCTACTCCTCCCTGAATATGCTAAACGAGCTGCCCATTGATATCCTCAAGCTGGACATGCACTTTTTGCAGAGCAACCGGGGCGAGAATATCATCAGCTTTATCATCAGCCTTGCCAAATGGCTGGGTCTGTCTGTGATTGCCGAGGGGGTGGAGACCGAGGCACAGGCCTCTATGCTCCGCAATATGGACTGCAACTATGCCCAGGGCTTCTACTATGCCAAGCCCATGCCCGCCGCCGAGTTTGACGCGCTGCTCCGCCATTCCCGGATTGCGGATATGAGCCACGCGCCCACCCTTGCCGGCGGTATCCCCGCAGTCACAGAACCCGCTGTCCTCTGCGACTGCACCATGCTCCTTGTGGGGGATACGGCGGAGAAGCGCCAGGCGCTTGTCCATATTTTCGAAAACAGCTATACCCTTGCACAGGCGGAAAACGGCGGCGAGGCGGTGGACTATCTGCTGGCACACGGCAGACGGATAGACGTGGTGCTGCTGGATTTGCCCATGCCCGGGCAGGACGGCTCCTATCTCATGGAGCAAATGCGGCTGCACAGCTTTTTAAGTGACATCCCCGTCCTTGTCCTCTCTGCGGCAGAGGGGGAGCTGTGTTCGCTGGCGCTGGGGGCGGCGGATTTCATCGCCAAGCCCTATACTGCCGAGGTACTCACCCGCCGGGTGGCCAATGTGATGGCGGGCAGCAAGCTGCTGCTACAGCGGCAGGAGCGGGAGTTGCGGCACCATCTCCAAGGGATGCAGGATCTGCTTCACGCCATTCCCGGCGGTGTTGCCATCCTAAAAATCGCGCCGGATGCCAGCGCCATCCACACCCTGTACTGCAACGAGAGCTATTGTACCCTCTTTGGCTATACCGAGGAGGATTGCGCCGCCATGCACGCCGGCCGGTTGCCCTATCCCCTGAGCGAGCCCAGTAGCTCTGCCCTGCTGGGTGCGGATTTTGCCGCCGCCATCCGCGAGGGGCGCAACTTTACCGTCACCTTCAAAATCCCCGCCGTCCCCGACACTTGGGGAAGGATGACGGGGATCCGCTCCCACCGGGAATATGGCGAGGAATTCTATCACTGCATTCTGGCGGATGTCACCACCGAACAGCAGCTCTGTCTGTCTCTACAGACCCAAATGGAGCGGGACAGTCTCACCGGTGTGTATAACCGCAGTGCGCTGGTGCAGCGGATCAATTCCTTTTTTCTGGAAACCCCCCAAGCGCCCGCCACCTTTCTCATGCTGGATGTGGACAATTTCAAGCATATCAACGATTCCATGGGGCATATCAGCGGCGACGATGCCCTCTGTCAGGTGGCTACCGCCCTCCGTGGCACGCTGGAGAGCACCGATGTTCTGGCGCGGCTGGGCGGCGATGAATTTGTGGTGTTTTTCCCCTGCTCCCTCTCCGGAGACACGTTGCGCCAGCGATTTGCGGCACTGCGGGCGACCTTGCAGATTCGGGGTCTCTCTGTCTCCATCGGTGTCTGCCACGCGCCGGAGGATGGGTGCGACTATGCCGCCCTCTATCGCTCTGCGGATGCCGCCCTGCTGGTTGCCAAGCAGCGGGGAAAGAATTGCTTCCAATGCTTTGACGCAATCGAGGACGCGCCCACCCACCTGCCCCCGCTCCCTAAACCGCTTTGACGGCGGTCTGTCACCCCCCTCCCGCCATCCATAGAGAAACAGAAAAAGCGAGCCGCAAGCGCTGTCAAAACAGTGCCGAGCGGCTCGTTTTTGGTATCATTGGCGAATTTCAATCCACGCTCCCCGCGTGGGGAGCGGCAGAAGGCAAAGCGTTGCAGCGCCGAGAGAGGCAAATAGTCCTCCTCCCGATATTCCATCACCCATGCGGGTGCAGGTCACGCCGGCGGGAAGGTTTGAGCGCGTCCCAACGCAACCGCTCATTCGAACGACAGAGCAGCGGCAGCGGCGCAAGGAGTAGGGGGTATCCCATGCCCTCGCTGACCCCGCCTTTTGCCGCACCATCGCGTTTTCGGAATGCTACCAAATTTAAACCATGCCAGTATCCCCCGCCCGCGTGGAGAAATCCGGCTTGCCCGGATTTTCCCGCGGTACGCCTTTTTCTGCAAAGCGTCTTTTTCCGCGTGGAAAAAGATGCTTTCCCCCGGCGGGAGCCGCCCTGCCCGGGAGGGCGGAGGGTGCGGACACATAGTCCCCTCCTCTCCTGCATATACTCCCAAAGAATACAGGGTGTTCTGTGGGAGGCTGTTCCGGCGACGCGCCGCCCTCCCGAACGCGAATGGGGAGTGTTGTGTTTGAAGGGCAATATGGAAGAACGCGCCTGCGATCTGGCGGTTTACATCATAGAAAACAAAGCGACGGTCAGAGCCGCCGCCCTAAAGTTTGGGATCAGTAAGAGTACCGTACATAAAGACATCAGCGAGCGGTTGCCGCAATTCAATCGGCGGCTCTATCTACAGGTCAAGGAGGTGCTGGACGAAAACAAGGCACAGCGCCACATTCGCGGCGGCATCGCCACCCGCAAAAAGTACAAGGGCGAATGAAAGGAGGGACTGTCCATGGCAAATCGCGGGCATTCACAATGCCGTCGCACCAACCCGCCCATACCGATGCTGCCGCCGCTGCCGCGCTTTCCCTGCGCCGAGCCGACCATGCATCGCTATCCCCACCCCCTGCCGGACACGGCGTCCGCCCCCACGGCACTGCCGGATCCCATGCTGCACTACATCCGCTGTGCCCTGTCCTATCAGACCGAGCTGTTGGGCGAGATCAAAACCCTGTTAGAGGAGCTGTCCGCCACCTGCGACCACACCAATTGCTGACGGACGGCTGCGCAGTCCGCCCCCCGCGTCCCACCCCCTGAGAGGCCAATGGAAAAGCAGACGGAGAGCCAAACACTCTCCGTTTGCTTTTTTCCCAAATTGCCCTTGTGCTTTTGAACCCGCCTCTGTATAATGAAGGTCGCAATTCCACTTGACTTTGAGATAAAAGGGGCTTTTTTATGCCGAAACATCAACAGCAGCGCCGCCGGGGACGGGGCAGGGCGCGGCTTCTCCTCCTGCTGGTTTTCGCCTGCATCACCGCCGCCGCCACCTATGCCTGCGTCATCCGTCCGCCCACGAGACCCGCCCAAAAGGAACATGTGGGCCCCGTCGCCCTCCCCACCCCGGTAGAGGCGCCCCGCACCGCCCGCAAGCCGGATTTTTACACCATCCTCATCTCCGGCGTGGACGATGGCAACGGCGGCAGCGACACCAACATTCTCATGGCGATGGATGCCAAAAACAGCGCCATCCACTGCGTCAGCATCCCCCGGGACACCAAGGCGATGGTGGACGGCAGGGCGCATAAAATCAACTTCGCATACAACCACGGCGGCAGCAGCCTGATGGCGCAGACCGTCTCCCAGCAGCTGGGCGTGCCGGTGGACTTCACCGTATCCGTGGATTTGCAGGGTTTTCGGGCGCTGGTGGATGCCATCGACGGTGTGGATTTCGACATCCCCATTGACATGAATTACGACGATCCCCTCCAAGACCTGTCCATCCACTTCTCCAAGGGACCGCGCCACTTAAACGGGCAGGAGGCATTAGAGGTGGTGCGCTTTCGGGAGAACAACGACGGCACCGGCTATGGCACCCAGGATTTGGGGCGGATGGCCACCCAGCAGAATTTTCTGAAAACCGTGGCAAAGCAGACCCTACAGCCCGGGAATCTGTCTAAAATCAGCGAGTTCTCCAACCTGTTCCAGACCTATGTCACCACGGATCTGACCCTGGGCAATCTGGCGTGGATGGGGGGCGAGGCCATGAAAATGGGCGCGGAGCACATCACCTTTTCCACCCTGCCCGGCGAGTGGAAGGCACCCTACATCTATCTGGACGGCGAGGCGGTTTTGACGCTGGTGAACCAGTCCCTCAACCCCTATACCACGCCCCGCATCGCCACGGATTTGGACATCCTGACCCCCTGACAGAGAAAGAAGGTGCGCCCTTGAAAAAGCGGCTGCTTGCCCTCCTCCTGACCCTCGCCCTCCTGCTATCCGGCACGGCGGCGGCGGCGACAGACAGCACGGAAAACTTTGTCCCCACGGCGCAATACAGCGGTCAATTTTCCGACCTGTCCCCAGACAACCCCCACTATGCCAACGTGGTCGCCCTATACGAATACGGGCTTTCCGCCGGGCGGGCAGACGGCACCTATGGCGCGTCTGACCCCATGCTCCTGTCCGAGGCACTGATTTTCTGCGATCGGCTCCGCTGTCTATATCAGACCGGCAACGCCGAGGCCGGGGCAGAGGCACACCGAACGCCGGGGGCGGTCTATCTCCCCTATCTCCACGACCTACAGGCGCAGGGCATCCTTGGGCGGGAGTGGGACGGCGGCTATGACAAGTCCGCCACCCGGGCACAGCTGGCCTATGTATTGGCGCGGACTCTGCCGGCGGGGACAGTCCCCCTCATCAACGAGGAGGCCGTCACCGTGGGCTATGCCACCGGGCGCTGCATCCGGGACATCACCGACTACACCCCCTATCGCACGGAGATCCTGACCCTATACAAGCAGGGGATTCTGGTGGGCTGCGATGCCACAGGCAGCTTTCGACCCGGGACAGCCATCACCCGGGGCGAGGTGGCCGCCATGCTCACCCGGCTACTGGTTCCCGCTCTCCGCCTATCCCCCCACTGGACGGAGGACAGCAGCGCCCGGGGCACCACCATGGCAGGTCTCATTCGGGACGTGCCCCCAGAGCTGATTCCCTCGCCCCGCACCCGCAATCAGATGGATGCGAACCTCCGCTACATGCTGGCGCAGGACAAAAACACCATCACCCTACACTACGACAAGCTGGACGATGCCGGGCAAAGTCAACTGATGACGCTGGCGCTGGACTGTGCCAAAAACCACTGCGAGCAGATGCTCAACTGGGTGCAGTCGAGCTACAACCCCGCTACCGGCACGCTGGTACTCACCTTTTCCGCCGCCGGGCTGACGTGGGAGGAGCTGCAAGTCCTGCGGACGCGCACCCTGTCCGCCGCCAGCGCCGTACACGACACACTCTGGGAGTCCGGGGTGCTCCACACCGGGATGAGCGAGACGGAGATCGCCCGGGTGTATTTCACTTGGCTGGCGGAAAACTGCGCCTATGAGAAGCGGGTGGGGGATTTTCCACCCACCCATCTCGCCGACAATGTGTTCCACAAGCACCTCGCCGTCTGCGATGGCTACACCGGCGCGTACAACCTGCTGCTGAAGCTGGAGGGCATCGACTGCCACACCCAGAGCAGCCCCGACCACATCTGGACGGTGGCACGGCTGGACGGCGTGGACTGCCACATCGACACCACTTGGGGCGACACCGATCGCGGCATCGACTACAGCTATTTCGCCATGACCGAGGCACGCGCCCGCACCGCCCACAACTGGTAGGCGGGGGACGCGCGGGGGTTTGGTACGCGGCTTTTTGAAAAAAGCCTAGCAAAAACTTTTGTGAGAGTTTGGATAGGGCTGTGCCCTTCGCCGAAAGAGCAGCGCGGGGGCGAGGACGCGCTTTTTCGAGAAAAAGCTGCGCAAAAAGCTTTCATGAGAGCTTGGATAGGGCTACAGGAAACGGGCAAAGGGGCGGATGGTATCCGCCCCTTTGTTTTGTTCAGATATCGTTTTTTGGGAAATAACCGGCAGGGGACGGATACCATCCGTCCCCTGCAACGCGGCTTTTGCCCCATATTTGCCATTCCAATGCAAGGGAAAGCCCAACAAAATATGATCATTAAAGTTTTCTTTGGTTCTTTCTTTTTCAAAAGAAAGAACGCGTACCCTCCCCCGCGTACCCCTCCCCCGCGTACGGAAAAAGAGAGGCGCTTGCGGTTGCAAGCGTCTCTCTTTGTGCATTAGTTCATCTGTTTTCTGCGGGAGAGGTTCATGGTGCCGTCCTGCATGGTGGCGATCCAGTCCAAGCTCTTGCCCGTGCCCTCTGCCACGCAGGAGATGGCGTTTTCCGCCACCACGGTGTGGATGCCGGTGCGTGCCTCCACCAGCTGGTCAAAGCCGGAGACCAGCGAGCCGCCGCCGGTCATGGTGATGCCGTTGTTGGAGATATCCGCCACCAGCTCGGGGGGTGTGCGCTCCAAAACGGAGTGGATTGCCTCCATAATGCGCTCCACCGGCTCCTCGAAAGCATCCAGCATCTCGCTGGAGCTGACGGTGACCTCCTTGGGCAGGCCGGTGAGGAGGCAGCGTCCCCGGATGTTGATGGTCTCCTCCTCGTCCTTGGGGAAGACACAGCCGATTTTGATTTTCATATCCTCTGCCGTGCGCTCGCCCACCAGCAGATTGTGCTTGCGGCGCATGTACTTGACCACCGCCTCGTTCAGCTGATCGCCCGCCACCTTGATGGAGCAGGACTCCACCACGCCGGAGAGGGAGATCACCGCGATGTCCGCCGTGCCGCCGCCGATATCCACCACCATGTGCCCGTCGGGCTTGGCGATGTCGATGCCGGCACCGATTGCCGCCGCCACCGGCTCCTCGATGAGATAGACCTTGCGGGCACCCGCCTGAATGCCTGCATCGATGACGGCGCGCTCCTCTACCTCGGTGATGCCGGAGGGCACGCAGATGATGACCCGTGGCTTGAAAAACTGGAAGCCCGCCACCTTGTGGAGAAATTCCTTCAACATCCGCTCCGTCATGTCATAGTCGGAGATCACGCCCTCTCG
>JAVVOA010000011.1:0-8524 GCA_036656515.1 Oscillospiraceae bacterium | reverse complement strand
CCGCAGGGGGCGGATGGCGATGATGTTGCCGGGGGTACGTCCCAGCATCGCCTGGGCATCTGCGCCCACCTGTAACAGCTTGCCCGTGTTTTTATCCAACGCCACCACGGAGGGTTCGTTTAAAATGACGCCCTTGCCCTTGACATAGACCAAGACCGACGCGGTACCCAAGTCAATGCCGATATCCTTTGCCATGGAACACATAGAGTCCACCTCATTCGCTCAAATTCTTTTTCTGTTGCAGCACAAACGCACCGCGTCCACGCGGAGACTGCTCCCCGCGACAACTCACTGGAAAAGTGACGATACAACAATACAGCTTCATTATAGTGCCCTATTTTTCGTTTTGCAAGCGGATTTCCGTCATTTTCTTTGTTGGGTCAACAAATGGACGGTTTTCCAGCAAAAGCGGGGCAATGGGGTCTGTTTTTGTCTATTTTGCCGTGGGGTTTCCGCCCTGCCAGTCCGGCGCAGGGTGGGGCTGGGGCTCTTTTGCCGCCCCCGCCTTCTCCCGGGTCTGTGCCAGCGTCAGACAGCAGACCGAGGCCGCCCCCGCCGCCCGAAGCACCCGGACGCATTCCCCCAAGGTGCTGCCGGTGGTCAGGATATCGTCGATCAGCAAAACCCGCCGTCCGGGGAGGGCGGCATCCGGCAGGGGCGCATACATCCCCCGGACGTTTTTGCGCCGGGCGGCGGCATCCGGCAGGCCGGACTGGGCGGGGTTGTCGCCGATTTTGCGCAGCAGAGCGACGGGCTTGGTGTCCCAGCGCTTTGCGGTCTCGATGGCCAGCAGCTCCGCCTGATCATAGCCCCGCTCCCGGCGGCGCTTGTCGCTGACCGGCACCCAGCTGACGCAGTCAAAGTCCCCGGAAAAGCAGTCTGCCGCGCAGGAGGCCAGCAGGTCGCCATAGCCAGCGGCATAGCCTCGCTCCCCCTGAAATTTAAACCGCAGCAGGGAGTCCCGCGCCCCGCCCTCGTACCACAGGGGTGCGGCACAGCGCCCAAAGTCCTCGCCCTCCCGCAGGACATTTTCCCCGGTATGGGGCAGGCTGCTCTCGCAGGGACAGGGCTGTCCGCCGGAGAGAAGCCGGCGGCAAAAGGGGCATTTTGGCGGAAACAACCAGTCCAAAAGGGAGCGCTTCACTCTGCCACCGCCTCCTGTCGCAGTCGCCACCGCAGACCGGAATAGCGGCGCTGCTGGCGGTCGTTGGCGGCCATACGGGCAACCGCGCCGTCGTCCCCCACCAGAATCAACAGCTCCCGCGCCCGGGTGATGGCGGTGTACAGCACGCCCCGCACCATCAGCGACGGCGCGGAGTTGCACGCCGCCAGCACCACCGCCCGGTATTCGCTGCCCTGGGACTTATGTACCGTCATGGCATAGGCGAGATCCAGCTCGTTTAGCATATCGGCGGTATAGGTGGCGATGCGGTCGTCGAAATTCACGGTGAGCCATTCGCCGGAGGGGTCGATTTTCTCCACCTGCCCCACGTCGCCGTTGAACAGTCCCGCCCCCGCCGTGCCGTCCGGCTTCTCCCAGATCACATCATAGTCGTTGCGGGTCTGCATAATGCGGTCGCCCTCTCGAAACACCCGCTCGCCCCATGGCTTTTCCTGCTTGCCCTTGGCCTTGGGATTCAGCGCCGCCTGTAGGGCGCGGTTCAGCGCCAGCGTGCCCGCCGCGCCCTTGTGGGTGGGGGTCAGCACCTGAATGTCCTTTGCGGGGACACCCATGTTCTCCGGCAGACGGGTCTGCACCAGCTCCACCACTGTGGAGGCGATCCGCTGGGGATCCCGGCGGCACATGAAAAAGAAATCCTTTTGATCGTTTTTCAGATTGGGCGCTTCGCCGCAGTTGACGGCGTGGGCGTTGCGGACGATGGCAGATTGCTCTGCCTGACGGAAAATCTCCGTCAGCGCCACGGTCTCCACCCGCCCACTGCGAATCAGGTCGGCAAACACGTTGCCCGCCCCCACCGACGGCAGCTGGTCGGGGTCGCCCACCAGCACCAGACGACAGCCCGGGCGCAGTGCCCGGAGCAGTGCCGCGAACAGGGGCAGATCCACCATGGACATCTCGTCCACAATGACGGCATCCGCCTCCACCGGCTCTTTTTCCCCCTTGGTAAAGGTCACCTCGCCGGTGTCGTCGTTCCAGTTCATGCCCAGCAGTCGATGGATGGTGGTGGCCTCCATGGCGCAGAGCTCGCCCATGCGCTTGGCGGCACGTCCTGTGGGAGCCGCCAGCACCAAATCCAGACCCATCCGCCGAAACAGGGCGACGATGCCCCGGACAGAGGTGGTCTTGCCGGTGCCGGGGCCGCCGGTGAGCAGCAGCACGCCCCGACTTGCCGCCAGCTCCACCGCCCGCCGCTGTGCCGGCGCGTATTCGATGCCCTGCTCCGCCTGAATTTGCGCCAGCAGTCCCGACACGTCGCCCCCCTGATCGGCAGCGGCCTCAAGCAGCAGATTGACCTTTGCCGTGGCATAGGTCTCCGCCTCATACAGCCGCCGCAGATAGCAGGCCTCTATCCTTGCCACCTGTTGGCAGACCACCGCCCCCCGGTCGATGAGGGCGTCCAGCGCCCCGTCCACCGCGTCCGTCGGTGCGGTGAGCAATTGCGCCGTGGCGGGCACCAGCTTGTCCCGGGGGAGGAAGACATGTCCGTTGTTCTCGTTGTGATTCAGCTCGAACAGCACCGCCGCCTCGATGCGACAGCCGCTGTCGGCGGCGATGCCAAGGCTCATGGCGATCTCGTCGGTGATGGCAAAGTCCACGCCGAAAAAATCCCCCGCCAGCAGGTAGGGGTTTTCCCGCACCACAGACAGCGCCGTGTCCCCATAGCGCTTTTCCAGCTGCATGGCAAGGCCGATGGGCAGCTCGTACCGGGTGAGAAAGTCCATCATCCGCCGAAGCGCCATGTGGGTGCGGAAGCTCTCGGCGATCGCCGCCGCCTTTTTCCGGGTGAGACCCTTCACCGCGGCGAGCCGCTCCGGGCTGTCCTCCAAGACCTCCAAGGTCTGGGCACCGAATTGCTCCACCAGTCGGACGGCGGTGGCGGGCCCCACGCCCTTTAAAATGCCGGAGGAGAGGTAGGACAGAATCCCGTCCTCCTCGTCCGGCAGACGGCGCTCCACGTCCTGCGCCACAAATTGCTCCCCGTATTGATGGTGGGTGCTCTCCGTCCCCGTGACGATGAGATGCTCACCGGGGGCGACGGCGGGCATACAGCCCACCACCGTGGTCAGCTCCCCCTCGTCCGACACCAGTCGCAACACGGTATAGCCGTTGTCCGCGTTCTGGAAAATCAGACTATGTACGGTGCCCTCTCTGGTCTGCAAAACGTCCATGCCGTCCCCTCCTCTGTCTCCATCCGTCCATGGATGGTCTCATTCGTCCCACAAAAAGCCCTTGCCCACGCAGAGCGCCACCCCCCGATCCTCTGCGCACAGCAGCAGGGCGATCTCCCGCGCCTCCTCTGTCAGACCGCAGTCCAAAATCAGGATGGGGGGAAAGCCCCGCAGCTCCCGCCGCAGACGTTGCAGGTCGTGTACCGTGGCCTCCAATGCGGGGGCATCGCCCTCCGCCGGCAGCAGCAGATAGGCGGGCAGGGCGGGCCCCCGACCCAGCCGTCCCACAAGGCTGACCGCCAGCCAGAGCAGGGTGGTCAGCCCGATTGCCGCCAGCAGGGCGAGGACGCTGTCTTGCCATAGATGCATCTTCTTCACCTCAGTGCATTCTATGCGGCAGCGCCCCCCTTTGCGCCGGGGGGTACGGGCGAGGGCGGGGTACGTCATCTTTCTTGTGAACAAGAAAGAAGCAAAGAAAACTTTATGATCTGTTTTGGCAGGGGCTTTGCACGCAAATATACAGCCCTATCCAATCTGATCACAAAAGTTTTTGGCAGGCTTTTTTCAAAAAGCCGCGTACCTATCCCCCCGCGCCTATTTCCCGCTAAACGGATATGCCCCTGACTCACTCTCACAAAAGCTTTTTGCACAGCTTTTTCTCGAAAAAGCGCGTCCCAAGCCCCCGCGTCCCCGCGCTTACAGTACCCGTTTGAGGTAGTGCCCGGTATAGGAGCCCTCCACGGCGGCGACCTCCTCGGGTGTGCCGGTGCAGACCACCTCACCGCCCAAGTTTCCGCCCTCAGGCCCCAGATCGATGAGATAGTCCGCCGTTTTGATCACGTCCAGATTGTGCTCGATGACCACCACGGTGTTGCCGCAGTCCACCAGCCGCTGCAAGACCTCCAACAGCTTGCGGACATCGTCGGTGTGGAGCCCGGTGGTGGGCTCGTCCAAAATATAGATGGTGCTGCCGGTGGAGCGGCGGGACAGCTCGGTTGCCAGCTTGACCCGCTGTGCCTCGCCCCCGGAGAGGGTGGTGGATGCCTGTCCCAGCCGGACATAGGACAGTCCCACCTCGCAGAGGGTTTGGAGCTTATCCCGAATCCGGGGCACGGCAGAAAAGAAGTCCAAGCCCTCTGCCGCCGTCATGTCCAGCACCTGGGCGATGTTTTTGCCCTTATAGGTGACCTCCAAGGTCTCCCGGTTATAGCGTCTGCCCTTGCAGACCTCGCAGGGGACATAGATGTCCGGCAAAAAGTGCATCTCGATTTTCAGCATCCCGTCGCCGCTGCACGCCTCGCACCGTCCGCCCCGCACGTTGAAGGAAAACCGTCCCGGCCCATAGCCCCGGCTCTTCGCCTCGGCGGTGGCGGCAAATAGCTCCCGGATTTCGCCAAAGACCCCGGTATAGGTGGCGGGATTGCTCCGGGGTGTCCGCCCGATGGGGGACTGGTCGATGTCCACCACCTTGTCCAGATACTCCATGCCCTCCATGCGGTCGAAGTGCCCGGGGTGCGCCTTCATGCGATTGAGCTCCACCCCCAGCTTTTTATAGAGAATCTCGTTGATGAGAGAGGATTTTCCGCTGCCGGAGACCCCGGTGACCACCGTCAGTGTCCCCAGAGGAATGGAGATGTCGATGTGCTTGAGGTTGTTCTCCGCCGCGCCAAAAACCCGGAGGAAGTTGCCGTTTCCGGGACGGCGCTGGGTGGGGACAGGGACTTTTTTCGCCCCGGACAGATATTGCCCGGTGAGGGAGTTGGGATTTGCCATCACCTCGCTGGGCGTGCCCGCCGCCACGATCTCGCCGCCCTGCACCCCCGCGCCGGGTCCCACGTCGATGATATAGTCCGCCGCCCGCATGGTGTCCTCGTCGTGCTCCACCACCAGCAGGGTGTTGCCCAAGTCCCGGAGCCGCTTCAGGGTTTCCAGCAGCTTGTCGTTGTCCCGCTGGTGCAGGCCGATGGACGGCTCGTCCAAAATATACAGCACGCCCATGAGGGAGGAGCCGATCTGGGTCGCCAGTCGAATCCGCTGGCTCTCGCCCCCGGAGAGGGTGCCCGCCGCCCGAGACAGGGTGAGATAGCCCAGTCCCACACTCTGCAAAAAGCCCAAGCGGGAACGAATCTCCTTCAAAATCCGATCGGCGATCCGGGACTGGGTCTCCGTCAGCTCCAGACTGTCCACAAAGGCCAGCTCGTCCACCACGGACAGGCAGGTGAAGGCATTGATGTTGCTGCCCCCCACCGTCACCGCCAGCGACTCCTTTTTCAGACGCTTTCCCTTGCAGTCCGGGCAGGGGCACTCCGCCATGGACTCCTCCAACTCCCGCTTGACGGAATCGCTCTGGGTCTCGTGATACCGGCGCTCCAAATTATTCGCCACGCCCTCGAAGGGCTGGTACAGCACGCCCTTGCCCCGGGGCTGGTCATAGTGCAGCTCTAATTTCTCCCCCTTTGTGCCATAGAGAATCGTGTCCTGCACGCTCTCGGGCAAATCCTGATAGGGGGTTTGGAGGGAGAAATGGCAGTGCTTCGCCAGCGCCTCGAAATACATCCGGGAGATGCCGTCGCCCCGGATGTTGTTCCAGCCGGAGGCGGCGATCGCCCCCTCTAAAATCGACAGCTTGGGGTCGGGGACGATCAGCTGGGGATCGACCTTGAGCTGTGCGCCCAGACCGGTACAGCGAGGGCAGGCGCCATAGGGATTGTTAAACGAGAACATCCGGGGGGTCAGCTCCTCGATGGACACGCCGCAGTCCTCGCAGGCATAGTTCTGGGAAAAGAGGAGATCCCGCTCCTCCCGCAATAAATTGATCAGCACCAGTCCGCCGGACAGCGCCGATGCCGTCTCCACGGAATCCGTCAGTCTCTGCTGGATGTCCGGCCTTAGAATCAGCCGGTCGATGATGATTTCAATGTTGTGCTTTTTGTTTTTCTCCAGGGTGATCTCCTCGGACAGCTCATACAGACTGCCGTCCACCCGACAGCGGACATAGCCGGAGCGGCGGGCATCCTCGAACACCTTGGTGTATTCGCCCTTGCGGGCGCGGATGACCGGTGCCATCACCTGAATCCGTGTCCCGTCGGGCAGCGCCAGCACCTGATCGATGATCTGGTCGATGGTCTGCTGCTTGATCTCCTTGCCGCATTTGGGGCAGTGGGGCGTGCCCACCCGCGCCCACAGCAGCCGCAGATAGTCATAGATCTCCGTCACCGTGCCCACGGTGGAGCGGGGGTTTTTCGACGTGGTTTTCTGGTCGATGGAAATGGCGGGGGACAGCCCGTCGATATAGTCCACATCCGGCTTATCCATCTGTCCCAAAAACTGCCGGGCATAGGAGGACAGGGACTCCACATAGCGGCGCTGTCCCTCGGCATAGATGGTGTCGAAGGCCAGACTGGACTTGCCGCTGCCGGAGAGGCCGGTGATGACCACCAGCTTGTCCCGGGGGATTTCCACGTCGATATTTTTCAGATTGTTCTCCCGTGCGCCCTTGACAAAGATTTTATCCTGCATGGTATTTGTTATTCTCCTTTTTTATGCCTGTTCCTCCACCACAATGTCCGCCGTCTTTGCGCCCAGCAGGGTCAGCAGAGCCGTGGGGGACAGCTCTACCTGTGCGCCCCGCTTGCCGCCGGAGATGAAAATGGTTGCATAGTCCGTGACCGTCTGATGAAAGACGGTGGGGAACTGCTTTTTCATCCCCACGGGACTGCACCCGCCCCGGACATAGCCGGTCAGCGCCAAAATCTCCCCCACGGGAATCAGGCTCAGGGACTTCTCCCCCGCCGACTTTGCCGCCTTTTTCAGGTCGAGATTCTCCGCCACCGGCAAATCGAAGACGTGATAGCCGCCGGACGCGCCCCGGGTCACCAGCGTCTTAAATGCCCGGGCGGGGTCCTGCCCCAGTCGCGCCGCGATGGCCTCGCCATAGCTGCGGGTGTCCGCCGGTGTGTCGTCCCCCTCGTCGTAAAAATGGGGGGTATAGGCCAGCTTTTTTTGCTCTAAAATCCGCATGACATTGGTTTTTACCGTCTTATCCTTCACAAAATCGCCTCATTTTATCGTCTTATTTTAAAATCCAGACCCCCGCCAGCACACAGCCGATGCCCGCCAGCGTCAAAAAGGTCATGGGCTCCCCAAACACCAGCGCCCCGATGAGGGACGCCACCACCGGCTCCATGCTGGCCATGATACAGGCCTTGCCGGACTCCACCTTAGCCAGTCCCGTGGTGTACAGCAGATAGGGCACCACGGTGGAAAACACCACCAGTCCCAGAGAGAACAGCAGCATACTGGGCTGGGCAAAGGCCGCCCGAAACTCGGCGGGGCGGATAAACAGCAGAGAGCCAAATCCCGCAAACACAAAGGTCCAGACCGTCACGGTCATGGAGTCATAGTGCGCCAGCGCATACCGCCCAAAGATGCTGTACAGCGCATAGAACAGCGCCGAGGCCAGCCCCAGCAGGATGCCGGTGACTGTCACAGTGAGACTGCCGCCAAAGATGCCGGTGACGCAGGCACAGCCCAACAGGGTCAGCAGCAAGGCGGCGATTTTCCGCTGGGTGATGGGTTCCTTCCACAGGATGGCAGAGAAAATCACCACCATGGCAGGGGCGGTATACAGCAGAATGGATGCCACCGCCAGCGAGCAAATCTCCTGACAGGAGAAGTAGCACAGGGCGAACAGCAGCACGCTGATGGTGCCCGTACCCAGAAAATATTTCAGATGCGCCGGCTTCACATGGAACACATGGCGGTCGTGGAGGGCGAAAATCAGTGCCAGCAGCACCAGTCCGCCGAAATTCCGAATGACGGTGATGGAATAGGGGGAGAGCCCCCCCGCCATCAGATAGCGGTTGAACAGTCCGGTGGTGCCCCACAGGGACGCGCCCACCAAAATGCAAAGGGTAGCAATCAGCTTTTGCCGTCCCGTGACGGGGGCGTTGGTCTCCTGTTCTGTCTCTGGCATGGCAATGGCTCCTTTCCGGATGGTGCGCACACCCGTGCGCGGGGAGTTGCGCACACCCGTGCGCGGGGGGATTTGCCGCTGTAGCGGCAAAGGACGTTTCCCCGGCTCCCGCCGGGGTGCCCTCCCGGGCAGGGCGGCTCCCGCCGGGGCGGCTCCCGCCGGGGGGACGCTCCCGCCGGGGGGACGCTCCCGCGCGGG
>JAVVOA010000010.1:0-40167 GCA_036656515.1 Oscillospiraceae bacterium | reverse complement strand
CAACCGTGGACAACTATTTTGATGGCCTGATGAATGGCAAAAGAGTCCAATAAAAAAAGCTACCAAAAAGGCGACTGAAAAGTAATGCCGGCATAGACTACATCGTCTACTCTGCGTTGGCATTTTTCATTGACGTTTTCATTGACGTTTTCATTTCAATATTTAGCCAATGACTTATAAAATATTGAAATCATACATCAATATTTTATAATCAAGAAACGGCGCTTTCTCTTGCAGGAGTAAGGAAAAGCCCTGTAACCATTGAGGTTACAGGGCTTTCATTGTGGCAGCGGGAGAAGGATTCGAACCCTCACAAACAGAGTCAGAGTCTGGTGTGCTACCTTTACACAATCCCGCTATATGCGTGACACGAACAGATATTATTATACGCGAAACAGAGAAAATGTCAATAGCCTTTTGAAAAAAAGATGGCGGCGGCGAAAAATGCATCGTCCTCGGGCGGAGATCCCTCCGAAAACAGGCGATTCACAGAGCGAAGAAGGGGAGAGGAGGGCGCTGGGGAACCGCTGCACCCACTCCGCCCCACGTCTGGGCGGTGCCTTTTTCGTTCAGGATTCCTGCGGGGTTTTGGTTTGCCAGACAAAAAATCTGCCCGCCAATCTGCACAATGCCATGGAAGCAGAGGTTCCTTGAAAAATTTTTTCAAAAAAGATTGTTAAAAAAATTGACAACTTGCAATTTATGCGCTAAAATACTCTGTAGACAATCCTGTCGCCGTCAGGGAGCGAGTGCGAGGGAGTCAACGCTTCCCTAGATGGATATACCGCCAACAGGGCGGGGGACAGCCGCACTGCGGCGCGCTTGCGCGGGAAGCACAGCGAAAGGACAGAGTATCACCATGAAAAAACAAAACATCTCCGATGCAGTCATCCGGCGGTTGCCCCGGTATTATCGCCACCTCAACGACCTCTGCAACAAGGGAGTCATCCGGATTTCCTCCCATTCTCTGGGCATTAAAATGGGCATCACCGCGTCTCAGATTCGTCAGGATTTCAGCTGCTTCGGCGAATTCGGACAGCAGGGCTATGGCTATAATGTAGAGGAGCTTCGGGCGGAAATCGGGCATATTCTGGGGGTGGATAACAACCACCACCTGATTTTACTGGGCGTGGGCAACTTGGGACACGCCCTGCTGCAAAACTTCCCCTTCTCCCGCAGCGGCTTTCTGGTGGATGCCGCCTTCGATGTCTCGCCGGCGGTGATTGGCACCACCATTGGGGATGTGCCCGTCTATGCCATGTCCGGATTGGAGGACTATGTCAAAACCCACGCCATCGACGTGGTGGTATTGACCGTGCCCAAATTCACCGTGCAGGAGATTGCCGACCATCTGATGGCCTGCGGCATCAAGGGCTTTTGGAACTTCACCAATTTGGAGCTGACTGCCAAAAACCCCGATGTCAAAATCGAAAACGTCCACTTTGCAGACAGTTTGCTGACCCTCAGCTACCACATCGTCAACCGCTGAGGCGGCGGACGGGAGGCAACATGAAGAAACTTTTGATCACTGGGGCGCTGCTGATCGCCTGCCTGTTGACGGCGCTTGCCGTGGGGGGCGATGCCGGCGACCCGCTGGTGTCCCTCTCCTATTTAATGAATACCTTCTCCCCCAAGGTGGAGACCGCCGTGGGGGAAAAGCTCCACACCACCGGTGGCGGGCTGGCTGAAACCACAGAATATCGGCTCAAGTCCGGCGACCGCTTGACCGGCGGCACGGGACTGTCCTGCACCCTGCTGGCAGGCGGGGCGCGGGTGGATTTTTCCGGCGGCGCGGTGGTGGACATGACCGACGGCAAGGAGCTGCCCTCCGGCGCACCCCTCCAGCTCCGCCACCGCTATCTGGTGGCAGAGGACACGACGGCAAGCTTTGTGGTCACGGCATCCACGGCGGTTTTGCAGGCCGTCGGCAGGGCGAGCCTTGCCCCGTCCGACACGGTGGACTATTACGCCGCAGCCACCGCCCTCCAGCAGCTGGGACTGTTTCGGGGCACCGGCGTGGGCTATGGCGGCGGCTTTGATCTCCACCTTGCCCCCACCCGGGTGCAGGCGCTGATCATGTTCATCCGGGTGCTGGGGGAGGAGGATGCCGCCCTGGCCTATACCGGCGGCACACCCTTCCGGGACATCAAAAAAGGCTCCCTGTCCGAGCACTATGTGGGCTATGCCTTTGCCAAGGGCTATAGCAACGGCTGTACCAAAACCGAGTTTTTGCCGGATTTACCGGTCACCGCCACCCAATACACCGAATTTCTCCTGCGGGCGCTGGGCTATAGCAAGCCCGGCGGCGGGGATTTGACCGGCACCCTGCAAAAGGCGGTGGCCAGCGGCGTGCTCACCCCCGGGGAACAGGCGCTGTTGGAGCGGGAGCCCTATCTGCGGGCACAGCTGGCCTATCAGTCCTATTACGCCCTCGCCGCCACGCTGGCGGACGGCAGCGGCACCCTACAGCAAAAGCTGATTGCGGACGGCATCTTTACGGCGGAGACCGCCGCCGCCGCAACCATCCAAACACCCCGCCTCCCCTGATGACACCCTTTGCACCGGGCGGCATACTATGTGGTGAGACCAAACCATTGGGTCTACGCTATCATAGGAGGTTCCCGCTATGTGTTGTGGTAATCAAGGTATCTTTGGCGGCGGCAACAGTTGCTGCTGGATCATTGTCCTGCTGGTCGTCGTGTGGTGCTGCTGCGGCAATAACAACAACAATAACAATTGCTGCTGTGAGCGCAACTGCTGCTGCGAGCGTCCCAATCCCGGCTGCTGCTGCGAGCGTCCCAATTCCTGCTGCTGCGAGCGGCCTGCATCCCCCTGCTGCTAAACTTTCGTTCATAAGACAACGCATCCCCCGTATCTGTCGGATACGGGGGATTTTTCCCCGTGCCCAAGGGGGACAGTCCGGGACAAAGGGCACGCCGTTTTTTTGGGACTATTCCCGAATTTTGTGGAAAGAGGCAAATACCCTTGACACCCGTTTGTACGGGTGATACTATAATTTGCGTTAAGACTGATAAAAGTATCCTTTTTTCCACAAGATATAGGGCGCTCCTCCTGCGGGGAGCACAAGCCGCAGGCGGGTGGAAGAAGGGACTGTTTCCCTTTTCCGAAAGAGAGAAAAGCCGGGGACTGGGACAAAATCGAAGAAAAAATGGAAAGAGAATGGGGCGAGAAAAGATGACAGTGACAAAGATTCGCAAGAGAGACGGACGTGTGGTGGAGTTTGACGAGGTGAAGATCGCCCACGCCATTGAAAAGGCGTTCGATGCCACCTATAAGCCGGGACAGACCGACGTGGTGCGCAAGCTGGCGGACGAGGTGACCTCCATCATGGAGGTGGAGGGTGTCACCGAGCCGGAGGTGGAGCACATCCAAGACGTGGTGGAGCGGGTGCTCATGGACAACGGCTACATCCAGACCGCCAAGGCATATATTTTGTACCGCAACGAGCGCAACCGTGTCCGGGAGATGAACACCCGGCTGATGAAAATCTATGAGGACATCACCTTTGCCGACGCGGTGGACAGCGACATCAAGCGGGAAAACGCCAATATCGACGGCGACACCGCCATGGGCTCCATGCTGAAATACGGCAGCGAGGGTGCCAAGCAGTTCTATCAGATGTTCGTCCTAAAGCCGGAGCACGCCCGGGCCCATCGGGAGGGGGACATCCACATCCACGATTTGGATTTCTATACCCTGACCACCACCTGCACCCAGATTGACATCCTGAAGCTGTTTGACGGCGGCTTTTGCACCGGACACGGCACCCTGCGGGAGCCCAACGACATCGCGTCCTATTCCGCTCTGGCCTGCATTGCCATCCAGTCCAACCAGAACGATCAGCACGGGGGACAGTCCATTGTCAACTTTGACTATGGCATGGCGGCGGGTGTCCGCAAGACCTTTGTCCGCATCTATCGCCAGAACCTGACCCGCGCCCTCATGTTAGAGCAGGGGCTGGCTGACCCCGAGGAGGATGTCAGGGCGATTCAGGAGGCGGTTTTGCAGGAGACGGGGCTCTGCCCCACGTTAGAGGACTGCGAGGCGTATCAGACCGCCGAGCGCCCCTATCTGATGGCGAAATGCAATCTGTCCGAGGAGGCGGCGGTGAAGAACCAGAGCTTTGCCCAATACCGCGCCGTGAAGGAGACCGACCGCGCCGTATTTCAGGCGATGGAGGCCTTCATCCACAACCTGAACACCATGCACTCCCGCGCCGGGGCACAGACACCCTTTTCCTCCATCAACTACGGCATGGATGTCTCGCCGGAGGGGCGGATGGTCATGCGCAACCTGCTGCTCTCCACAGAGGAGGGCTTGGGCAACGGCGAGACACCGATTTTCCCCATCCAGATTTTCCGGGTGAAGGACGGCATCAACTACAATCCCGGCGAGCCCAACTATGATTTGTTCCAGCTGGCCTGCCGCTGCTCTGCCAAGCGTCTGTTCCCCAATTTCAGCTTTGTGGACGCGCCTTTTAATCTCCAATACTACAAGCCCGGTCATCCCGAGACAGAGATTGCCTATATGGGCTGCCGCACCCGGGTGATGAGCAACGTGTACGATCCCAGCCGTGAGATCTGCAACCAGCGGGGCAATCTCAGCTTTACCACCATCAATCTGCCCCGACTGGGCATCAAGGCAAAGGGCGACTTGGACGTGTTTTTCGAGTCTCTCGATCGGATGATGGACATCTGCGTGGAGCAGCTGTTGGAGCGCTTTGAGATCCAGTGCCGGAAAAAGGTGCGCAATTTCCCGTTCTTAATGGGACAGGGCGTGTGGCTGGACTCTGAAAAGCTGGGCTGGGACGACGAGGTGCGCGAGGTCTTGAAGCACGGTACCCTGTCCGTGGGCTTCATCGGGCTGGCAGAGACCTTGGTGGCACTGACCGGTGCCCATCACGGCGAGAGCGAGAGAAGCCAGCGTCTGGGTCTGGAAATCATCGCCCACATGCGCGCCCGCATGGACGAGGAGTGCAAAAAACGCAAGCTGAATTTCTCCCTGCTGGCCACCCCGGCAGAGGGGCTGTCCGGGCGCTTTGTCCGGATCGACGCACAGCGCTTTGGCAGTTTGCCCGGCATCACCGATCGGGAATACTACACCAACAGCTTCCACATTCCCGTGTACTATCCCATCTCCGCCTTCCAAAAAATCCAGTTGGAGGCACCCTATCACGCCCTGACCAACGCGGGACACATCAGCTATGTGGAGATGGACGGCGATCCCCTGCAAAATTTGGAGGCCTTTGAAAAGGTCATCCGCTGCATGAAGGATGCCGGCATCGGCTATGGCTCCGTCAACCACCCCGTGGATCGGGACCCCTGCTGCGGCTTTACCGGCGTGATCAACGACGAGTGCCCCGGCTGCGGTCGGAAAGAGGAGGACGGCGACATGCATTTTGAGCGCATCCGCCGGATCACCGGCTACTTAGTGGGCACCGTGGAGCGCTTTAACGATGCCAAACGCGCCGAGGTGCGCGATCGCGTCAAGCACAGCCTGACCGAAAACTAACAAGGAACGCGGGGGCGCGGGAGCAGGAGACGCGGGGGCAGGATACGCGGCTTTTTGAAAAAAGCCTGGCAAAAACTTTTATGAGAGTTTCTATAGTTTGCTCTGAAACCGGCGTATGGGCGGATACCATCCGCCCATACAGACTCGCATTCGGCGGAGAACCCTACAGGATTTGATCATTAAAGTTTTCTTTGGTTCTTTCTTTTTCAAAAGAAAGAACGCGTCCCCCGCCACAGACTCGCATTCGGCGGAGAACCCTACAGGATTTGATCAGTAAAGTTTTCTTTGCGTACTTTCTTTTTCAAAAGAAAGTATGCGTCTCCCACCCCCCGCGTCCTCCGCGGCGAGCGGATGCAGGAAGGAGCAGAGACATGCGCGTTGCAGGTACGATACAGGATTCCATTGTGGATGGCCCCGGCTTTCGCTTCACGGTGTTTGTGCAGGGCTGCACCCACCGCTGCCCCGGCTGTCAGAACCCACAGACCCACGAGCCGGCGGGTGGTACTGACCACACAGTGTCGGAGCTTGCGGAGCGTCTGTGCGCCAACCCCCTCACCGACGGGCTGACCCTCTCCGGGGGCGAGCCCTTCCAGCAGCCCGAGGACTGTCTTGCGCTGGCGCAGGCGGCGCACCGGGCGGGATTGAACGTGTGGAGCTATACCGGCTATCTGTTCGAGTATCTGCGCGACGAGGGCACCGCCGCCCAAAAGGCACTGCTGCAAGAGGTGGATGTGCTGGTGGACGGCCCCTTCCTGTTGGAGCAGCGCACGTTGGCACTGCCGTGGCGCGGCAGCCGGAACCAGCGCCTCATTCTGGTGGGGGAGAGCCTTGCCGCAGGGGAAGCCGTCCTGCGGCTATAGCTGGCAGGGGGCGAAGAAGATGGGGAGAAGGGGAGGAGACAGAGGAAGATGCTGCATGGAGAGCCGGTGAAAAATCCCGGGAAAATGAGTAGCTATTGGAAGCGGGAATGGCGTGTGGTTGCCCTGATTGTGACCACCGGCATCCTGTTCAACGCCTCCCTGTCTCTGGGCCCGATTTTGCAGGGCAACATCATCGACGGACTGCTGGCGGGGGATGGACTGGAGCAAGTCCTGCCCGCCGTGTGCGTCTTTCTGCTGGTCATCGGCGGCATCCAGTGGATGCGGTTTTTAAAACGTAAATATGTGCGGGTGTTTGCCAACCGCACAGGCGCTGCCATGCGGCGGACGGTGTACAGCAATCTGCTGCATCGTCCGCTGTCCGCATTGCGGGAGGAAACCACCGGCGATCTCATGACCAAGGCGATTTCCGACGTGGATGCCTGCGTGGAGGGAATGCGCAAATTCACCACCGAGATCTTCGACACCGGGGTGCTGATGGTATCCTATTGCGTCACCCTGCTGTGCTATGACGTGCAGCTGACCCTCTGCGCCTGCCTGTTTCTCCCGGTGGCGATGGCGATTGCAGAGGGGCTGAAGCGTCTGGTGTTCCGGGTGACCAAGGCCTATCGCGCCCAGCTGTCCGCCCTGTCGGAGCTGACCTATGAAACCGTGGAAAATGCCCTGCTGTACCGCATTTGCAGCGCCGAGGAAACCAATCTCAGCCGCTATCGCACCCAGCTGGAGGGCTTGGAAAAACGGGCGGTGCGCGCCAACCTGTTGGAAAATTCCATGCAGCCCATCTACAATGTCATCGCCATGACCGGCGTGTTTTTCATCGTCCTGCTGGGGGGACGGTCTGTGGTGGACGGCAGCTGGACGGTGGGCGCCTTCTCGGCGTATCTGACGATTTTTACCGCCCTTGCCGTCAAGGCGAGCAAGGCGGCAAAGCTGGTCAACTCCGTCCAGAAGGCGCAGGTCTCGTGGCGGCGGGTGCAGCCCTATCTGACAGAGGAGCGGCGGGAGGAGACGGCGACTTTCCCGGCGGTGTCAGAGCTGCGGGTGGAGCAGCTGTCCTTCACCTATCCGGGGGCGGACAGCCCCACCCTGCGGGAGGTCAGCTTTGCGGGTCGGGCGGGGCAGATCATCGGTGTCACGGGGCCGGTGGCGGGTGGAAAATCCACGTTGGGACTGGCGCTTTTGGGACTGTATCCCTATGGCGGCAGCATCCGGCTGGACGGGCGTGAGCTGCGGGATTCTCCCGCAAACGGTGCCATCGCCTATCTGGGGCACGACAGCCAACTGCTGTCAGACACCATTTACAACAATATCACCTTGGGGGATGGCGGCGACGTGGGGGCGGTGCTGTCGGATGTGTGCTTCGACCGGGATTTGGAGACCATGCCGTTGGGCATCCAGACCCCGGTGGGCGCGTCGGGTGTCCGGCTCAGCGGAGGACAGCAGGCGCGATTGGCCTTGGCGCGGGCACTGTATGGCAAAAGCGGTATCTTGGTGCTGGACGACCCCTTTTCCGCCGTGGATCGAGAGACGGAGACCCAAATTTTCGCCCACCTGCGGGCGCACTACGCCGACCGTCTGATCGTGCTGATTTCCCGGACAGTGGGTCAGGCAGACCTCGTGGTGCGCGTGGAGAATGGGACGGCGACGACCCTCCCGGGTAGCGAAGGGGAGCGGGGAGGTGACGGGGATGCATAAAACCAAGGAGATTTTATGGGCTGTCCTCCGGAAAAACGGCCTGCAAACGGCGCTGCTTTTTGCCATCGTGCTCTGCGTGGTGGGACTGAGCCTGCTGCCGCCCCAGATTTTGCGCCGGGTGATCGACGGCTGTCTGCTGTCCGGCAGGGCAGAGGGTCTGCCCCTGCTGGCGGCGCTGTACTTCGGCTCGTTTTTGCTCATCGGGCTGTTCGATTGCTGGAAGGGACTTGCCATCACCGTGCTGGGACAGAAAATCGTCCGGGCCCTGCGGAGCGAGATGGCGGAAAAGCTGACCCGAATCCGCGCCGGCTATTTCAGCCGCACCCCCGGCGGCACCATCGCCTCCCACCTGCTCAACGATGTGGAGGCGGTGGACACCCTGTTTTCAGACGGCATCCTCGCCATGGGCATCGACTGTCTGAAAGTGGTGGGCATCGTGGGCTCCATCTGGCTGTTCTCCGTGCCGCTGGGGCTGTTCACCCTGTGTCTGCTGCCGCTTCTCTATGGCTTGACGGCGTTTTTCCGCCGCCGGATGCTGGCATCCCAGACGGCGAATCTCCAAGAACTGGGGCGGGTGAACAACCAGATCGCGGAGAGCCTGAAAAACGCGCTGATGCTGAAGGTCTTCCACAAGGAGGCCTATATGGAGGCGCGGTATGCCGATATTTTGCAGGAAAATTATGCCACCATGGAGCGGGTGAATTTCTATGATTCCTGCTATTCCCCCCTGATTCAGCTCCTCACCGCAGGGGCGACAGCCGCGGTGCTGCTGCTGGCGGCGGGGGAGACCGGCCTTCTCTCCATCGGCGAGGTGGCGGCGACGGTGACCCTGCTGACCGGGCTGTTTACGCCGGTGGACAATCTGGGCATGGAGCTGCAACGGATTCAAAAGGGCATCTCAGGACTGCATCGTGTGGATGCGTTTCTGGCGTTGGAGGAGGATGCAAAAACCGAAGCGCCCATGGACACCACGCTAGGGAGCGCGGCCTTTCGGTTCGACGATGTCTCCTTCTCCTATGAGCCGGGGACACCGGTGCTGTCCCACCTGAATTTACAGGTGACCGCCGGGGAGCACATCTGCTTTGTGGGGAGAACCGGGGTGGGGAAAAGCACGCTGTTTCGCCTGATTTGCGGACTGCTGCCCCCCACAGAGGGACGGGTCACGCTGGACGGTGTGGAAACCTATGCCATTCCCTCCGCCCAAAAACGACAGCTTTTCGGCTATGTCGAGCAGCAATTTCACTTTGTGCAGGGAACCGTGGCAGAGCAAATCACCCTCCGCGACCCGTCGATTTCCCGGACGCAAATGCAGGCGGCGATGGAGTTTGTGGGTCTACAGGACAGGGTGCTGGACTTGGAGCAGGGCTATGAGACCCCGGCGGAGCCCTCCCAGTTCTCCCAAGGGCAAAAGCAACTGCTGTCCATCGCCCGTGCCATCGTCACCGACCCGCCGGTGCTGCTGCTGGACGAGATGACCGCCGGCTTGGATGCCGCCACCGAGGCGCGGGTGCTGGCGCTGCTCCAACAGGCGGGGGAGGGGAAGACCATCTTTTCCATCACCCATCGCCCAAGCTCCATCCGGGCGGGCGACCGGGTGATCCCCTTGGAATAGAGCGAGGGAAGCTCTGAATCAGAGCTTCCCCAAAAAAACAGACGATTCCGCTTTGAAACGGAGTCGTCTGTTTCCTTTTTCTACCAGTTCGCCAAGGCCTCTGTGCGGAGGGCGAGATCTCGAAAAATTCCAGCCGTCACCGCCTCGAAGTCCCGGGGATCGGTGGCTTTTTTCAGCTTTTTTCCGGCGGAGCCGCTGTCCTCAAACAGACAGATCAGATAAAACCACAGCTCCTTCATCCGGCGCATGGCGTTTTGTCGACTGCCGAAGGCGGCGCAATAGCTCTCATACAGCTCGTCGTGGAAGGCTTGCAGGGTCGCCTTCCCCGGTGCCACGCCCCCCTTGAGCACCGCCACCAGCGCCGGATTGGCCACCAGACCCCGCCCCAGCATCACAGAGTCCACGGTGGGAAAGCGGGCGGAAAACGCGGCGCAGTCCGCCGCCGTCAACAGATCGCCGTTGTAGCAGACGGGGTTGCGGCTGGCTGCCAGCGCCTTGGCAAAGGCCTCCGGTCGCGCGGGACGCTTGTAAAAATCCTCTCGCACCCGGGCGTGGATGATCAGCTCGGTCAGGGGATACTTGTTATAAATTTCCAGCAGCTGGTCAAACTCGTCGGGCTCGCTGATGCCCAGCCGGGTCTTGATGGAGACGGGGAGGCGAACGGCGGAGAAAACCTCCTCTAAAAACCGATCCAGCTGGTCGGGAGAGGCGAGAAAGCCCGCGCCCTTGCCCTTGGCGGTCACCGTGCCGGAGGGACAGCCCAGATTGAGATTGACCTCGGGATAGCCCAGCTTTTCCAGCTCGTTTGCCGCCCAGATAAAGTCCGGGGCGCATTTGGTCAGCAGTTGGGGGACGGCGACCAGTCCCTCGTTGTGGGCGGGCAGAATGTCCACAAAGGACTTTTGGGTGAAGCTGTGCTCGGCGGAGGGGGACAAAAAGGGCAGGTAATACTTGTCCACCCCGCCGAAATACCGCCGGTGGGCGTTGCGATAGAGATAGCCGGTGACCCCCTCCAAGGGGGCGAACGAATAGCGCATGGCATGTCCTCCTGTCGATGGCTGGAAAATCCTTGGGTTGCTTTGTTCAGCAGACAGTAGTATAGCGCATTTGCGCCAGAGATGCAATCGGAGATGCCCAAGCCCGCCACAGCGGACTTGGGCATAAGTAGGGAGCGGTCAATGCAGGGGCAGCTCGGGGATGGTTTTGCAATTGGTGCAAATATCCTCGGCAGAGGCATCGCTGCAATCCACAAAGGACTCGCCCACGGAGGCCGTCGCGCCAAAATCCACGGGCACGGCAACGCAGATGCCCTGACTGATGGTAAAGGTGCAGGTGCCGTTTTTGATGCCGCCGCAGGCGGCCTTGCCGGGCATCACCACGGGACTGCCACAGCATTTGGTCACCGTCGTGCCGGCGGAGGCAAAGGGGGTCACGGTGACGGGGACGCAGATGTTGGCGGACTGATAGCCGATGGCGGGGCAGGTCTGGGGCTCTAACACAGGGGTGAGAGATTCCATCATAAAAAAGCTCCTTTTCAATTGCGATTGGGGAAGCCATGGGTGGTTTTCCCTGTGCCAGCTTATGCGCCCCCTGCCCCATGTGTCACAAAAAAAGACCGGCGGCGGAGTGGCTCCGTCACCGGTCATTGTCCTCAGGGGCAGAAGCGGCGCAACAGCGCGATAAAGAGCCACAGCAACAGGATGACTGCGAAAATGCCCACCAGTCCCTGTCCCATCAGCTTAAGCGCCACTCCAAACGCGTCCAAATGCAGCATGGCGAGTCCTCCTTACAGTAATTTTTCCACCAGCGTGATGATCAGTCCCCCGGCGATGACCGAGGCGATCTGCCCCGCCACATTGGCACCGGCGGCGTGCATCAGGAGATAGTTGAACGGATCCTCGTCCCGCCCCATCTGGTGCACCACCCGGGATGCCATGGGGAAGGCGGAGATGCCCGCCGCGCCAATCATGGGATTGACCTTGTTTTTGCAGAAGAGATTCAAAACCTTGGCAAAGAGAACGCCGCCGGCGGTATCCATCACAAAGGCCACCAGACCCAACGCCAGAATCAACAGGGTCTCCGGGGTGACAAACAGCTCGGCGCGCATCTGGAAGGACACAGACAGCCCCAACAGCAGGGTGATGAGGTTTGCCAGCTCGTGCTGTGCCGACTCGCTGAGGGAGCGCAGAACGCCGCACTCTCGAATCAGGTTGCCAAACATCAAAAAGCCGATCAGCTCTGCCGACTTGGGTGCCAAGGTGCCCACCAGAACCGTGACCAAAATCGGAAAGAGAATGCGGGTGCGCTTGGACACCGTGCCGGGCTGATAGTCCATGCGGATCTGCCGCTCTTTTTTGGTGGTCACCGCCCGGATAATCGGCGGCTGGACAATGGGCACCAGCGCCATATAGGAGTAGGCGGCGACTAAAATCGCCCCCTGATAGTGGCTGCCGAAATAGTTGGAGACATAGATGGAGGTGGGGCCGTCCGCCGCGCCGATGATGGCGATGGAGGCGGCATCGGTCAGAGAAAAGCCCAGCAGAGAGGCGAATGCCAAGGTGAAAAAGATGCCAAACTGGGCGGCGGCACCAAAGAGCAGCAGCTTGGGATTGGACAGCAGCGGCCCAAAATCCAGCATGGCACCGATGCCGATGAACAGCAGTAGGGGAAACAGCTCGCTGGCGATGCCCGCCTCAAATAAGGTGGCCAGCGCCTCGGTATTGACAAAGGGCAGGTTGACCAAAATCGCGCCAAAGCCCATGGGCAGCAGCAGCGCCGGCTCCATGTTTTTGGTGATGGCCAGCGCAATGAGAACCCCGCCGATCACCAGCATCAAGCCCTGCTGCCAAGTGAAGTTCGCCACATTGGCAAAGAGATCGAAAAACCATTGCATACGCCATTCCTCCTCGTTTCGTCAGATGCTGCCGTGGGGCGGCAAGGGCGGGAACCGTCGCCTTTTTTAGAAAAATCGGAAAAAAACCTTGGGGGCAAGATGAAAACCTGCTTCTGGAGCAGCCGTTTTGCGGTAAAAAAAGAGACTTTTCCGCAGGTACGGAAAAGTCTCATCATTTCAGGCGAAAGCGGGTCTTGCGACCGTCTTGACGCATTCGTCACGTCCCAAGGGACGCCGATTACTCCCTTTTACAAGTCCATCTTAGGAGCAAATCGGGGAATTGTAAAGGGGAAAGCGCCGGTTTGCGAAATCTGAACAAAATCTAAACAGTCTAGGCTGCCCCGTCCACGGGGGCGACGAAAGCGCCGGACACCGTCTCATACGTCCAGTCTTGGATGCCGCCGAAGTCGTTGACGTTGGTATAGCCCAGTCCCACCAGCTTGCCCGCCGCCTCGGCACTGCGCCGTCCCGTGCGGCAATAGAGCAGCAGTTCTGCATCCAAATCCGGCAGGAGGGCAGGTGGCTCTGCGCCGATGGTCTCGTTGGGGACTAAAATCGCGCCGTCGATGTGCGCCTCGGCGTATTCCTCCGCCGTGCGGACATCCACGATGACCACGGGGTCGTCGGAATCCATCCGCGCCTTGGCCTCGGTGGCGGTGAGGACGGTGGGGGCATCCGCCGGTGTTGCGGCAGGAGTTGCGCCACAGCCGGTGAGCAGGGTCAAAAGCAGCAGGGCGGTCAGTGTTTTTTTCAGCATGGTATCCTCCCGATTCAAAAGGCAAGCGTCCCGGGATTTCCCGGCGGTTTGCCTGCGTTCGATTGATAGCAGTTCCAGTCCGTTTTTCGGGGGAAGCGGGCGCAACTAATCGTCGCCCTCCTCCATGCGATAGCCCACGCCCACCTCGGTGAAGATATACTGGGGCTCGGCGGGATTCTTCTCGATTTTCCGCCGTATGTTGGCCATATTGACCCGCAAAATCTGATTGTCCGCCCCAGCGCGAGGCCCCCACAGATCCCGGATGATGAAATCATAGGTCAGCACCTTGCCGGCATACTTGCCCAGCAGCGCCACGATCCGATATTCGTTGAGAGTCAGGTGGGCGTTTTCCCCGTCGATGAGCACCTGATGCTTGTTGTAGTCGATGGTCAGGGCACCCACGGTGTACTTGCCGGTCTGGGCGATTTCGTCGTTGCCAGAGGCGGTGCGTGTGTGGCGGATGGCGGTGCGAATCCGCGCCAGCAGCTCGTCGGTGCCAAAGGGCTTGGTGAGATAGTCGTCCGCGCCGGCATCCAGTGCGTCCACCTTGTCCCGCTCGTGGGTGCGGGCAGAGACCACCACCACCGGCAGGCTGGACCACTTGCGCAAATCCCGGAGAATGGTCAATCCATCCATGTCCGGCAGTCCCAGATCCAGAATGATCAGGTCGGGACAGTGGGAGGAGATCATGGAGGCCGCCTCCGCGCCGGTCTGTGCCGCCTTGGTGTCATAGCCGTTGCTGCCCAGCACGGTGGAGATGAAGTTGCGAATGCTGGCCTCGTCCTCTACAATCAGGATTTTATCTTTGATTTTCATGGGGTTTCCTCCTCAAAAAGGGGCAGACGGAAGGAAAATTCCGCGCCGCCTTTGGGTAAATTCTGAGCGGTCATGGTGCCGCCGTGGGCGTGGACAATGGCGAGACAGACCGCCAGCCCGATGCCCATGTTGCGCTTTCCGTCGCTGCGCTTGATCTCGCCCTGCTTCATGGAGCCATCGAACAGGGTGGGGAGTATCTTGTCCGGGATGCCCACGCCGTTGTCCCGGACGAAGAAGGCGGCATAGCGCCCCTCGCATTTCACAGAGAGTCGGATTTCTGTCACCGTCTCGCCGTGGCGCGCTGCGTTTTCCAGAAGATTTCCCAGCACCTGCTCGATTAAGATGGCATCCATGGGCACCAGCACCAGTTCGTCCGGCACCTCTACGGTCACGGCATAGGCGGGATAGCGCTTGCGGAATTTGCGGACACTCTCTGCCAAAATCTCCTCTGCCGCCTCGGTCTCCTTGGTGATTTCGGCGGCGGTGTCGCTGATGCGGGTGATGGACAGCAGGTTTTCCACCACCCGGATGAGCCATTGGGCATCCTCCTTCACGTCCTCTAACAGACCCCGCTTTTGGGCGGCGGTGAGAGTCGCCTCGTTGTCCAGCACAGCGGAGGTGGCACCCACAATGGAGGTCAGCGGTGTCCGGATGTCGTGGGAGACGGAGCGGAGGAGATTGGCACGCATTTTCTCCTTTTCGCTCTCTGCCCGCAGCCGCTCCTGCTGCTTGATCTGGGTGGTGAGGGCGCAGGTGATGAGGGACACCACCAGCATGGTGAAAAAGGTGACAGGATAGCCGGAGATGGTGAAGTTGAACGCCAGATAGGGATAGGTGAAGATGAAGTTGACACCGATGACCCCCAGAAGCGAGGCGGCAAGCCCATAGAAATAGCCGGTGGTCAGACGGGAGACCAGCAGCACCGCCAGCACAAAAATCAGGGAGGCAAAGCCGTCGGTGCTGTCCTCTACCAGACGCAGCAGGATGCACAGCTCGGTGGCGGAGAGCAAAATGCCAATGGTGATGAGGGAGTCCCGGAGGGAGAAGGAAAACAGACGATCCGCCCGGGTGGCAGAAGAGGAGACAGATTTGGACACGGCAATCCTCCTATGGTGCTGTTTGGGCAGAGGGGAGGGCACCCGTTTACAAAGCGCCATCCACAGTGTCAAACAGAGCGATACATAAAATAGTATAGCATACAATCGCGCTAAACAAGCGCTAAGAACCTGCATTTTGTCAAAAAGGGGAGGGGGATGGAGGCTCCTCTCACAGTTTACATCGCCAGCGGCAAAAAGGCAACCTTTAACGCAGGGTTAACGGGAGACGATACCCCTTTAGCACCGAATGAACAGAAAATCAGCTATACTAAAACTGTAACTTTAGGCAAAGAGGAAACAGATGAAGGAGTGTCAAAATGAATCGGAACCTGAAGGCGTTCCTGCGGGAGGACGAGGTGGTGGAATGGCGCAGTGCACCCTACCAGATTTCCCTGTTGGACGCGGACACCAACACCCCGCTGATCAGACGCTGGGTGGTGACCGCACTGGTGACGTTGACGCTGCTGACGGGCTATGCGGCGCGCTTCGAGGTCAACCGCTATCTGGTGCTGTGGGTGCTTTGCGGCGCGGGATACAGCATTCTGTCGCCCCTACTGGAATTTCGGGAAATCCGCAAATTCCACCGCTATTATCTCACCAATCAGCGGGCGATTTTCGCCACCCGGGACGCCGCCTACTACTATATGAACTATGGAGACATCGACGCGATCAAGGAGATCACCGGGCTCTCCGGGCAGACCAGCGTAGTCATGGGCAGCTGTCTCTTTGAAAAGGCGGAGAAGCAACTGCGCCGGCTGGCACGCTATCCCCGGGAGGATCTCCGTCCGGACATCCCCCGCAATTGTGTGGCGGGCATGATATTTTACCAGCCCAAGGATGCGGAAACCGCCTGTACGCTGCTGCGCAGTCATATGCGCGCCGAGCAGGCGGCGTATCATCCTGTTGTGGCATAGACCCCTCCCGACGCAGCGTCGGCTTGCGGGAAACGAAGGATTTCGTTTCCCGCTTTTTTATACAAAAAAGCAGCGCACCGTCCAAAAACGATGCGCTGCCTGGCATTTTTAGTCGAGCACATAGACGGTGCAGCTCCGCCGACCGAAGTTGATGCACTCCTGATAGGTGTCGTAGTAGAGATCCAGCTTGTTGCCCCGGATGGCGCCGCCGGTATCCTCTGCCACGGCGGTACCGTATACCACGGAGTCCCCCGCCACAATATATAGCTTGGTGCCCAGAGGAATGACCTTGGGATCCACGGCCACGGTGCCCCGACGCACCCGGGTGCCGGTGGCGGTGCGGGTGCCCACGCCGCCGTGTCCGGCGGTATAGGCGGTTGCCTTGCCGGAGATCACCTTGCTATAGCGGAGAGAGCCGCCGGACGCAAAGGTGAGGTAGCCGCCGCCGTTGCCATCCGCTGTGATGTCGCTGATGCGGTCATTGGGGGTGATGGCGGCAGTCTGGGTGCCGTATTCCACAATCTGGGGCAGGGCGGTGCTGTCGCCCTTTTCCACGAGCTGGCGGGAGACCTGTGCGCCGCCGGCATAGATGACCTCATAGGTGCAGGACTGCACGCCGTCCTTGCCGGTCTGGGTCACCTGCTCCACACCCTTGGCAAGGGCGGGATTGGGGACGCGGACGGTTTCGAAGGCGACCGGCTCTGTCATCTGCTCGTAAAAGGTGATGTCCGAGGCCACGGTGATGGTCAGGATGGGGGCGTCCAAATCCACGGCGATCATGTCCAGCGGGGCGGGCTTGATTTGGGCGCGGTTTAAAAGGGCGGAGATGGTCTCGCTGCGGGTGGTCATGGAGAGGGTGGCACCGTCGTATACCAGAGAGACGGTCTGTCCCGCTGCCAAGGTGATTTCGGGATTGCTGCCCTTGCCGATGAAAATCAGCTTGGAAGAAAAATCGGTGGTATCGGCATGCTCATCTAATAAGATGGCGGAATCCTCTGTTCCGGTGAGGATATACAGCGCCTTTGCCTGCTCCGTGGTGACGAGGCAAAAGACCAGCAGGGCGGTCAGCAGGCAGAAAAAAGAAGCCAGCTGCCGCGCGATTTGGTGGGCGCTTACACGATTGGACTGCAACATAAAATGAAAACCTCCTGTAGCCTTTTCAATCAAAGTCTCTCCAACTTTTTCCGATTTCAAACAAAGAATAACAGAGTAAGTATGGGTTGTAACTTTTGTTACAGATTGAAAAACTAGGCTTAGTATACCCCATAGTCCCACTTTTGTCAAGTTATATGGAAAAACGAGGCATGAGTTCCCCACAAGCGTGAATAATCCGTAAAAATGACTCAATCGGTGTTACCAATTCTATGCAAAATAGTAACAAATGATTACAGACTGTAAGAACTTTTTCACAGGAGGGGACAGGCTGTCACCCAACCCCAAATGGGCGGCGGGGCAGCCATCGGAAAATCCGGAAAAGCGGGCAAAAACCATTTGTGCAAGACTGCTGAATTTCAGAGGGGAAACTTTGGCGGGCGGCGAGAGAAGGTACATTACGAATATGCATGCTAAGTATGAAAATGTTACGCTTTACGAATGGATGAACAACGGATACAATACAGACAGAAAGACAGAGAACACAAGACAAAAAACAGTTTAACTGACGAATAGGAGATATTTTTATGAAAAACTTCAGCTATCATTTCTTCCTGACCAACCTTGCCCTGCTGATTGGTCTGAGTGTCTTTACCTTTGGCGGCTTCGTCGCCTCCTACGCATTGCAGACCGTTTTGAGCATGGCGATTACGCTGGTGGCCGTCAACATTGTCAGCGTCTGCGACGAGGAATATCAGGCAGCGGAAAAGAAGCCCGAGCTGACCCGCACCGCCCGCCCCGCCGCCCTCTGCCAAGCGGCATAACTTCACCTACCCCCTCCCCCTTTTCATACGAACCCCTCCCCCCTAAAAAGGAATGCTGCCTGCGGCGGCACGCCCGGCGACCGTCTGGAAGAAACGGAGATTCTTTCAGAATTAGGACGCTGCGTGTCACAAGCAGGCGGTGTTCTTTTTTTAAAGCAAAAAAGCGGAAAGCCCGGTGGGCTTTCCGCTTTTCTCTGTTTTTCAGGGGAGGGTGGGGACGATCCGCTTGGCATAGGCGGCAAATTTCTTCGCGGCGGGGGAGAGCATGTCAAAGGAGGGGGCCACGATGCCGATGGTGCGGTATTGGGGGGGATCCAGCTCTAAAATCGCCACCTTGGCAGAGTGGCCCTGCAAGATCATTTCCGGACAGAGGGTGACGCACAAACCCTGCTCTACCATGGCGATGGCGGCATAGTCGTCCATGGTGGAGAAGGGGCAGGTGGGCTGGACGTTGGCCTCCTTCAGCACCCGGCGGATGTCATAGTCGCTGCCCATGGCGGGGATGACAAAGGGCTCGTTCTGGAAGGCGGAAATGGGATAGCTGTCGAAATTCGCGCAGGGGTGGTTGAGAGGTAGGATGGCGAAAAGGGGATCTCGCTTCAAGGGGAACCAATCGAAGCGCATGTGGGGCTGAAAGCTGAAAAATCCCAAATCCAGCCGTTTTTCCTCGAATAATTGCTCCAGCTCTTGGGTGGAGCCCTCCACAAAATGCAGGGCGATATTGGGGTAGTCCCGGTGGAAGGCGTCGATGATGTGGGGCATCCACGCGATGGAGATGCTGGCGAATTCGCCGATGGTGATGCTGCCGGTGTCCAGCCCGTTGAGCTTGGAGATATTCTGGTTCAAATGGGCGTTGGCGGTGACGATGGTGCGGATGTAGGGGAGGATCGCCTCGCCGCCCCGGGTCAGCGTCACACCGGAGCGGCTGCGCAGTAAAACCGGGAAGCCGAACTCCGTCTCCAGACTTTTCATCATGTGGCTGATCCCCGACTGGGTATAGCCCATTTCCTCTGCCGCCCGGGTCAGGCTGCCGCAGTCCACCGCCCGGAGCAGCACCTCGTATTTGGTAATATCCATAGAAGCCCCTTCCTTGCAAAACCTGCATGGTAGTCAGTCTAAATTAGATGGAAACGTATGACAATACTTGCATTGTAACTGTGTTGTCGAAAAAAGTCAAGGGCGCGCTTTGCGCCGTCGCCGTGCATCGTGGGGGGTTGCTCAAGAAAAGTGGGTGGGATTCCGGGGAAATAGGCGGGTTTTTTAAAAACAGACCCGTCTCCGCCAGCTTTTGAGAGAGGAAAGCGCCGTGTCTGCTGAGAGATTGTCAGAAAAAGAAAAAATCATGGAAAAAGGTGTTGACAGGGCGGCGGTCTCTGTGTTATACTTTCAAATGTTCCAGCGACACGGCAGACACAGCGTGCGCCGCCGCCGGAATGGTTCAGATGGGGGTATAGCTCAGCTGGGAGAGCGCCTGACTGGCAGTCAGGAGGTCAACGGTTCGATCCCGTTTATCTCCACCATTGGGAAACCGAAAAACTCGTTTTGATGAAAGTCAAAACGAGTTTTTTTATTTCCGGAAAGAACTAAAATCGATATATCCGTTAGCTGCCATGCCAAGCTCCCCCGCTAGGGCGTTCCGAAAGGAGCGCCCTTTTTTGATTTCCCAAGGAGCTGCCCCGCATGGGAGCCACGGTGGCATCTGACTACTACTACTACTACTACTACGGCGATGAAAGCCAGCGATTTTCGCTTTACCGCATCCCAAAGCTGCTGTAGAAAGCTCAAATGGGAGCCGCTGACCGATAAAAGCAGAAGGAATTTTCGGGGCAAAAGAAAAAGCCCCCGTTCGGGGCATCCCGAACCGCCGAGCCGCCCAAAGCCGCCAACCCCACAGGGGAGAGGCTGGCGTGTTTTTTACAGGGACTTGCAATCAGCCGATTGGAATGGTAGTATATCTGCAAACAGGCGGGGTGCCAGTTGGCGATCTCCTATCATTTTTGGCGTGGCATACCCTGCGGGCAGAGAGGGTGCGAGGATACTATGAGCATAACAGTGGCAGATTGTCTCCAACTCCCGGCGCTGCGCGAGGCGACGGTTGTGGCGGGGCGGGGCGGACTGCACCAGACCGTCGCAACCGTTTCCGTATTGGAATATGCACATTTATCTGCGCTCTCCGGGGAACTGTTTCTGGGCAATGAGCTGATTCTCACGGCCTTCACCTCGGTGAAGGACAGCGTGGACGAACAGTGCGACGTACTGCGGCGGCTGCACGAGGTGGGGGAAGTGGGCATTGTGCTCTACTATGTGGGATATTTCCTGCCCGGCATCGACCCCCGCCTGATGGCAGTTGCGGATGAATTGGATTTTCCGCTGATGATCATGCCGCCCAATACCTATCACCAGCGCTACAGCGACGCCATCACGGAGATTATGGAGGCCATCTTTGCAGACCGCAAGGATGAGAAAAACTTTGTGACCGCCACGCTGGATCGCATTGTCCAGATGCGGGAGCGCCAGCGTACCACCGACAGTGTGCTGCGTCTGCTCAGCGATCGACTGCGCTGTTCTCTGCTGCTGCTGGATCGGGACGGCCGCGAGCGGGGCTTTGCCAGCTGGCCCATGGCGACGGGCTCCGAATGGGCGGATTGCGTCCGCCACGCGGCGGGGGCGCATCTGGACGCGCTGGTGTGGAAGGAACACAAATTTGCCCTGCATTGCAAGATTTTTGACGCCGAGGTGCAGAAGGGACTGCAACTCTATGCCGTCGGCGAGGGACACGATCTAAGCGACTATACCTTTTCTCAGGCGGTGGAGATATTGCAGATGTACTGCAACATCTGGCGGGACGATTTTCAGAAGGAGGAGGCGGACGATCTGGTGCGCGCCATCCTAAACGATCAGCTTGCCGCCATGCACCGGATTTCCGAGGCGCAGCATATCACCCTGTCCCAGATTCGGGTCATGTGGATTCTGAAAAGCCGGGCTTCTCGGGCAGTGGGCAAAAACGAGAATTTGTTGCGGGATGCCATGGACTTAAAGGTGTTTTTGCAGGCGGCGGGCAAGACCGCCTTGGCGGACACCTTTGACAATTGCGTGGTCGCCTTTATGGACGATGCCAGCTATGTGGAGCTGGATGCCGAGCTGGCGCACACCTTTATGTCCGCCTATCAGGAGAAGAATCCGGCGGCGGCACTGATCTGGTGCGGCGGTATGGACTCTACCCAAGACGTGCGCCACGCCTATATGCTGATGGAAAATTGCTTTCCCGCCGTCTGCGCCATCTTTCCCAATTGGAGCATTTTCACCCAGAGAGAGCTGGCGTTTGCCCAGGAGTGTACCCGCATTTTGGAGCAGGGCGAGGCGCATATGCAGCTGTATCTGGAGGTTCTCAAGCCGCTGATGGGGCAGAAGGACGAGGCGGACTTATTGAACACCCTGTCTGTCTACTTGATCGACAAGAACAAAAGTGTGCCGGAGACGGCGCACGCCCTCTATGTCCACGAGAGCACGGTCAAATACCGCCTTGGCAAAATCCAGCAAAAGCTGGGCTATAACATCAACCAGATGCCCGGGGAATACAGCCTGTATCTCGCGCTGGCACTGCGTCGGCTGATGCAATAGGGAAGGCCGACCTCTGCAAGGGGAGCGATTTCGATGGTTACAAACCATTGAAATCGCTCCCCTTTTTTGTTTTTTTGAACCCTTTGACTTTTTGGACAAAGAAGCCATCGATTTTTAAACCCCGGGGACGGCGACAAAAAGTCGGGGCACCCGCTATAATCAATGCAAGGTTAACCGAGGAGAGCTGATAGCATTGTATCAACGCAAGGATTCAAAAGGAGGAGAGACCATGGAAGAAAAGAAAAGCACAACAATGGAAAGCAAGGCGATGAGCCGCGTGGGGGACAGTGAGCGACAGAGCTGGCTGAGCATCGCGTTCATCTGGATCGGCACCATGATTTGCATCCCCATGCTGATGGTGGGCGGCCTGTTTTCAACATCTATGACCTTTGGCAGCATCATTTTGGCGGCGGCGCTGGGCTTCGGTATCTGCTGTCTGATTATGACATTGACGGGCATTCAGGGGACAGATTTGGGGCTTCCCTGCTATATGTGCGCCACCAAGGGCTTCGGCGACCGCGGCTCGTCTTATCTGATGAGCGTCATCATCTTCGTCGGGCAGCTGGGCTGGTTCGGCATTCAGACCACCGCCTGCGCCACGGCATTTTGCAAGCTGCTGGGCTCGTGGAATGTCTCCATGCCGCTGTGGCTGTCCTGCATCATCTGGGGCGCCGTCATGCTGGTCACGGCGGTCTATGGCTTCAAAATGATGAAGATCCTCAACTACATCGCCGTGCCGGCACTGGTGCTGATGTGCGGCTATGGCGCGATTCACGCAGTCGGCATGGTGGGGATGGATGCCATCACCTCCTATGTGCCCGAGACGGCAATGCCTCTTGGCGCGGCGGTTTCCACCTGCATGGGGCTGTTTGCCATCGGCACCGTCATCAACTCCGACTACTCCCGCTATGCAAAATGCCGGGCGGATACCGTGAAGGCATCTGTGCTGGGCGTGTTGCCTGCGGCAATTCTGATGATTCTAATCGGCGCGATTATGGCATTTGCCGCCGGTGACTACGACATTACCAATGTCTTTGCCAGCATGGGACTCCCCATCTTGAGTATGCTGGTTCTGATTCTCGCCACTTGGACCACCAACACCGGCAACGCCTATACCGTGGGCTTGGCGGCCATGAAAATCACCGGTCTGCCGGACAAAAAGCGGCCCCTGATCACGCTGGGCTGCGGCATCATCGGCATTCTTCTGGCCATGACCGGTCTTGCCAACGCACTGGAAAGCTGGATCGGCATCATCAGCAGCATCGTCCCCGCCGTGGCAGGCGTGATGATTGCGGATTACTGGTTCGTCGGCAAGGGCAAGCCCGAGAATTGGCACCCTGTCAAGGGCTTCAACTGGATTGGCATTCTGGCATGGGCCGCCGGCTCTGTGGTGGCACTGTTCTTCTCCTTCTTCTCTCAGGCGCTGGACAGCATTCTGGTCAGTCTGGTGGCATACCTGTTGCTCTATGCGGCATTCGGAAAAACCGCTCTTGCCGGAAAAGGGGCGATGACGGTGGAGGAAGCGGAGAAAAGCGTGCAGGCATAGTGCTGGGCTTTGAGGAAAAGTTCGTATAACGGACGTTGAACGAAGAAAGGCGGCAGAAACGTGGTCATCAAGAATATCATTCCGGTCACGGGCAACGTCATCACGCCCGAGATGGTGGCGTATATGCGGAAATATCTCAGCGCGGATACCAAATTGGAATCTGTACAGATCTCCCGGGGGCCTGCGTCCATCGAATGTGAATGGGACGAGGTGCTGGCGGCACCCCCGGTGGTAGAGCTGTGTATTCAGGCGGAAAAAGAGGGTTGCGACGGTATTTTTATCAACTGCTTTGGCGATCCCGGCGTGCGGGCAGCCAGAGAGTGCGTCAGCATTCCCGTGTTCGGCGGCTTCGAGCCGTCGATGCATCTGGCGCTGGGCTTGGCGGACAACGTCGCCATCGTCACCGTCATGGACAATGTGCTGCCCCTGATCGAGGGCAATGTGGCGCGGGCACATTTGAACGGACGGGTCTGCTGTGTCCGCAGCATCGACATCCCGGTGGAGGAGTTGCAGCAGCACGAAAAGCTCTGCGCTGCCCTGACAGCAGAAAGCATCGCGGCAATCGAGACAGACGGCGCACAGGCGATTGCACTGGGCTGTACCGCCATGGTGGATGTGGCAGAGGATGTGCAGCGGCAGCTGTTGCAGGCGGGCTATGACATCCCGGTGATTGAGTCGGCGCAGGCGGCGGTGATGCTGCTGGAGCTGTCGGCAAAAATGGGGCTGAAGCAGAGCCGGATCACCTATCTGCCACCGCCTGTGCGGTAATCTGGTTTCCCAATGGCGGAGAGGTTCTCCGCTGTAAATAAAAAAACGAAAAGGAGAAACAGAACATGAAAAGATATTTAAATGAGGATGCTTTGAAGGATCTCATCTGGGGCGCTACCCTGTTTGGCGGCGGCGGCGGTGGCTCGCTGCAAAGTGGTTTGGATATGCTGGAGAGCTATAAGGCGGCGCATCCCGGCGTGGCGCCCAAGCTGGAGCTGATTACTTATGACGAGATGGACGGCCTTGCCGCTGTGACGGCGGGCATGGGCTCTCCTCAGGCCATCGTGGGACAGGATTTCTCCCAGTACGCCATCAACGCGTTTGAGCTGTTGCAGGTCATGGCAAAACGCGAGGACAAAGCGCTGAAATATTGCATCCCCGTGGAGCTGGGCGGCTTTAATACCTTTGTCCCCATGCTGATCTCTCTGGTCAAGGGCATTCCCTTTGTGGACGCTGACGGCGCAGGCCGGGCAGTCCCCGCGCTGGATACCCTGCTGCTCCATGTCAACGGCTGCGCCACCTCTCCGCTGGCAATGGCCAACGACAAAAACGACAAGGTCACCATCGAGCTGTCCGATCCCCACAACGCCCGTCTGGCAGAGCTGTTGGGTCGGGATGTCTGCGTGGAATTCGGCATGAAGTCCGGTCTGTCCGGCTGGATGGTCACGGCGGATGAAATCCGGGATCGCATTGTGGACGGCTCCATCACCATAGCGGAAAAGGTGGGTCATATCTTCCGCACCGCCGCCGACAAGACCGATTTGTTTGCCAAGGTAAAGGCGGACGGCTGTGCCGATGTAAAGGGCATTTGCACCGGCAAGGTCACCAAAATCTTCACCGACACCGCCGGCGGCTTTGACGTGGGCTATGTGATGGTCGAGGGCGATACCGGCACCTATAAGATCAGCTTCCAGAACGAAAATCTGCTGCTGTCCAAGCAGGACGGCGACAAGTTCGTGCCGTTGATGACCGTGCCCGATATCACCTGCATGTATTGCATCAAGCCCACACCCGGCTCCGTTGTGCTGCCCGGTATGCCCATGTCCAACGCCGATGTCAAGGAGGGCATGGAGGTTGGCCTTGGCGTCATGAAAGTCAACCACAAGTGGTTCATCACCGATGGCACTTGGTGGAATGTCTGGGCGGACTATCTGGCACATGTGGACTATACCGGCAAAAACATCCCCTTTGAAAGCGTAAAGTAAGGCAACCCCGTCTCCTTCCCACACACAAAAAGCGCCATCGCCTCATCATTTCTATGGTGGGGCGATGGTGTCAACCCTGTCACTCCAATGAAATGGGTAAAAGATAGGAGCTTTGATATGAAAGTAAATCAGGCAATGGACACCATTCTTCAGGAATTTATGCAGCTTGCGGCCATTCCCCGCCCCTCACACCACGAGGAACAGGTGGGCGCTTATCTGTTTCAGTGGGCGCTTGACCACGGCTTTCAGCCCGTCCGCGATGCGCTGGGCGATTTGATCATTGACAAGCCGGCGGCACCCGGCATGGAAACTGCCCCCCGGGTGATTTTACAGGCGCATATGGATATGGTCTGCGTGGCGGCAGAGGGCGTCTCCTTTGATCCGCTGACCGACCCCATTCGAGTTTTAAACGACGGCAAGGTGCTGACGGCGCAGGGCACCAGTCTGGGTGCAGACGATGGCATCGGCGTCGCGATCTGCCTGTGGGCGCTACAGGATGCCACCCTGCGCCACGGCCCTCTCCGGGTCATCCTCACCGTCAACGAGGAGGATGGCATGGCATCTGCGGATATGCCCAACCAGTATCTGGACGCTGCCTATTTGATCAATCTGGACTGGGAGTGGCTGGGCTCTCTGTGCAATTCCAGCGCCGGGGGCGACTTCCTCGGCTTTGAGCGCCCCGCCCTTTGGACGGCGGCACCGGGGAACACCGTGCCGTTGCAACTGCGTCTGCACCGCTTGCAGGGCGGACATTCCGGCGTGGACATCAATCGGGGACGCGCCAATGCCATCGTCTGCATCGCCAACGCCCTCCACGGCTTGCAGACGGCGGGCATCCCCTTTGCGCTGGCCGATTTCCACGGCGGTCAGGCGAAGAATGCCATCCCCTCCTTTGCAGAGGCTGTTTTGCTGGTGCCGGCAGACCATGTGGCGGCGGCGACGCAGGTGCTGAAGGACTATGAGCAGGTCTTCCAAAGCGGCTATGGCGAGATTGAAACCGGCTATGAATTCATTGTGCAGCGGCTTTCGGATGCCCCGGGAGAGGTGCTACAGGATGCCATCACGGCGGATTTGCTTCGCCTGCTGTTGCTGCTGCCCAGCAACGTACACACCATGAGCCCGTTTGTCTCGGGACTGACGGAGAGCTCTCACAACATCGGACTGCTGTCCATGGAGCAGGGCAAGGTTTCTGTGGCGACCATGGAGCGCAGCTGTGAGCATTTCCGTGGGCAGGAGCTGATTACCATCGCTCGATGCGCCGCCGGGGTCTGCAACTTCGCCTGCATATTGGGCGACCACGCACCGGCATGGGCGGTGAATCCCAAGAGCAAGCTGACACCTCTCGCCTGTCGGGAATATCAAAAGCTCACCGGAAAAGATATGGTTGTGGAGCCGGTACACGGCGGATTGGAATGCGGCGCGTTCTCTGAAAAGAACCCGGCGCTGGACATGATTGCCATCGGACCGTCTTTGCAGGATGTCCATTCCCCCAAGGAGTCCTGCGACATTGAAAGCGTTCAGGTCACCGCCGAGCTGATTGCCGCCATTTTGGAGCAATTGGTTTGATGGTGCCGCCATCGTCATAACACAGGAAACTCTCCCCAAATCCGTTTGGATTTGGGGAGAGTTCAAAAAGCTTTTTGTGCCGAAAAAGGGGCACAGACCCAGAGCGGCGCAAGGGATGCAGTTCAGCTTTTGAACTGCATCCCTTATTTTTGAAAATCACCATACATCGCCCGGACAAAGCAATCACCCAAACCCCGCCCACAGGTGACGGTGCGAAGGCGCTGTATCAAAAAGAAAGAACCGTCCGAAGACGATTCTTTCTTTTATGGTGCGCGAGGCGGGACTTGAACCCGCACGCCCTTGCGAGCACTGGCACCTGAAGCCAGCGAGTCTGCCAATTCCACCACTCGCGCGTACCTGTATGTAGTTGTGTCTCTTGAAAAATGCAACAGAAGGGGAGGGGATTTGCAGTTCCCCCATCTGTTTTTTAGATGGTGCGCGAGGCGGGACTTGAACCCGCACGCCCTTGCGAGCACTGGCACCTGAAGCCAGCGAGTCTGCCAATTCCACCACTCGCGCACATTTTATGCATTTTTCCTTGCAGCCTTCTACGAAAAAGGGGATTGGTGCGAGTGACGGGACTTGAACCCGTATGTCAGTTGACACACGCCCCTCAAACGTGCCTGTCTACCAGTTCCAGCACACTCGCAGATCCGCTTCACACGGAAAACACTGCTTTGTTATTATAGCTAGGGATGCCGCTTTTGTCAACCATAAAATCTCATATTTTTTAGATTCTCTCATATTTCTTGGATTCGCCGGAAAGACTGACCCGCTCGTCGGTCTTTCCGGCGCATTTTTTGGTACCCGGCGCGTTTACCGGACGCGGACAATGCAGTCCAGCTTTTTTCCGCCCACCGTGGCGGTGATGGTGGTCATGCCCTTAGAGACCGCCTGCACCGTCCCGTTTGTGACTGTGGCCACCGCGCTGTCCTTGGTGCTCCAGCTCACACTGCCGTTGCCGCCGGTGACGAGGAGAGAAAAGCTCTCTCCCGCCTTGGCGGTGACATCGGTCTTGCTGAGCGCTGCCGCGGCTGTGGTGCCGCCGGAGGGCGCTGTGGGTACGGTGGGCGCTGTGGGGGTCACAGGGGTTACAGGAGCCGCAGGGGCTGCCGCCACACCCCTCACCCGGACGATGCAGGTGCCCTTGGCGCTGCCGTCGCTGACGATCACAGTTGCCATGCCGCCGGAGATGGCGATGACCTTGCCGTCGGTGACGGTGGCGATGCCGTCGTCACTGCTGGTCCATGTATAGCTGCCATTGCCGCCGCTGACCTTCAGCACCACGGTCTCCCCCGCCTTGGCGGTGAAGTCGTTGCTGGACAGATGCAGCGTCTCGGGCAGAGCGGAGGTATCCGGTATGGTCTGTTCCCCAGACGGGGTGGTATTGTCAATCACCGGCTTGTCCAAGTCGGGATTCTCCGGCTCGGGCAGCGGATTGGGAGCCGGGGCGGGGGTGACCTGCTCGGTGGGATCCGGGTGCTTGACCAAGGTCTCGCGGATGGCGTCTCCAAAAAAGACATAGACCACCAGCGCCGCCAAAAGCAGTAAAATCAACAGCAAAATCGGGCTGATTGCGCCGGACTTCTTCTTTTTTGCCACATGGTGACCGCCCCGTCCTCGGATGGGACGACCGTCCGCCTCGGCGGCATCCTCCTCACAGAAGGGGCAGGATTTATAACTATCGGAATAGAATTCGCCGCATTGCGGACATTTGCGTACGCTCATAACCGAACCTCCAATCAAATAGGATTGCGTTGCATCGCAGACTATTTACATAATAACTATTTTCCGCTTGCCCGTCAACCTCTATTCGCCTTTTTATCGCTTTTTTTGTCCGTGCCCTTGCTTTTCTCCGATCCGGCTCTTATAATTTAAGAAGAATCGTTCCCCCAGCAGCGGCCGACTTTCTCCGCTGTGGGAGATTGTAGTACAGCCTATCAAATACAGGTGAAGGGAGTCCCCTATGGATACGATATTGATTGGCATCGCCGGCGGCACCGGCTCCGGCAAAACCACCTTGACCCGCCATCTCAAACAGCGCTTTGGCGACGATATCACCGTCATCGGACACGACAACTACTATAAGCATCAGGATGTGCCATTCGAGCAGCGCTGTCTGCAAAACTATGACCACCCCGACGCGTTCGACACGGATTTGATGGTACAGCACCTCCAGGCGCTCCGCCGGGGCGAGAGCATCCATTGCCCGGTCTACTCCTTTATTGACCACAACCGCACCGACCGCACCACCCTGATCGCCCCCACCAAGGTGGTGATCGCAGAGGGTCTGCTGATTTTCCAAAATCAGGCGCTGCGGGACATGATGGACATCAAAATCTTTGTGGAGACCGACGCGGACGTGCGGATCCTCCGCCGCGCTCTCCGGGATGTCCAAGAGCGGGGACGGACGCTGGAATCCGTGGTCACCCAGTATCTCACCACCGTCAAGCCCATGCACGAGCAATTTGTGGAGCCGTCCCGCCGCTTTGCGGACATTGTGGTGTTGGAGGGCGGGCACAATCTGGTGGCGCTGGACATGATCATGCAGCGCATAGAGAACCACATCCGCAGGGCGGAGTAAAGGAACCGCTGCATCCATCCCGCCCCACGTCTAGGTGATGTCTTTTCCGTCTGGACATCGCCAATCCACGGGACGGATGGCAGCAGAGATTTCTAAAGTCTGGGCAGCAGACCCATTGCCGCAGGGCATCGCAAAAAGCAAAAATGAGCGGTTGCAGTTCAAATGCAAGCGCTCATTTTTTTGCGTTGTGCAGCACCTCGCGGCGAATCCATGCATAGGCGGCATCCTCGCCCTCATCCCGCAGCACCAGCATCATCTGCTCTAACAGGGCGGCGGAGTGGGCATTGAAAATGATGCGGGGCTTGGAGCGGACGAAAAAGTCATAGGGATCCCCGGGGCTGTAGCTCTCCCCGTGATAGGTCTTGCAGGCGGCAATGCGGTCGCAGAACATCTCCGCCACATAGCGCGGGGGCATTTCCATGCCCACCATGCCCTGCTCCTTCATGGGGCTGTAGTCGATCCAGTATTCCAGATGGTGGCGATTGCGCCCCTTGTGGCGCAGCCAAGCGGTGGAGACACCGGTGTCCTGCCGCTCCGCGTCGTTGGGACTGCGATAGCCCTGATAGTATTTTGCCCCCACCCAAAACTCCCGGGGGTGATACTTGGACAGGTCGTGGGTCAGACCCTGCCAATACAGCCCCAGCCGAAAGCAGGATTTGCACACCAGCCAGCGGTGGTGATTGATGGTCTTGAGGTGCGCCAGCGGATGCATAAAAATCCCTCCTTCTGTTCAGACTGTCCGGGTCGCCCCTCCATTATAGCACGGGTTGCAAAAAAGCAAAAGAAAAATGTGGAGGGCGAAGGGGATAAAAAGACGGCTGTCTGTCAAAACTGGGAGCGAGGTGAGGCGGATGAGGCACGGGGCATTTTTGGGGGATGGGGCGCTTTTTGCGGCGGGGCGGTTTCCCGATGGCGTGATCTGGCTGGATCGACAGCTGCCCATGGGCGTACCCGATCTGCTGACGGTGACGACCGACGGGTGCGCTTGGCTGGCAGACCGGAGCTGTGCCTGTCGCACGCTGCTGATTCCCGGCGACTGCGGTGAGGCGATCCGCCGGGTGGCGGCAGAGCGGGTGGTGACCTATGGCATCAGTCCCCGGAGCAGCCTGACCTTTTCCAGCATGGGCAACGGTCAGCGGGTGCTGTGTATCCAGCGGACGCTGGTGCGGGGGGACGGCACTGTGATCGAGCCCCGGGAGATGCCTCTGCCGGAGGGCTTTGCATCCCTGCCGGACGAGGGGATTCTGGCGGTGCTGGGCACCCATCTGCTGCTGTAATTTTTTCATCTCCTGTTGCAAATACAACTAGGAATCCTGCGGCATCCGCTGTATGCTCCTATAAAAGGAAGGGGCGTGGGCAATATGACAGGAACCGAGCTTTTCATCGGCATCGGAGGGCTTGCCCTCTGGATTTGGGTGTCCTATCGCATGGCAAAGGGCGGCGTGGACGGCTGCCACGGCTGAGGCGGCATGGCCGAGCCGTTGGCTCGTGAGCGCGAGGAAGCCGAAAAATAACAGACAGCAGACGTTCCGCAGTGGCGGGACGTCTGTTTTTTCGTCTATGCGCTGTATATACAAGAATATCCCGGTTCCTTGTAAAGTGCCGGAACTTGTCGAATTGACGGTTTGGGCGGCTGGCGTGCAGAAAACCGGAAAAACGGTTGAAAAAAAGAGAGGCTGGGTCATAAAACAGAAAAAATAGTAGTTATGTAAATGATAATAGCGGGATATGCATGGGACAATTAGCCAGTACAGCAGATGGTAAAAAATGAAAAAACCAGAAAAAAGCGGTCAACCACAAGGAAAAAACAGATGTGTACAACTCTGTGGATAATGTGGATAACTATTTGTAGACGGTTATTATGATATTTCTTATGTGAACAGGGCGGAAAAAGATATCTTGTGAAACGAAACAGAGAAAAGTTGTAAATTTTCTGTGTATAGCGAAAAAAGTCGAAGAAACCACAGGCGGTAAACTGTTAAAATGTGGAAGTATATCGAGAAAGACGGCGGGTAAGCGCCCCAAAAGCAGAACTCTGTTGCAAGCGCCATTGCAAAAATACACCCCGTATTATACAGATGGCAGATGCATAGTCTGCCCATTCCGCCGCCCGTGGTCGGCGCAGGCGCATCCCGGGGAAAATGTTTGTGAAAATGCAGAAAAATGCGGTTGACGACGGCATAGAAATATGGTATGATTTTTGCTGTTGAATATGCGCAGCTCCGCGTGGCGCAGGTCATCCTCAAATATGCTTCTGTGGCTCAATGGTAGAGCAGCTCATTCGTAATGAGCAGGTTGTCGGTCCGATTCCGACCAGAAGCTCCAAACTGTTATGCACCCCCCACAAAGCTCGTATTGATGCGGCTTTGCGGGGGGTGCAAACCATTTTTAGAGAGTAAGACCACAAACGAGGACGGCAGCAAGAGCCGGCGGGTGGATATTTGCTGCAAATTGATTTGTTAAGTACGAAGTTTCCAACGTTGCATGGCACTACACTATACTATATCATATGGTTAAATAATATTTGAATTGCTTTTATAAACGTGATAGTATAAGGAATAGGAATATAGGCTCGTTGCGGCATGTCAAACGATTCGAACTGACCTGCGTGTTCGGTTTATCAAGGGAAAAGGACATTCTTGCGATCCGTACAACGATTTGGCCGATCAATTGGTAAAGCGTGGGTTAGATATTGGTGAACCAAGGTAAGTCCATGGATTTGCAGAAAGACGTTGGCTTTCGTGAGAAGGGCCGGAGAAGGAGGACTTTATCCATGCGAAAGAATAAAATGGCAGCCGCACTGCTTCTGGTGCTGTGCTTGCTTTATGTTTCCGGTAGTACTGTTTATGGGGCGAGTTTGCCATCGGCGAAAGTGGATCTTTCCTGCGAAGAGCTTCAGTATATGCAGAGTAAAAAAGTGCTAAAGGTGGCCATCATACCCAATTGGAAGCCGTTCTTTTATACAGGGAGTGGGGGGGAGTACGAAGGACTTCCCGTGAGGATCCTCGATCGTCTGGCAGAAGAAACGGGTGTTTCACTGGTGTTTGTTCCCACGAAAACCTACCATGAGTCGTTGGAGCTGCTAAAGACAGGAGAAGTGGATCTGGTGGGAACGCTGACGGAGTATTCTGGCCGATCGGCGGCTATGCTACAGGATAGCACGTTGAAAATGGTTCCGTATCTCCAAACACAAGCGGTATTGATACAGCATAAAAGTACAAATTTGGCGAAAATACCCGTTGCCACGCTGGCAGATCTAGAGGGACGGCAGGAAGTGACGAGAAATCAGAATGTGGCTACTATTTATTATGAAAGTCCGCAGGAGTGTTTGAATGCGGTGCGATGCAAGCAGGTGGAGCTTTCGATTTGCGATAGCTTTACCGGTGCGGCCTGGATGCAGCGATATGAAGCAAAGGATATGCTGTCTATTCCGGTGAATATGACGATGGAGCTGGGCTTTGGCGTGTTGGCGGAAACGGATAGCCGGCTCACCGGTTCTCTTCAAAAAACCATTGCAAATTTTTCTAATGGAGATATGACGCGAAGCTTGATCGCAGGCAGCGATTATGGTTCGGACAACTTGATGGAATTCATCTATCGCTACCCCTTTGAGATCGTTTGTTTTGTGGCTTCCATCATGTTTGTAGCTGCCCTGGGACTCATTACCTATACCAAGGTGAATGTGAGTCAGCATCAAGCGCTCCAAGGCTATGAAGAGAGCTATCGACTTCTGTCAGATACCTTTGGTGAAGCGGGGGTGGAGTACGATTATCTCAATGATACGTTCACTATTTTTGGAGAGCATTCCAATTTGGACATGAGTCCAAGGGTGGAGGGTTTTAAGGAAACGTTGCAGAATCGAACGGTTCGCGTGGCGCTGACTGCGGAGGAGTTTGAACGCATCATTCTCGATGGTGCAGAAAACAGATCCTTTTCTACTGAATTTCAGTGTGGCGTCAAATCGGGAGAATGGGTTTGGTATCGGCTGATCTATACGGTGATTTGCACCACGGAATCTCATCGCCGTCCCATTCGCCTTGTGGGCTGCCTTGCCAATGTTAATGCGGAGCATGCGGAAAAAGAAAGATTGCTGCAGCTTAGCTCCAATGACCAGTTGACTGGATTGCTCAATCGCAAGACTGCGCAGGAGCGTATTCGCGTCTTGATGGAGGAGGATCCAACGCGCACAGGGATTCTCGCGATTTTGGATATTGACTATTTTAAGAAATTCAACGATCAAAGGGGACATTTGTGTGGGGATGATGTGCTGCGCAGCTTGGGGCAGACGGTACTTGAGATATTTGATCCGGAGGATGTCTTGTGCCGCTGGGGCGGAGATGAGTTTTTATTTTTCTTAGTGGATGATCAAAAAAATGAGGGTCTTGTTGCCAGAAAGATGGAGCTGCTGCGCGAGAGAATGAACAGCTATCAATATATGGAGGAGCACTGTCCAGTTACGCTGAGTATCGGGGGAGCGAAAAATTTCGGCTGTACCTTCGATGTCCTGTTTCAGCAGGCGGATGATGCGCTGTATCTTGCGAAAGAGAATGGCAAGGATCAATTTTGGCTCTGCGCGCCAACGCAGCAAAACCCAGTGAAGCCAATAGAAAGGGAAACACGATGAGGCGGAAAGCATGTGAAAAAACGGATGTTGTCTCAAGCTTGTATGAATATGCGTTCGTACCTGTGCCGCAAAATCAGCGAAAGAAAAGCATGGGGGTGTTTTACGTCCTGACAGGCTATACCAGTGCGCTTTCCTGTCTTGTCATCGGCTCGAAGATTGGAGCGGCACTGCCCTTTTGGCAGGCCATTGCGGCTTGCTTTTTGGGAGATTTGGTGTTGATTTTGATTGGGACAAGCATGGGGATTCTTTCCTCGAAAACGGGGTGGTCCACCGCTTTTCTTTCACAAAAGGTTTTGGGAAAATCTGTTTCTGTTATTTTTTCTTTGCTGATCATTGTTTGCAGTGTGTTTTGGATTGGGATCAATGGCAGCCTTTTCACAACGATGCTGATCTCTGTTTTTCCGCTGTGGCCTGTCCCGGCAGCACTTACTTCCCTTGGGATCATTGCCGTATGGGCCTTGTCGGCGACCTACGGGTGGAATGGCTTGGAGATTTCCAGCAGAGTTGTTGTGCCGTGCTCTTTGTCGTTGCTCTTGTATGCGATGGTGCAGTTGTTTATAAAAATGGGTGGGGTTACGTTTTTATTTGCAGTACCAACCAGTGTGCCCATGACCTTTTCGGCTGCCTCCACTGCAATCATCGGAAATTATGTGTTTGGCTGCATCATTACTCCAGATACCTGTCGCTTTGCAAAATCGCCGAGAAATGTGGTTTTGGTGTGTCCCTGTGCCTATGCGGTGGGACTGTTTCTCTTCAATGTCTGCGGCGTGGTGGTGGCCAAGGCCGGAGGTTTTAGCGACTTTATCCGTTCAACGGCTGCGGTGGGGCTGATTGTTCCCATGCTGCTTTGCTCTATCTTTTGTCTGGCGACCACACAAAACATCAATGCCTATGGCGGCAGCCTAGCGATACAGAATGTTTTTCAGGGAACCTCGCTGGAGGGAAATGTATCCCACAAGGTAACGGTGTTTTTGATTGCGGGACTGGCTGCTGCGCTTTCTGTTTCTGGCATTGGCACTTATTTGATTCCGGTGGTTTCTTCCTTTGCTATTTTTATGGTGCCGTTTCCGGGAATGCTTTTGGGCGAGTTCTTTTTCCTTGGCGACAGAAAACCGCCAAAGGCAATCCAGTGGTCTTCTATTCTCATATGGGCAATCGGCAGTTTGTCGGGCATCTTCTTTCTAAGCATAGGTTGGCCCATTGCACCCCTTTGGGAGATGATATTTTCCGGATTGCTGTATGTGGCATGGGGGAAGTGGGTTGGCACGAAATGCACGGCTAGAGCTTGAATCAGAAATATGAGAAAATGCATCTCGAGAAGTAGCGTAAGCTGAACCGACCCCCAAAAGTTAGACCAAAAAATCTAACGATTGGGAGGTCGGTTTTTTCATGGAAAAATATAGCATCTCCTGAATCAGAGCCATTGAGCACAAATGCTGGGCATATCAAACAGCTTGAAGAGGAACTTTTAAAACTTCAAATAGAGAATGCCTATTGAAAAGAACTGCGGAGGTTGCGCCACGAGGACAGCGCCCCTGGGAAGATAACCGAGGAACGCTATCGGTGCCTGTCCTGCGCTTGTGAGGAGGAGCAAAGGGAGCTGAAAGCCCGCTGCCGGACGCTGTCGGCGGGACATAGGAAGGAACCTCTGCTGCAATCCAGATGACGGATTGCAGCAGAGGTTCCTTCAAACAGGTGTATTGGAGCCCAGAAGGGCAGTGCTCAAGAAATTGTCTCCACGCAGGACAGCGCCTGTGATGCGCCTTGACCGGATGCCGGGCATCGGGACTTTGCTGGGGTTGTCTCCGGGGGACAGAAAAGCAGTCTCGCTTGCCGCCAGATCATCGCTCGTATGCAGCTCATGAAAGTTTTCTTTGGTACTTTCTTGTTCACAAGAAAGTACGCATACCCCGGCTCTCACGCCTCCATAGGCAGCTTTTTTTCGGCAAAATAGCTGATGATTTCCTTCCGTGTGACGATGCCGATGAAGTTGCCCAAATCGTCCACCACGGGGATGAAGTTCTGCCGCATGGCAGAGTCCAGCAGCGCGTCCATAGAGACGGTGATGCCGGCGCAGGGATACTTGTCCACGCTGAGAATGTCTGCTATCCGGAGATTCTCCACGTCCTTCAGGGCGATGGGGGTCACGTCTCCGTGGGTGTCCTGCACCAGATGCCAGAGGAAATCCCCCTCGCTGACGGTGCCCACATACTGTCCGGTTCTTGAAATCACGGGAATTGCGGTGTAGCCGTGATGCTGCATTTTTTCCAATCCTTGACGAAAGGTGAAGTCGTCATAGAGAAAAGCAATCTTGCTTTTGGGGATTAGAAAATAAGCTATGTTCAATCCGCACGCCTCTTTCTTTCACTCGGCGCAATTGCCCCGAGCCGTGATAATGGGAGTCGCTCCCTCTTGAATCAGTATACCAGAGAAGGGGGCGAAAGTCGTGAATAATTTGCAAACTTGCGCCGCTGCCATTTTACGCCTGCACCATCTTTACATTATGCGGCGTTTGGTATATGATAGAAGTATTCAAAAAAGGCCATATCCGCCAGCGCTTTGAGACGATTCCGCCGGGGGAAATTGCGCGGTATTGCCAGGCATCAGAAAGGATAGAACAACCATGCTGACAGAGATGGAACTGCAAAACAGCCCCCTGTTCGAGGGGATCAGCTACGACAGTTATTTACAGATGGTAGACTGCTTTCACGCCCACACAAAAACCTATCAGCCGGGTGAGATCCTTATGACCTTCGGCGAGGGGAACACCGCCGTGGGTGTGGTGGAGCAGGGGAGTGCCTCCCTGCTGCGCATCGACGACGAGGGTACCACCACAATATTGGAGGAGCTGAATCCCGGCACCGTTTTTGGCGAGACCATCGCCTTTTCCGGCGGCATGGCAGACAGCTTGATGGTGGTCTGTCAAAAGGAGTGCCGGGTGCAGTTTGTCAACTACGAGCACATCGTCAAGCGCTGCGAAAAGGCCTGCGCCCACCACAGCGTGCTGGTGCAGAATATGCTGCGGCTCATCGCCGGCAAGGCACAGCATCTGGGCGAGCGGGTGGAGGTGCTGTCCCAGCGCTCCATCCGGGACAAGCTGCTCTGCTATTTCGCACTGGAAATCGGCAGGACAACCGGCGGCAGCTTTCTGCTCCCATTCTCCCTGTCCCATCTGGCGGAATATATCAGCACCGACCGCAGCGCCATGATGCGCGAGCTAAAACGCCTGCGGGAAGAGGGCAAGGTGCTGGTGGAAAACCGGAAGATTACGGTCATCTCTTAGATTTTTTCGCAAAATGTTGAAAAATGAGCGAAAGTAACAAAAAATGCAGTGAAAAAACGGCAAAAAACCTACGGAAATCATTTGACGAGGCAAGTCGCCCGTGGTAGAATGGTACTGTGCGATTGTTAATTGTTTGGCAAATAGAGCATGGCTGCCGGCGGTGCCGGCGCATCAAAAAACACTGATTTTTGAGGGAAAGAAGGAAAACTATGTTTCGTATCGTAAGAAGAGAGTCGCTGAAGCCTACAGTTACCCTATTGGAAGTGGAAGCACCTCTGATTGCCAAGAAGGCAGAGCCCGGTCAATTCATCATCCTCCGCGTGGATGAAAATGGCGAGCGTATCCCCCTGACCATCTATCACGCAGATCGGGAAAAGGGCACAATTACTATTATTTTCCAGCTGATTGGCGCAACCACCGAGAAATTGAACCACAAGATGGTGGGCGACTCTCTCCAGGACTTTGTGGGCCCCTTGGGCAAAGCCACCATCACCACCGGACGCAAAAAGGTCGCGGTTGTGGGCGGCGGCGTGGGCTGTGCCATTGCCTATCCCGTGGCAAAGGCATTCCATGACGCTGGCACAGAGGTACATGCGGTGATCGGCTTTAAGAATAAGGATCTGGTCATCCTGGAGGACGATTTCCGTCAGGCCAGCGACGTGCTGAAGCTGATGACCGATGACGGCACCTATGGCGAAAAGGGTCTGGTAACCGACGCGCTGAAGGCGCTGATCGAAGCCGGCAACACCTATGACGAGGTATTTGCCATCGGCCCCATGATGATGATGAAGTTTGTCTCCATGACCACCAAGCCCTATGGCCTCAAGACTATCGTCTCCATGAGCCCCATCATGATCGACGGCACCGGCATGTGCGGCGGCTGCCGTATCTCTGTCGGCGGCGAGACCAAGTTCGCCTGCGTGGACGGCCCCGATTTCGACGGACATCTGGTCGATTGGGATTTGGCTGTCAAGCGCGGTGCCACCTATAAGGAATTCGAGCGTCACGCGTATGAAGAAACCTGCAATCTCTTCAAGGAGGGCAAATAACGATGGCAAATATGTCTTTAAAGAAAAACGAAATGCCGGCACAGGATCCCAATGTCCGCAATAAGAACTTCGAGGAAGTCACCACCGGCTATACCAAGGAGCAGGCACTGGACGAAGCACAGCGCTGCTTGGGCTGCAAGAACAAGCCCTGCATGCAGGGCTGCCCCGTCATGATTCACATCCCCGAGTTCATCAAGGAAGTGGCTGCCGGCAATTTTGAGGAAGCCTATCAGATCATCAGCCAGACCAGCTCTCTGCCCGCCGTCTGCGGTCGCGTCTGCCCCCAGGAAGTGCAGTGCGAGAAGTACTGCGTCCGCGGTGTCAAGGGCGAAGCCGTCGGCATTGGTCGGTTAGAGCGCTTTGTGGCGGATTGGCACAATGCCAACGCCACCGAAGTTGCTGTCAAGCCCGCCACCAACGGTCACAAGGTTGCCGTCATCGGCTCCGGCCCCTCCGGTCTGACCTGCGCGGGCGACCTTGCCAAAAAGGGCTATGAGGTCACCGTGTTCGAGGCATTGCATCTCGCCGGCGGCGTGCTGGTATACGGCATCCCCGAGTTCCGTCTGCCCAAGGCGATTGTCCAGAAGGAAGTCGAGGGCCTGAAGGCGCTGGGCGTCAAGGTCGAGACCAATATGGTCATCGGTCGCGTGCTGTCCATCGACGAGCTGATGGAGGAGTACAAGTTCGAGGCTGTCTTTGTGGGCTCCGGCGCAGGCCTGCCCATGTTCATGCACATTCCGGGCGAGAACTTCAAGGGCGTGTATTCCGCCAACGAATTCCTGACCCGCATCAACCTGATGAAGGCCTATAAGCCCGATTCCGATACGCCCATCCAGCACGGCAAGCGCGTTGCGGTTGTGGGCGGCGGCAACGTGGCTATGGATGCCGCGCGCTGCGCCAAGCGTCTGGGTGCCGAGGTGTATATCGTCTATCGTCGCAGTGACGAGGAGCTTCCCGCCCGTCGCGAGGAAGTGGAGCACGCCAAGGAAGAGGGCATCATCTTTAAGCTGCTCAACACCCCTGTGGAGATTCTTGCCGATGCAAACGGCGACGTTTGCGGCATGAAGTGCATCGCCATGGAGCTGGGCGAGCCGGATGCCTCCGGTCGTCGTCGCCCCATCGAAAAAGCCGGCTCCGAGTTTGAGCTGGACGTGGACTGCGTCATCATGGCGCTGGGCACCAGCCCCAACCCCCTGATCAAGTCCACCACCAAGGGCTTGGAGATCAACAAAAAGGGCGGCATCATCGTCAACGAGGAAGGCTTGACCTCCCGCGAGGGCGTGTATGCCGGCGGCGACGCTGTCACCGGCGCTGCCACTGTCATCCTTGCCATGGGCGCAGGCAAAACTGCCGCCAAGGCAATCGACGAGCAGCTGACCAAGTAAAGTACATCGAAAGCCGCCGTGGGAAGTTTTTCCCACGGCGGTTTTTTTGTATAGCCGTTCCACTTTAAAACCGTCTCGTCTTTGCGGTCTATTTTTCTACCGTGCTTCCTGATAACAGATCATAAAAGTTTTTGCCAAGCTTTTTTCAAAAAGCTTGCGTACCCAGCCCTGCGTACCCAGCCTGCGTATCGCGTAAAATCCCTCTTGACATTTGCGATTAAAGTGATATCATAATCATATCACATTTAGAGAGGTGCATGGACATGGAAGAAAAATTACTCAAGGGAAAAAACGGCATTGGCCTGCTGATATTGGACATTTTGGGGATCCTGTTGGGGCTTGCGGGCTTCATCGCGGGGATCGCCATGACGGAGAATGCCCCCGCCCCCGCCAGAGTCTATCTGGGCGTGGCGCTGGCCATCGTGG
>JAVVOA010000009.1:40263-40531 GCA_036656515.1 Oscillospiraceae bacterium | reverse complement strand
CCATCCTTTCATAGCTTCGCACAAGCAAAGCCATGAAAGACCTTGTTTGTGTCGATTTACTGGGATAAGGGGGGCTCTTCCGCTTGCATAAAAAATCTCCTCTCTTGTTTTTTTAGCTCCTCTCGTCGGCGGGCAAAAACAGCACATCCGGGGAACCATTTCCGTCCCGCAGATGTGCCGCCTGTTTTGACGCACGCCCGCAGGCGTCGCCGTGCAGCTGCACGGCACCCTATAGTATAGGGCAATTCCGCGCCGCTTGTCAACCCTC
>JAVVOA010000009.1:11869-40253 GCA_036656515.1 Oscillospiraceae bacterium | reverse complement strand
CGGCTTTTTGAAAAAAGCCTGACAAAAACTTTTATGCTCCGTTTAGAGGGAACTCCACAGCCGATCGGGGCATAGACGAGGGGGCGGATACCATCCGCCCCCTCGCTTCTTTTTTGATCGAATCTGATGGTTGCCGGGCTTTTTGAAAAAAGCCGCGTACCGACGCTTTTTCCACAGCTTTTTCTCGAAAAAGCGCGTAGCTCTGCAAGGTACACCTAGACCCGGGGGGGATACTTTTCTGCTGTCTCCTCCAGCTCTTTCACCAGCTCCAACAGCTTGCGCTTGGTGAAGGGCACCTCCAGCTCCGCCGGAAACACATCGTCGTTTTTCAGCGGGATCACAAAGGTGACCGACACCAGAAAGCCCGTCTCCCCGTCGCTCTCGGCGGCAAGCTCGAAATACGGCTCCTGCAACCGACTTAAAAAGTCCTCTGTCACCCCCGCCGCCAAGACCTTCAGCCCCGCCGCCAGCTCCGCCGTCTCCGATGCCAGCAGGCAGCTGTTTGCGCCGCAGGTCATGGTGCCATCCGGCGCGGTATAGGTGCCCCGCAGGGAGAGCCAATTGGCATCGTCGCTGCCGGGCGCTCCGCCGGTGGGAAATTCATAGCCCAGCACCTCAATTTTCAGGCACTCCCGCCCCTGTTTAAACAGCATATCCGTTTTCCTCCCCAGTTTGATTTTCTCTCAGTTTAGCACAAGCCCGGTCAAAACACAACGAATTGATCCCAGCAAAAAGGGGGACTGCCGCAAGCTTGCGACAGTCCCCCTCTGCTTAGTCGTTTTGATGGAGCAATTCATAGTCGTCCCCGCCCAGCAGGTGATAGACGCCCTCCACATCGGTGTCCATCTGGGCAAGGCAGGGCTCCGCCGCCTCATAGCGGACACAGGTGCCGCAGGAGGAGCTGAGTTTCCGGGGCACCGGCATCATCCGGGAGACAAGTCCCAGCGCCCGGAGACTGCGATCGGTGCGCAGTGCCGCCAGATGGGTGTGAAAGGTGGCCAAATACTGCTCCATTACTTGCTCAGCACCAAGCGGCTGTCGCCGCCCTCTTTGGACACGGTGATGGCATAGCCGCAGCTGCCGGCAAACCGGGTGACATTCTCCACGGCACACTGGTTGTCCACCAGAACCTCTAAGGTGGCGGGCGCGTCCTTTTTGACGGCCTTCTGCACCATCACCACGGGGGTGGGGCAGGAATATCCTCTTGCGTCAATCATTTTGTTGTTTCCTCCTTCGGCAAATTCATCAGCGAGATGACCAAAAATACCACAAAGCCCAGAATCACAGCAGCTTTACCGGCGGTGGAAATGCCGCCCACCACCAGCTCCTTGGCCTCGTTCAAGCTGTCGGGATTGCCAGCCAGACCAAAGTTATGTACCAGTGCCGCGCCGGAGATCATGCCGAACACGGTGACAGCGGAGTCGCCGTTGCCCTCGCCCGCCAGAATCAGCTGACGCAGGGGACAGCCGCCCAACAGGACAGAACCCCAACCCACCAGCACCATACCCAGCAGGTTCCAGAGATGGGCGCTGTGGGCGATGGGCTGCATGGTAAAGCCCAGATGGAACTTGCCCAGAATCAGATTGCCCGCCAGCACCACCAAGAAAATGGCGATGAAGCCATAGAGCAGCTTGAAATCCCGGAATAGAAAGCTGTCCCGGATGCCGCCCACCATGCACAGACGGGTCTTTTGCGCCAGAGCGCCCACCACCAGCGCGATCACCAGTGCGATGAACACCGGCGCGTGCTTGGAGCCGGGACCCTCCTCGCTGAATTTGAACAGCGCGGGCACCGCCAGAAACAGCAGCAGCAGTCCCGCCATCACAGCGGGCATCACGCCGCCCTCTGCCTTGCCGACCTCATAGGCGCGGCGCAGGGAAAAGCCCTTGTTTAAGAACACGATGCCGATCAAGATGCCCACGATGAAGCCCGCCAGCCCCACCAGCGCATTGAGATCGCCGCCGCCCAGACGGATGACCATCCGCAGAGGACAGCCCAAGAACGCCAGAGCGCCCACCATGACAAAGCCGCCCAGCACGAAGCGAATCGCCGGGGAGGAGCCTGCCTTGGCGCGAAATTCCTTGGTTGCCACGGACATCAAAAAGGCGCCCAGCACCAGTCCGATGACCTCGGGACGGACATACTGCACCTTTGCCGCGGAGTGCATCCCCACAGCGCCGGCGATGTCCCGCAGGAAGCAGGCGATGCAGAAGCCCATGTTCGCGGGGTTGCCCAGAGCGGTCAGCACCACGGCGGCGATACCCACAGCAGCGCCGGCTAAAACCACCATCCAATTGACTTTTTTCATTCGTTTTCTCCTCTTACACACTTTTAGCCCCGGCAAGACCGTATGCGCTTGCCGGGAACATGTCTGATTATAGTGAGCTTTGAGGAAATTTGCCAATCTCTATTTGCGATAACAAGCATGTCGTTATCGTTTTATTCGATGATAAACTTTTTGGCCTCCGCCCGAGAGAAGGCGATGAAATCCCGCTCCATCCGGGAGAGCTGACAGTCTCGCCGGGTGGCCACATAGATTTTGCGATACACGCCCTCGCTGTCCATGGGGAAGGAGAGCAGCTTGCCCGCCTCCACCTCCTGCCGCACCGCCAGCGCCGACAGTACAGAGACCCCCAGTCCGGCGGACACCATGTTTTTGATCGCCTCGGGATTGTCGCTGCGGGCGACCAGCCGCAAGCTCTCCACAGGCAGATGGATGCGCTTTAAATAGCTCGCCAGTGCCCGGAGGGTGCCGGAGCTGTCCTCTCGCAGAAGCATGGGCTCGTCCAGCAGATTGCAGCCCGGTGTCATTTTCTCCCACAGACCGCGATAGCGGTCGGTGACCGCCGTGCAAAGCACCAATTCGTCCTCCAATATGGTGTGGTATTGATAGGTTTTGGTGTCCAGCGCCGCGCCCACAAAGCCGATGCGCACCTCGCCGCTTCGGAGCAGGGCATGGATTTTCTCGCTGTCTCCCCGCTTGAGCAGATAGTGACAATCGTCATGCTTTTTGTGAAAATCCGACAAAATCACCGGCAGCAGATTTTGCGCCGGCACGGTGGATGCCCCCAGAAGCAGAGGCCCCTCCCGGATTTCGCAGAGGTTTTTCAGCTCCTCACAGCGGTTCATGATGTCCTTGGCACGGAGATAGACGGTCTTGCCCGCCTCGGTCAACTGGATTTTTTTCTTCGCCTCCCGGGCAAAGAGCGAGACCCCCAGTTCCTGTTCCAGACCGCTGATATGTGCGCTGACGGTGGACTGGGTGAGATACAGCTCCTCTGCCGCCCGGGTGAAGCTGTTGAATTCCACGGTGGCGACAAAGGCCTCCAGCTGTTTCAAATTGACATGGATCATGGGCGGTTCCCGCTTTCTGTCTTTTCATTCCCAAACGTGACAAAGTAAATCTTTTCTGCTATGCTACAGCCATTGGGTTTCACCCAGCTGAAGGGAGATTCTTTTTCATGAAAACAACCTATTTGGACAATGCCGCCACCTCGTTTCCCAAGCCGGCGGGAGTCTCGGCGGCAATGTGCGACTATATGGATCATGTGGGCGCCACCATCAACCGCTCGGTCTATGGCAGTGCCCGGGACGCGGGACTGGTGACCTTGGAACTGCGGGAGCGGCTGTGCAGCCTCTTTCACTTTGACGATCCCACCCATGTGGTGCTGACAGCGGGGGCGACCGCGTCACTCAACACCGCCATCAAGGGCTTTCTCCGCCCCGGCGACCACTGTCTCGTCAGCAGTATGGAGCACAACGCCGTCATGCGCCCCCTGCAACAGCTGGCGGACATCGGTGTCACCTTCGACCGCATTCCCTGCGACGACGAGGGGAAACTGCATCCGGCGGATATCCTGCCCCTGCTCCGCCCCAACACCCGACTGCTGGTGCTGGCTCACGGCTCCAATGTCTGCGGCACGGTGCAGGATGCCGCAGCCGTGGGGGCAATCTGCCGTCAACACGGCATCGCCTTTGTGCTGGATGCCGCCCAGACCGGGGGGCACTATCCCGTGGACTTTGAAAAATGCGGGCTATCCGCCCTGTCCGTCCCGGGACACAAGGGGCTGCTGGGCCCATCGGGCATCGGGGCGCTGCTCCTTGCCCCGGACTTTGCAAGGGCGCTGACCCCCCTCATCGCCGGGGGCACGGGCAGCGCGTCTGACAGCGAGCTGCTGCCCCCCTATATGCCCGATCGGTTCGAGTCCGGCACGCCCAATCTGCCGGGGATCTATGGCCTCCACGCCTCTCTGGGCTTTGTGCTGGAGACCGGCGTGGACGCGTTGCGCGCCCACGAGCTGGCTCTGACCTCCCAATTTCTGGAAGGCTTAAGTGCTTGCCCCCACGTCCGACTCCGGGGCACCCGGGACTTGTCCCACAGAGTCGGCGTGCTGTCTCTGGACTTTACAGGGCTGGATAACGCAGAGGTCGCCTTCCGCTTGGAGTCCGAATTTGGCATCCTGACCCGCTGCGGCCTGCACTGTGCCCCCTCTGCCCACAAGACGCTGGGCACCTTCCCCCAGGGGACGGTGCGGTTCTCCTTTGGCTTTTCCAGCACGGCAGAGGACGTGGAGATCGCCTTGGCGGCAATCCGGGCAATCAGCGCAGTTTGATCCGCTTTCCGCCGGTATAGGCTGCGACCGTTCCGATGCGCTGTGCGCTGGGGACGGTCGCTTTCATCTCCTCAAACAGAGCATCCGCGTCGGCGGCAGCGACGGAGATCAGCAGACCGCCCGCCGTCTGGGGATCGTACAGCAGATCCTGCTTGGCAAGCTCGATGTCCCCCTCGTCCACGCCGGGGGCGGCATAGGTGCGGTTGCGATACATGCCGGCGGGCAGGATGCCCGTGCGGGCAAAGTCCAGTGCCTCGGGGATGAAGTCCACGCCGTCCACGTCAATGGTGATCTCCACGTCGGAGCCCTGTGCCAGCTCGAAGCTGTGTCCCAGCAGTCCGAAGCCCGTCACGTCGGTGCAGGCATGGACATCGTATTTCACCATGGCATCCCGGGCGGCTTTGTTCAGGGTGGTCATCAGGGAAAGTGCCAGCTTCTCCCCCTCGGGCGACAGCAGCTCCGCCTTTTGGGCGGTGGTCAGCACACCGATGCCGATGGGCTTGGACAGCAGCAGCACGTCGCCGGGACGGGCACCGGAATTGGTGAGAATGCGGTCGGGATGGACAAAGCCGGTGACGCAGAGCCCGTACTTCGGCTCCGGATCCAAAATGCTGTGTCCGCCGGTGATCAGCGCCCCGGCCTCATAGACCTTGTCATAGCCGCCCCGGAGCATCTGGTGGACGGCCTCCTTGGGCATATCCTCGGGGACGCACATGATGTTCAGCGCCAGCTTGGGCTCGCCGCCCATGGCATAGACATCGGACAGGGCATTGACCGCCGCGATCTGCCCAAAGGTATAGGGATCGTCGGCGATGGGCGGGAAAAAGTCCACCGTCTGCACCAGTGCCAGCTCGTCGCTGATTTTATACACCGAGGCATCGTCGCTCTTGTCAAAGCCCACCAGCAGATTGGGGTCGTGATGGACGCGGATGCCCTCCAGCAGCTGGGCGAGGACGCCGGCGCCCACCTTGGCGCCGCAGCCCGCGCAGGAGGCGAGCTTGGTCATTTTGATGTTCTGTTCTTCCATAAAAAAATTCTCCTTTCGGTACTTCCGTTGTGTTGTATGAAACAAGGGGATCGGGCGATGGGTTTCGCCAATCTCCGCAGTTTTCTCTATCGAGAAGAATAACACGCCTGCAAAACCCCGTCAAGCACTCCCCGCAGTTGACGAACCGGAAAAATCATGATAGCTTGGAACCTCTGCTTCCGTCCGCCCATGGATGGATGCAGAGGTTTTCGGTAAAAAGAGGCTGTTGCGCCCTTGCAACAGCCTCTTTTTCTATTGTGCGGGCTGCAACAGTCCGTCGATGGCCACGCCGCCATAGCTGGCGCGGATCTCCCCGTCCGCCATCATCTGGACAGTCTCCACCGTGTCCAGCGAGCAGAGGGAGCGCACCAGCGCGTCCACGGTTTTTCGGGCGGCGGCGGGGGTGACGGGGGCATCCAGCATCTCGCCGGAGAGATTGAGATAGCAGATGCTGTTCTCCGTCCAGATGGACAGCACCGCAAAGTCCGGCGGCAGGGGGGACAGCAGTCCCTTTTCCCGGGGGCCCGCCATCAGCTCTCGCAGCAGACAATCCGCCTGGGTCTCTCCCTCATAGATCTCCAAGGTGCGCGCCTCTGCCGTCAGAGAGCCGGACTCCTCGTCCACAAAATAGAGGGCGGCCTCCACCGTGCTGATCACGTCCTCCTTGCTGGAGAGGAGGGCATCCCGGGCGCGAAAGCGCTGGCTGTCCCGATAGGCAAGCTCCTGTCCCTGCACCAGAATCACCACGGAGACGATCTCCGGCAGCTGGGTCAGGGTCAGGGTGATGCAATAGTCCGCCAGCGTCAGCGCGATGCCGGACAGGGTGCCATAGGCGGCGGAGAGATCCACCGTGGCGCGGGAGCCGTCCAAGGTGACGGACAGCAGGCTCGTGCCCTTGGGAATCACCCGGCGCAGGGCAAGCTCGGCGGGGTCTTGCAGCAAATTCTTCAACAGTGCCTCTGCCAGTGCGGATTTTTCCAGCTGACCGCTGTCCTCGATGACCACCGCCGCCGGGGCGACGGCATCCCCCCCTTGGGCAGAGACCGGGTCTGTGGCATAGTAGAGCAGATAGGTGTCCGCATTCTCCGCCGTCCTTGCCATGGCGCAGGCGGTCAGCGTCAACAGGGCAAGGAGCAGGGCGGTCAATTTCAGTCCCTTCACAGTGCCTCCCCCTCCTCTTGATAGGCTGTCCACCGGACGGTAAAGCAGCTGCCGCCGTCCGGACGGTTGGCGACGGTGATGGTGCCCCCCCGTTTTTCCACGGTGTCCCGCACGATGGCAAGCCCCAATCCGGTGCCCCCCGCCTCTCGAGAGCGCGCCTTGTCCACCCGATAAAAGCGCTCGAACACCCGGGACAGCTCCTCCTCGGGGATGCCGATGCCGTCGTCCTCCACCGTCAGAATCACGATGTCCTCCTGCTGGCAGAGGTTGACCTGCACCCAGCCGCCCGCGCCGCTGTATTTGATGGCATTGTCCACCAGATTGTAAATCACCTGATGAATTTCGTCCCGGGTGGCAAAGACCCGGCAGCCCTCCTCCGCCTCATAGGTGAGTCGGATGGCCTTTTCCGTGGCCACCAGCTCCATCATCCGCAGCACCTGTTGCAGCGCCGGCAGCAGCTCCACCGCCGTGGGTGCCTCCCACACGCCGCTGTCCAGCCGGGTCAGGCGAAGCAGATCCTCGGTGATGCGGGAGAGGCGCAGTGCCTCCTCCCCGATGTCGCTGACAAATTCCCGGGTGGTGGCAGCGTCGATATTCTCGGTCTGCAAAATGGAGTCCGACAGCAGTCGGATGGCGGCAAGGGGGGTTTTCAGCTCGTGGGAGGCATCGGAGACAAAGCGCCGCCGGGCCAGCTCCGTGGTTTGGAGACGGTCGGTGAGGCTGTTGAACTCTGTGGCGATCTGGGCGATTTCATCGTGCCCCCGCACCTCGGCCCGCTGGCTGTATGCCCCCTCCCGCACGTTGCGGATGGTGATCAGCAGCTCGCCGATCTTCCGGGTCAGACCCCGCGCCAGCACCGCCGACAGCACCAGTACCAAGACCAGCACCACCAGCGACAGATTGCGCAGGTTCCCCTGAAAGCCCCGGAGCAGTGCCGCCTGCTGGGTGTCGTATTCATAGGCATAGACCGCGCCGATGACCTGATTTTGATACAGCACCGGGGAGGCCGCCCGACTGCGGAACGCCTCGCCCGCATAGCTGCAATAAAACACATCGTTCCCGGTGAGTGCCTGGACGATCTCGGTGTAAAAGGCATAGCCGCCCACCGCGCCGCCGGTCTCCCGGCTGTCATAGAGAATCTTTCCGGCGGCACCGGTGACCAGAATCCGGGAGATGCCCGTCTCCTCCACCACCGTCATCGCCTGGGTCACATTTTCCTCGGTCAGCCGATCCAGCCCCGCCAGAGACGACACCATCACCGTCACGCTGTTTTGCAGGGTGTTCTGCTTGGAGCGGAAAATCAGATTTTCCGACACCACCAGCGGATAGCTGTTCAGCAGAGCCAGCACGGCGATGAGGATGAGTATATAGCTGAGTCCGAATTTTACCTGCAAGCTATCCTTTAAAATAGTAGCCCACTCCCCACTTTGTCAGGATGTGCTCTGGCTCTGCCGGGTTTTTTTCCAGCTTTTCCCGCAGTCGCCGCACATGGACATCCACCGTTCGATAGTCCCCGGCATAGGTATAGCCCCACACCACATTCATCAGATTCTCCCGGCTGTACACCCGCCGGGGATTGCGCATGAGCAACTCCATCAAATCATATTCCTTGGCGGTGAGCTCCACGGTCTCCCCCTCCCGCACCGCCACCCGCTGCCGGGTGTCCAGCGACAGGTCGCCCACGGTCAGCAGTCCGCCGCCGCTTCTCTGGACACCGCCGCTCCGCCGCAGCAGTGCCCGCACCCGCGCCTTCAGCTCTAAAATATTGAAGGGCTTGGTGATATAGTCGTCCGCGCCGCTCTCAAAGCCCACCAGCTTGTCCCCATCCTCGCCCTTGGCGGTGAGCATGATGACAGGCACGTTGGAGAACTCCCGGATGCGCATACAGGCCTCTAGTCCCGACAGCTCCGGCATCATCAAGTCCAGAATCAGCAGGTCAAACCGCCCCTCCCGGGTCAGCTCCACCGCCGCCGCCCCGTCATAGGCGGTCTCCACCTGATAGCCCTCGTTTTCCAGATTGAACTTGATGCCCTTCACCAGCAGTTTTTCATCGTCCACCACTAAAATTCTCATGTCCTACTCTCCCCCGCCTTCTCCGATGGTCAAATTGTCCCGGATCTCGGCAAAGATGCCCTCTCCGATGCCCTGGACTTCCTGAATTTGCTCCAGCGCTGTAAAGCCGCCGTTTTCCTCCCGCCAGTCCACAATTCTCTGGGCGAGGGCGGGGCCGATTTTGGGCAGACCCTCCAACTGCGCCGCCGTGGCGGTGTTGAGATTTAGCACCAACAGCGCCGGCATCACCGCCTCCGTGGGAATCTTGTCTGTGGTCACCCGATAGAGGTCGCGATTTTCCCGGTTGCGCTGTGCCACGGTCAGGGTCAGGGCGGCGGCGAGAAAGAGCCCGGTCAGCGCCAGCAATCGTTTTTCGGTTTTGGTTGCCCCCATTTTCTCCCGCTCCTCTCCGTCTCCGACCGTCCCTGTCGGAAAGTTTTGTTTTTTGTTGAATTTTCCCCGGTCATTTGCTATACTGATTAGATAGCGCCGATTGGCGTGACAGCTTTTAAAATCACTGTTTGCGTTCGCAGACAGTATACCATAGAATGTGAGAGATTGACATGAAAACAAAACGTTTTTTATCCGTTTTTTTATTGCTGACCCTGCTGCTGACCCTGCTGGCAGTCCCCTGTGCCGCCGCCCCCGTGGGGGAGGTGACGCCCATCCCCGTGATGGATGTGGCCGCCAAGGCCGCCCTGCTGGTGGATGGAGACAGCGGCGAGGTTCTCTATGCCAAAAACGAGCATCAGGAGCTGTATCCCGCCAGCATCACCAAAATCATGACCGCCCTGCTGGTGCTAGAGGCCATTGACAGCGGCAAGCTGGACATGCAGGAGAAACTGACCGCCACCGACCACGCCATGTCCACCCTGTCCGACGATGGCAGTACCGCCGGCATCAAAGTCGGCGAGATCATGACGGTGGAAAACCTGCTGTACTGCATGCTGGTGGTCTCTGCCAACGAGGCCTGCAACATCTTGGCCGAGCGGGTCGCCGGGTCGGTGGATGCCTTTGTGGTGCAGATGAATGCCAAGGCAAAGGCACTGGGCTGTGTGAACACCCAGTTTATCAACGCCACCGGGCTCCATGACCCGGAGCACTACACCTCTGCATGGGACATCTATCTCATCGCCAAGGCAGCCATGACCCACCCCGCCTTTATGACCTTCTGCGACACCAAGGACGTGTACATCCCCGCCACCAACCTGTCCGAACAGCGGCACCTGTACACCACCAACTATCTCCTGTCCCAATTCCGGGCACTGGGCTATGTGAACCGGGATGCCCACGGCATCAAGACCGGCTCCACCTCCGACGCGGGGCACTGTCTGGTCTCCACCGCCAAGCGGGGCAGTCGCTCCCTGATCAGCGTGGTGCTGGGCGCGGAAAAAATCATCAAGCCCGACGGGAAGAGCGACGTACAGAGCTTTTCCGAGACCTCCCGGCTGTTTAGCTGGGGACTGCAATACTTCACCCGCCAGACCGTCCTCTCCGGCGATGATCTGCTGGCAGAGGTACCCGTCTCCCTCTCTCGCGAGGTCAACTATGTGACAGTGCATCCCAAGGAGGACGTGGAACTGCTGTTGCCCAACGACCTGTCGCCGGACATGCTGGAAAAAACCGTCACCTTAAAGGCCGAGACCGCCAAGGCACCCATCGCCGCCGGGGACATTCTGGGCGAGGTCACCCTCCGCCACGGGGACAAGGTCTATGCCACGGTGCCCCTTCTGGCCTTAAACGACGTGTCGGCCTCCAAGCTGCTGGTGATGCAGGACAAGCTGACGGCGTTTTTCTCCCGCACTCTGGTGCGGGTGCTGTCGGTGATTTTCCTGCTGGTCGTCCTGCTGCTGGTGGTTCTCTGGATGTTAAGCCGTCGCCGCCGCCATCGCTATGGGCGCAAGGTCACCCATTCCAGCACCTATAAGGGCAGAAGAAGATAAGTTTAAAAGAGAGACTGTTGCACCCACTGGGCGGCAACAGTCTCTCTTTTTTTGTGGGATTTCCAGCGGGGACTGGCGGTCACCAGCCGGCGTGCCCATCCCGGCGGCGATAGCCCGGACAGCTGTGGGTCTGGGGCGTGGGGGGTGTCTCATAAAACTCCACGAATTTCAGGGAATAGAAATCGCCGGTGATGTAGCGCCCCTGATCCGGCTGATAGATCACCAGATAGTCGTTGCCCACGCTGTGGAGAACCCCCTCCCACGAGATGGGATTCTCGGTGCCCAGCAGAAAGGTCGCCACCACATAGTTGCCCACGTTTTTGGACAGCAGTGCCCGCAGAGAGCCGATGCGCTGTTCCTCGGCGGACTGTACCGCCGCCTGTGCCGTGGGCGCGCTGCTCATATGGAGCTGGGGGACGGGGGCGGGCACCAGAGACTGCATAGGCGGCAGCTCTTGGGGCGGGCGGGACAGGGGACAGGAGAGCGGCTGGGGATAGCCCTCCGCAAGGGGAATGGCTTCGCCGATTTCGCCGGACCAATCTAGGGGCGGCGCGTTTTGCTGCATGGGTGCAGCGCCATTTGTGGGATAATACAAAATGACACACCTCTCAAGTTTTGTAGTAAGCCGATGTCGGATTATAAAAGCAATGGTCTCCGATCTTGGTTTGCAGATAGCCCACGCCGGACGGGAATTGGGGACGGCAATCGGCGGAAAAGGGATTGTAAAACCACAGGGACTCCCCCACGTCCGGCAGTCGATTGCCCGCGATCGCCCAGTCGGCGATGTCGTAATGTATTTGCTGGGGTCGCATGTTATAGATGTTTTGGGGGTTATAGGCACCCCGCTCTGACTCGGAGGCGCAGACAAACTGCCCCGTCTGCATGATGATCTTTCGGATGCTGCCCTCGCCCAGACGGGCATACTCCCCACCGGAGGCGCGGACCCGGTTCATCACCACACCCGCCACCGCCCGCATGCCGGTCTCCCCCTCTCCGCCCGCCTCGCATTCGATCAGGCGAGCCAGCAATTCTCGTTCTGAATAAGCCATGGCATCACACTCCTGCCCTCGCCCATGGGCGCTGTTTGAAGCCGCCGGACACCGGGTGGCAGAGGACTACAGCGGCTCCTTCGTTGCTGTCTCAGTATATGCCGCCGCCGCCCATTTGGCACAGGGCAAAAAAACGCCTGCGACAGTGTTGTCGCAGGCGTTTTTGGGGGAAGGCTCATTGCTCTCCCAGCGCTTTTTCCAAGCCCAGAGAGAACTGGTCGGGGCAGGACGTTTGCTTAAAGCCGCAGCGGATGCCCCGGAGCCGGGCGATGGCCTCGGTGGCGGACATGCCCTCCACCAGCCGTCCGATGCCCTGTAGGTTGCCGCTGCAACCGCCGATGACCGTGTAGTTGTGGATGATGCCGTCCACCAGCTCAAACTCCATCAGCTGGGAACAGACCCCCTTGGGGCGATAGCTGTATTTCATGGGTGTTGCCTCTCTTTATCTCTATGATCGCCATAGAGCCTATCATAAAAAGCAGCGCCGCGCAAGTTGTTTTTACCACCGCCCGGTGAAAAAATGCCTTGCGCTCTATGCGCGCTTGATTTTTCTCTGTAATACCAGACGGTCGGCAATCATGGCGATGAACTCGCTGTTGGTGGGCTTTCCCTTGGTGTTGGACACCGTGTAGCCGAAGAATTTTTGCAGCGTCTCCAAATCCCCCCGATCCCAAGCCACCTCGATGGCGTGGCGAATCGCCCGCTCCACCCGGGAGGGTGTGGTAGAAAAACGCTTGGCCACCGCCGGATACAGCACCTTGGTCACCGCGTTGATCACGTCCATGTTGTCCACCGCAACCATGATCGCCTCCCGCAGATACTGATAGCCCTTGATATGTGCCGGCACACCGATCTCGTGGATGATGGTGGTCACGCTGTCCTCCAAATCCAAGCTGTGCTCCTCTGTCTCCGTCTCTCGGACGCAGGCGCGGCGCATCCGCTCCAGCAGAGAATTCTCCTCGCAGGGCTTTGGCATGAAATAATAGGCATCCAGCTCGGCCGCCTCTGCCACGGTTCGCTCGCCGCAAAACGCAGAGACCACGATCGTCTTGGGCGCATCCTCCGCCTTGAGCCGACGGAGCACGCCAAAGCCGTCCAAACTGGGCAGCACCACGTCCAGCAGCAGCAACTGGGGCTTCTTCTCCTCGATCAATTGCAGGGCCTCCAGTCCGTCACCCGTGGAACCCACCACCGTAAACTCCCCCGTACTCTCTATAGTCTTCTGCAAAAGCGCGCGAAATTCCTCATTGGCATCTGCCAGAATTACCTTAATTTCCATGATTCTCCCTGTCCTTTTCACGTTTTTGGTTCGGCAACTGCATTTCTTTTGCGACGGAATGGCAAAGCCTACTTTGCCCTTGTCTATAAATTAGCATAATGGGACAGGTTTTGCAAGCAAAAACTGGAAGTATTTTCCACAAAATATTCGACACTTTTCGCACATGCTATCAATAGTTCCCCAAATCCGCGAATCCTTGCGGTTTTCCCGCGAAACAGACAGAATGGATACCGTTTCGTTTTTTCAGAAATGGGAGGAAAATCCCCGCCGCAGAGAACGTACCACCCAGATATTGGGAGTTCTCCCGTCCCCTGCGGCGGAGTCAGCTCACTTTTTTTAGGAGACCTGTTCCCCGGTGTCCCCATAGGCCTGCCGCAGCATGCTTTGAATCAGGATGCCATAGCCCCGGGTGGGATCGTTTAACAGCACATGGGTCACGGCGCCCACCAATTTGCCGTTTTGCAAAATGGGGCTGCCGGACATGCCTTGGACGATGCCGCCGGTGGCTTCCAGCAGCCGGGGATCGGTGACCGTCACCAGGAGATTGCGGCTGTCTCCCCCGGCGGGATAGACCCGGCTGATCTCCACCCCGTATTCCTCCACCGTGTCCCCGGTGACATTGGCGAGGATGGTGGCCTTGCCGGTTTTCACCTCGCCGGGGGCGGCGATGGGCAGCGCCTCGCCCAGTTCGCCACTCCAATTCTCCCGCTCCATCTGTCCAAAGACACCGCAGTCGGAGTTGGCGGACAGGGTGCCCATATCCTCTGTGAGATTAAAATCCCCCCGCAGCTCCCCGGCACAGCCCTCCTCGCCCCGCTTCACCGCCTTCACCGTGGACTCCATGATCGCGCCGGCAGAGAGGGGCATGAGCAGCGCCGTGTCCGTATCCGTGACCCCATGCCCCAGTGCGCCAAAGACGCCCGTCTCCGGGTCATAGAAGGTCATGGTGCCGATGCCCGCCATGCTGTCCCGTATCCATGCCCCCAGCCGCCAGACACCGTCTGCGCCCTCTGTGACGGGAACCGGCAGTTCCAGCGTCTTGCTGCCCCGGCGAAGGGTCAGGGTCACTGTTCCGCCGCTCCTTTGCAGCAGGTCGGAAAATTGCTCGATGGACTGGATGGCGGTGCCGTTGCATTGCAGCAGCATGTCCCCCACCCGGATGCCGCTGTCCTTGGCACTGCCGCTGTCCACCACCAGCACGCCCCGGGCAAAGAGCTTGATGCCGATGGTGTGCCCCACGGGCACCAGATATTTGGTGGAGTGGGTCGTCGCCTGGGCGCTCATGGGGAACGCCATCCCCCAGAGGAGCAGGCAGAGCACCACGCCGCCCCGCAGGCCTCGCAGGCCCCGCAGGCCTCGCAGGCCTCGCAGGCCTCGCTGTGGAAATTCTTCATGCATTCCATCACCCCTTTCCCAAAACGCCGACTTTTTTGTTTTTTTGTCGGCTGTGTTACTCTCTGCGAAAAGGGGAAAGCCAGTCCTTCTAAAAAGCGCCAGCTCTGCCTGCCGGAAACGGCGATCCTGTGGAGCGGTGGAAAAAAGCAACCCGCACAGACCAAAGTCTGCGCGGGTTGGGAGTGATTGCAAAAGAAAGCCTTGCCTTTTTTAGTTTTTGTTGTTAAAAATCTTAAAAATGTCGGCAAAGGGATCGTCGTCGTCCAGCGTGGTGGGCTCGTCCCCAAATACCAGCGGCTTGAGTTCACCCGCAGCGGGGGGAGGTGCGCTCTCTCCCGCCGCCGGCTGTGCCGGGAGGGAGGACGCTGCCGTTTTGGGCTTGCCATCTGCAATTTTATTTGCCGGTGCAGATCGGACTGTCTCTGTCACCACGATGTCGTCAAAGCCGGTGGCGATGACGGTGACCCGGATCTCGTCGTCCAGCGTCTCGTCGAAGGTGGCACCGAAGATGGTCAGCGCGTCTGGGTGGACAGCTTCCTGCACCAGTGCCGCCGCCTGCTCCACTTCTTCCAGACCGATGTCGATAGAGCCGGTGACATTGATGAGCACGCCCCGCGCCCCGTCGATGGAGGTCTCCAACAGGGGGCTGGAAATCGCCATGCGGGCGGCCTCCTCGGCCTTGCCCTTGCCCGCCGCGCGACCCACGCCCATGTGAGCCAGTCCCGCGTTTTTCATGATGGCGGTGACATCGGCAAAGTCCAGATTGATAAAGCCGGTGTCTCGAATCAAATCAGAGATGCTCTGCACCGCTTGGCGCAGGACATCGTCCGCGATTTCAAAGGCGTTGGCAAAGGTGATTTTTTGATCGGTGGCGTGCTTCAACCGCTCGTTGGGGATGATCACCAGCGAGTCCACCTTGCCCTTTAGTTCCTCGATGCCCTGCTCGGCCTGGGTCATGCGGCGACGCCCCTCAAACCCGAAGGGCTTGGTGACCACAGCCACAGTGAGAATGTCCATCTCGTGGGCGATCTCTGCCACGATGGGTGCGCCGCCGGTGCCGGTGCCGCCGCCCATACCGGCGGTGATGAAGACCATGTCGGTATTTTCCAGCGCCTTGGCAATCTGATTGCGGCTCTCCTCGGCAGATTTGCGACCCACCTCGGGATCAGAGCCTGCGCCCTGCCCATGGGTCAGCTTTTCGCCAATCTGAATTTTATAAGTGGCGCTGGACACATTGAGCGCCTGCTTGTCCGTGTTGACTGCGACAAAATCAACACCACGGGCGCCGGAGCGCACCATGCGATTGACCACATTGTTCCCGCCGCCACCAACCCCGATGACCTTGATATTGACAACGGTATCGGGACCGGTTTCCAATCCAAATGCCATACTGGTTCCTCCTACATCCTATCCGAAGTGCAAAACTGCATACTCGTATCCAGATTAAATTACTTCGCTTATTGTATTACGCTTTTGCCGTGAGGTCAAGACTTGCCGCAGGTTTTTTACGCATTTCCTCGCTTCTGCGGGGCTTTTTCGAAAAGTTTTTTTAAAAAGACCCCAATCTGCCCCCACACCGCCCGCCGACCTCTTTTCAATTGCGGTTTACGGGATGAAATGTGCCTCGCCATCCAACGTCAAATCCACCACGCCGGTCTCGTTGACCTCCAACTTGTCGATGACCGCCTGTAGATTTTGAAGCTTATAGCCATAGTCCGCCCCCCAGACAAAGCGCACGGCAAAGCGATCCCCATAGTCCATGGTCACCGCGGCGGGGTCACCCAGATGGATGGCATCGGTCTGGGGCAGCATCCCCCCGTCCCGCAGAGCCCCCAGCAGAGTCAGCATCTCCTTCTGCTTGTGGGCATCCTCCATTTGAAGGGGAAAGCTGACCGCGGGGGTCAGCAGGGTGCAGCCGTCGATGACGGCATAGTCCTTGGCCTTTGCGGGGGCGATTTTTTCGATGATTTTTCCCCCGGGGCTGATGAGCCAACCCGCGCCCTCCTGCACGATCACACCGGCGGCATCGCACTCGGTGACCTCGATCCGCAGGGTGGCAGGCAGGGTGCGATGGATCCGCACCTCCTCCACATAGGGCAGCTGGTGGACGATTTGACTGGCCACGGCATTTTTGTTCAGCAAAAACAGATTGTCCCCCTGCTTGACACCGGAGCTGACCAGCACCTCCTGCGCCGTATACCGGGAGGTGCCGGTGACCTGGGTGGTCTCCACCTTGAAAAACAGAGTTAGGGCGGCGACGATGGCGGCGCAGATGAGCAGCACGGAAATCAGCTTATAGAGAAATTGAAAGCTGCCCCGCCTGCGCCGCCGATTGGAATTCCGTCTTTTCGCCATCTGCCTCGTCCCTCCCTTTCTCCTCTGTGGTGTCTCTGCCTGTTCGGGGGCTTATATCTCCTCCCGGACGATGGACGCGCCCAAACGGCGCAGATCCCCGGCGATGTCCTGATAGCCCCGGTCGATATGTGCAATCTCCTCGATGCGGCTCTGTCCCTCTGCCGCCAGAGCCGCCACCACCAGCGCCGCCCCGCCCCGGAGATCGGTGGAGCGGAGGGATGCGCCCCGGAGGGTCTCCACGCCGCAGACCACAGCCACCCGTCCCTCCACCCGGATATTGGCACCCAGACGCGCCAATTCATCCACATGGCGATAGCGGTGGGTGAACATGTTCTCCACAAATACCGTGGCACCCTCGCTGCGGAGCAGACCCGCCATCAGCACCGCTTGGGCATCGGTGGGAAAGCCGGGATAGGGCGCTGTCCGCACCGGGCGAATGGCGCGCCGTCTGCCCTCTGCCGAAATGGTGATGGAATCCCGATCGCTGTGCAGCTGACAGCCGGCCTCCATCAGTGCCGCCGTCACGGTGGACAGATGGCGGTAATCAACGCCTGTGAGCCGTGCCTCCCCCCCTGCCGCCGCCACAGCGGACAGATAGGTCGCCGCCACAATGCGATCAGCCAGCACCCGGTGGGTACAGCCGTGGAGGGGCTTGCCGCCCTCCACCCGCACAGTGGAGCTGCCCGCCCCGTATACCGTCCCGCCGCAGGCGCGCAGAAAGCGCTGCAAATCCACGATTTCCGGCTCTCGCGCCGCGTTGCAGATCACGGTGGTGCCCTCTGCCCCGCAGGCAGCCAAAATGGCGTTTTCCGTGGCTCCCACACTGGGACTGCCCAGAGTCAGCTCCGCGCCGTGCAGCGCCTCTGCCGTGCAGCGGAGACAGCCGCCGGTTTCCTCCACCACCGCGCCCAAGGTGCGCAGGGCAAAGAGATGTAAGTCGATGGGACGGGGGCCCAGCTCGCAGCCGCCGGGATAGGACAGCTGTGCCCCGCCGCACCGGGCGAGGATGGCGCCCAAAAAGATCACCGATGACCGCATCTCCCGCATGAGATCGTCCGGGATGTCACAGCGATACAGCCCGGCGGTATCCACCGTCAGCGCGTCGCCCTCCCACCGGGCAAGACAGCCCAGATGCCGCAAAATGCGGATAGATGCCTCCACGTCCCGCAGATGGGGACAGTGCTCAATCACACACTCGCCCCGGGCGAGTACCGTTGCCGCCAGAATGGGCAGCACGCTGTTTTTCGCGCCCTGTACGGCTATCTCGCCCCAGAGCCGCCTTCCGCCGTCAACCGACAGCACCTCCATACGCTCAATCCTCCGCATACTGAAAACTAAAGCGCTTACCAACGCTCTGCTCCATAGTATGCGGCAGGGCTGACAGGGGGTTACTTGCGCAGGGCGATCACCGTGTCATAAATCCGCTCCGGGGCATCCAAAATTCCCAGAGAGGACATGGCCCTTGCCATCGCCTCCTGCCGATTCGGGTCGTGAAGGATGGCGGCGGCGGCGGCAAAGAGCTTTTTCCCATCGCAGTCCGCCTCCTGCAAAACCTGTGCGCCCCCCTGTTCCTCCAACGCCCGGGCATTTTTCTCCTGATGGTGGTTGGTCACATGGGGGGAGGGCACCAAAATCGCGGGGATGCCCAGTGCCGTCAGCTCGCTGATGGTGGACGCGCCCGCCCGACAGAGCACCAAGTCCGCCGCCCGCATCACCGTCGCCATATCATAGATATATTCCCGGAGATCCAGCGCCGGATGGTCTGCAAGCTCCACCCCGTTTGCCCCCAGCTGTGCCTGCATGGCGGGATAGCCGGTTTTTCCCGCGCCGTGGATGTGGTGGAAGGGCTCATGCGCCGCCTCCAAGGTCATCATCTCCGCCATTTGCGCGTTCATGCCCGTCGCCCCCAGAGAGCCCCAGAAGGACACCAGCAGGGGACGGTTGTCCGTCAGTCCCAGTTTTTCCCGGGCTTCCTCCCGGGTCAGCTTGAAAAAGTCGCCCCGCACCGGCGTGCCGGTGACCACCACCTTGTCCGGATGGCGATAGGCGGCACGGCAGGCCTCGAAGCCCACCAGAATCCGATCGGTGTATGCCTCCAACAGCTTGGTGGTCAGTCCCGGCACCAGATTGGATTCGTGGACGGCACTGGGGATCCCCGCCCGTGCCGCCGCCCGCACCATGGGATAGCTGGCATAGCCGCCGGTGCCGATGACATAGTCCGGCCGAAACTCCCGCAGGATGGCGTTTGCCTCCCGGGGGGCGCGGAGGAGATTGCAGACAGAGACCACATTGTGTTTGATTGCCGCCGGGGCAAAGGAGCGGTGAAAGCTGGAGATATGCACCGTGCGAAAGGGATAGTCCGTCCGGGCCAGCAGCTCTCGCTCCAAGCCCCGCTCCGCGCCCACAAACAGAATTTCACAGCCCGGATGCCTCTCCCGGAACAGTCCCGCCAGCGCCAGCGCCGGATTCACATGCCCCGCCGTCCCGCCACAGGTAAATAAAACCCGCAAGCTCTCAACTCCTTCCTTTTTTGTCCGTCCCCCGCCGCAAGCGCTGCGAGAGAGGGCACCCCAAGCTTTTTGAAAAAAGCTTGGCAAAAACTTTCCTGCACACCTTCCAGCCGGATGCCGCGCAAGTTTCAGTGGCGGCACCGTAAAGCTTTTTGCACAGCTTTTTCTCGAAAAAGCGCGTTCCCCCAAAAGCGCGTTCCCTGCGCTCTATCCGGGCGGCGCTCGCATCTGTCGGGAGACCGACAGCACAATCCCCATCTCCGCCAGCTGGATGCACAGCGCCGTGCCGCCATAGCTGAAAAAGGGCAGGGAGATTCCCGTCGCCGGCACTGCGCCGGACACCACCGCGATGTTCAAAAAGGTCTGCATCGCCACCAGCGTGGTGATGCCCACCACCAGCAGACTGCCAAACCGATCTCGGGAGTTGAGGGCGATCCAAAAGCCCCGGAGAATCAGGCAGGAGAACAGCAGCATAATCAGGGTGGCACCGATCAAGCCCAGTTCCTCGCAGATGATGGCAAAGATGAAGTCGTTGTGCTCCTCGGGCAGATAGAGGTATTTTTGTCGGCTCCTGCCCAGTCCCACGCCCAACAGTCCCCCGGAGCCGATGGCAAGATAGCTCTGGCACATCTGATAGCCCTTGCCGAGGGAGTCGATGAAGGGATCCCGCCACATGTCCAGTCGGGACCCGCCATAGCCCAGCACGCCAATGACAAAAAAGCCGCCCACGGCAGCGACGCCCAATACCGCCGCCACCCAGCCCCAGCCGATGCCGCCCACCAGCATCATCACCGCCCCCGCGCCCAAAATCAGCACCGTGCCGGAGAGATGAGGCTCTAGCAGCATCAGTCCCGCAATCAGCAGGAGAATCAGGGCATAGGGGGCAATGCCATAGCGGAAGGTGCGCATTTTGTCCTTCTTTTTGGAAATACTGTCGGCAAAATAGAGCACCACACCCAGCTTCGCCAGCTCGGAGGGCTGGAACTGAAAGGAGGTGCCGGGTATCCCCAGCCAGCGGGTGGAGTTTTTCACCGTGATGCCAAGCCCCGGTATGATGACCAAAATCAGCAGAATAATGGAGCCGAACAGGGCGATTTTCGCCACGCCGCGAAACCGTTGGTAGTTGATTTTTGAAATCATCAGCATCAGGGCAAAGCCCATGACGGCAAACACGCCCTGCCGCACAAACAGCGACGTGGGCTTGCCGGTTTTGTAATACGCCGACGGAAAGCTGGCGGAGAGCAGCATCACCAGTCCGATGGACAGCAGCAGAATCACCAGAATGAAAAAGGGCAGGTCGATGGGGCCCCGGGCTGCCTCGGTGCGCTCCCGCTCGATTTCCCGGAGGCGCTGCTTTCGCATTTTTTTCAGGTCATGTTCTTCTCTGGTCATGGAAGCGCACCTCCCCGTCTCTCCTCAAATTTTTCCATGGAATCAGGGCTTTCCTATGCCCCGAATCTGCCATGCACCCCCAGCAGCGCCAAGCCGCAGCCCACGGCTGTAATCGCGGTAAAGACCGTCACCAGCTTCGCCTCGCTCCAGCCGGACAGCTCCAAATGATGGTGCAGGGGTGCCATTTTGAAAATGCGCTTGCCGTGGGTCAGCTTGAAATAGCCCACCTGAATGATGTCCGACAGGGTCTCGGCGATGTAGATCACGCCCACGGGGATCAGCACCAGGGGCATGTCAAAGGCAAAGGCCAGCGCCGCCACCGCGCCCCCCAGAAACAGAGAGCCGGTATCGCCCATGAACACCTTGGCGGGGTGGTGATTGTACAGGAAAAAGCCCAGCAGTCCCCCCACCAGCGCCCCGGCGAAAATCCCCAGCTCCAAATAGCCCCACCAGCCGGCGACAATGGCGAAAAACAGCGCCACGGGAATGGTCACGCCGGTGGCAAGGCCGTCGATGCCGTCGGTCAAGTTGACGGAGTTGACTGTGCCCACGATGACAAAGGCGGCAAAGATCAGATAGACCATCCAGTTCATCACCAGTTGGGTGTTGAAAAACGGCAGATAGAGATTGGGGGTCAGCAGTCCCTCATAGCGCATGAGGCACAGGAACGCCACCGCCGCCGCCAGCTGCATCAGGAATTTTTGCAGGGCACTCAGCCCCAGATTTTGATGCATCCGCACCTTGCGATAGTCGTCCACATAGCCGATGGCACCAAAGACCGCCGCAAACAGATACACATACAGGTGGGCGAAATTCCCCCCCAGCATCCGCTTCCAGCCAAGGAGAAAAATCGCCACGCCGATGCCCACGATGAACATCAGCCCCCCCATGGTGGGGGTGCCCTCCTTTGCCTTGTGCCAGACGGGTCCGTCCGTCCGAATGCTCTGTCCCGCCTTCATCCGCCGCAGTGCCGGCACCAAAAAGTGCCCCACCCCCGCCGTCACCAGAAAGGACAGGATCATTGCCCCAATCATTTCCATTGTTTCCATCCCTTTCGCCGCGCCTGCGGGTACTCTCCCGGACGCGGTTTCTTTTCCCCTTTGTTATTGATGCTCTGCCAGATACGCCGCCACGATTTCCCGCTCGTCCATGTGGCGATGCTCGGTGCCCACGATTTGATAGGTCTCGTGTCCCTTGCCGCAGAGGACGATCACGTCGTCCTTCTCCCCATGCTCCATGGCATAGCCGATGGCGCGGATGCGATCCTCCACCACCACATAGGGGGTTTTCGTCCCCTCCATGCCCACCAAAATCTCGTCGATGATGGCGCGGGGCTGCTCTGTCCGGGGATTGTCAGAGGTCACCACGATAAAGTCCGCCTGCTCTGCCGCGATCCGTCCCATTTTGGGACGCTTGGTGCGATCCCGATCGCCGCCGCAGCCGAATACCGCCACCACTCTGCCTTTGGCAAAGCCCCGGACGGTTTTCAGCACATTTTCCAAGCTGTCCGGCGTGTGGGCAAAGTCGATGAGCAGGGTATAGTCCTGTCCCGGGGTGGGGACAACCTCCACCCGCCCCTTGACCCGCGCCGTGGTCGCCAGCGCAGCGGCACAGTCCGTCAGCGAGACCCCCAGCTCCATCGCCGCCGCCAGCACGCCCAAGGTATTATATACCATAAACTCCCCGGGAATGCCCACGGAAATCCGCACCCGCTCCGTTTTTGTCACCGCGTCAAAGGCGATCTGGTCGGCAGAGAGAACCAGGTTCTCCCCCCGCAGGTCGGCGGCGCTGTGGAGTCCAAAGGTCACGGGGCGGCAGGTGGCGTGGGCAAGCAATCGCGCTGTCCACGGGTCATCGCCGTTGCAGACACCCACGGCGCAATTTCGAAAGAGAATCGACTTGGCATCGCAATAGTTTTCCATGGTGCCGTGAAAGTCCAGATGATCTTGGGTGAGATTGGTGAACATGCCCAAAGCAAAGGGCACCCCATACACCCGATCCAGACAGAGGGCGTGGGACGAGGTCTCCATCACCGCATGGGTGCAGCCCGCATCCACCATCTGGCGAAACAGACGCTGTACCTCGAAGGACTCCGGGGTGGTGCGCTCGGCGGGGACGATCTCGTCCCCCACAATGGTCTGGTTGGTGCCGATTAACCCCACCTTCGCCCCCGCCTTCCGCTCCAAGATGTCCTTTAACAGATAGGTGGTGGTGGTTTTGCCGCAGGTGCCGGTGACACCGATGATTTTCATCTGCTCTGCCGGATGTCCGAAAAAGTTGGTGCTTAAAATCGCCAGTGCCCGGCGGCAATTCTCCACCTGCACATAGGGGATGCTGGCATCTTGGGGCAGCCGCTCGCACAGCACGCAGATCGCGCCGTTTTTCACCGCCTTGTCGATAAAGTCATGTCCGTCGGTCTGATAGCCGATCATGGCCACAAACAGATCGCCGGCCTCTGTTTTGCGGGAGTCATAGCTGACACCGGAGAGTTCCAGCTCCCCGTCGGCGGTGGTGTGCAGTACGGGAATCCCTTGCAGTAATTCTTTCAATTTCATTTGAATCGCATCCTTTCCGATTGCCGCCGGGGTACGGGGTACGGGGCTTTTTCAAAAAAACCGGCAAACATTTGAATGGGGAAATTTGGGGCAGAACATACAAAATCAGTATACCCGGTTTTGGATTCCGGGCAAACCCCAATCCCTGTTCAAAACAGTGTGTTTTGTGCTTTCCTTGGACGGGCGCAGTTCCCCATTTAGTCCCGCACCGATGCATCCCCCAACTGCACCGTGACCACGGTGCCCGCCGGGACGGATTTGCCCGCCGCCATGGACTGGGAGATGGCATAGACATTGCCGGAGCTGCCGGTGGTGGCACCGGTATAGCGCATAATCAGTCCCGCGCCCACCAGCGCCTTGTTCGCCGCCTCTGCCGTCAGTCCCACCACCGTGGGGACGATGCAGGGCGCGTCGGGCTTCTTCTCGCCCAAGTACAGCAGAATCCCCGCATTGCCGGGTACAATCGCGCCACCCACCGGGGTCTGATCCGTCACCGTGGTGCCGCTGCCCACAGTTTTGCAGGTGAAGCCCACGGCGGTCAATTTGCTCTTTGCCGCCTCTGCCGTCAGTCCGATCACATTGGGGACAGTGGCATCCGCGCCCTGAGCGCCCTCTGCCGAATAGTCCGGCTCGATGCCCAGATAGGGCAGGATCTCCGACATGATCTTGCTGGAGGTGGGTGCCACCATGTTGCCGCCGGACACATAGGTGCCGGTGGTGCGGCTGGGGGTATCCATGGTGATCAGCATCATGATCTGGGGATCGTCCGCCGGGGCAAAGCAGACAAAGGACACCACAACCTCGCGGTTGGGATTGCCGGTTTTGTCCGCCGTGCCGGTCTTGCCGCCGATGCGATAGCCGGTGACCCGCCCGTTTTTTCCCGTGCCGGAGGACACCACAAATTCCAGATTTTCCCGCACCTGAGCAGAGGTCTCCTCGCTGATGACCTGCCGCACGGGGGTGGAGTCGTGGGTGGAGAGCAGGTTGCCGTCGCTGTCTGTCACCTGCTCCACCAGATAGGGTGTCCGCAGATAGCCGCCGTTGACGCAGGCCGCCTGCGCTGTGATCAGCTGTAGGGGCGTCACGTTAAAGGTCTGACCAAAGGCGTACATACCCAGAGACACCACGTTGCTCTTAAACATTTTTTCGCTGGCAAAGATGCCCCCCGCCGGCTCGCCCAGTTCGTCGATGCCGGTCTTTTCCATCAGGCCGAAGTCCTTGAGGTACTGATAGAACGCGTCGTTGCCGATTTTAAGACCCATGCTGATAAATGCCGGGTTGCAGGAGTTTCCCGTGGCCTGTTTCAGGGACTGGTGTCCGTGTCCGGAGTGTCTGCTGCAATTGACCGGTCTGTTCCAGCCGGGCACACGGATGGAGCCACTACACTGGAAGGTGGAGTTCTTTGTCACCACCCCGTCCTCCAACGCCATGGACAGGGTGAGGATTTTGAAGGTGGAGCCGGGCTCATAGGTGTCGTTGAGCGCCTTGTTGCGCCACTGCTTCAGCTGTAGCTCCCCCAACTGCCCCCCCGCCGCCAGCGTCTTTTTCAGCGCGGGGTCATAGACGGTGAAGGGGTCGTTTAAATCATAGGTGGGATAGGAGGCCATCGCCAGCACGCCGCCGGTGTTCACATCCAGAATGATGCCGGTGGCGCCGTTTTTCGCGTCGAATTTATCCGCCATCTCGGCGATGCCCTTTTCCAGATAGTCCTGCATGGTGCGGTCTAAGCTGAGCACCAGATTGTTGCCGTTCTGGGCATCGTAATACTGCTCATACTGATACAGCACATCGGTGCCCTTGGCGTTTTTCGATGTCACCACCAGCCCGGAGCTGCCGGTCAGCACATCGTCATACTTGGCCTCCAGCCCATACAGCCCCTGATTGTCCGCCCCCACAAAGCCCACCACTTGGGAGGCCAGCGTGTGATAGGGATAGTAGCGTTTGGAGTCCGCCACCAGATAGATGCCCTTGATGGGTTTTCTGTCCTCCTCGGGAATCTCCCGCCCGGCGGCATCCACCTCGTTGTTGATGAATCGCCGCACCTGATTTGCCAGCTCCTGCTCGGCGCGGGGCAAAATCACCTCGTACTGGGAGGATTTTTTCTCCATCTTTTTGAGAATCGTCTCCTCAGAGACACCCAAAATGGCAGAGAGTCCCCGGGCGATCAGCGCCGGATCCTCCTTGTTCTCCAAAATCTCTGCCGGGGAGACAAACACCGTCTCCGCCGTGGCGGAAATCGCCATGATATAGCCGTTCTTGTCATAGATGGTCCCCCGGGAGGCGGTGACCACCGTACTGCGGGTCTGCTGCTTGAGCGCCTTTGTCCGCAACTCGTCATACTGCACGATTTGCAGATAGTACAGGCGGAGAAACAACACCAAAAATGTGGCGACACCAAAAATCGCCATCAGCAGCATCGTCCGGTTGCGGACGGTGCGATTGGCGCGGCGCGCCGACTCTTTTTTCCTTTTTTTCGCGTTTGCCACCGGTTTTCCTCCTTTGGGGCTTCCCTGAGATGAATCAAGGAGTAAGAAGATTTCCTTCTTACTCCTCGCTTACTATATGGTTCCGGTCAATCGAAATATTCCACGACAGCAAGGACGCCGTGATTCAGCGAGGTCAAAAGCCGGTTCATCACGCCCGAGCTTCTCTCCTGATATACCACCGCTTGGTCGGCACCGGAGAGATTGATGTAATAAATCTGGCTGCTGCTGGGCTTGCTCATCCCCGCCGCCGTCGCCGCGGTCTTTACCGCCGCCAGATCAAAGGTCTGCTCATACCGCGTTTTGAGAGAGGTATTCTCTGTCTGGGATTGGGTCAAGTCCGCCTTGAGAGACACCACATCAGCCGACAGCGTGGTCAGCTGGATATAGCTCATCAGCAGGCAGATCGCCAGCCCCACCACCGCCACAAAGCCCACCGCCGCAAGGACGGACACATGCTGCTTTTCCCGCACATTGGATTTTGTCAGGGTGCGCAGTTTGGGCTGTGCCACCGGTTTTGTCTCGTCCCCCGCATGACGCAGGGTATGCTCGCGGGCAAGGGAATCCAAATCATAGGCCAAATCGCCATAGGTCGCCCCGCCTCCATAGGAAGCCTGTCTTGCCGTTGCCGTTGCAGTAGACACCGTTATACGCCCTCCTCGTCATGCAATTTCATGATTCCCCGGGGGCGTGGCGGATCACCCCTCCGCCACGTCACATTTTTCCGCCACACGCAGCTTTGCACTGCGGGCGCGGGGATTTTCAGCAAGCTCTGTCTCGCCAGAGACCACGGGCTTGCGGGTTACCCATTTCATCTGCGGTTTTTTTCCGCAGACACAGACCGGAAAGTCCGGCGGACAGGTACAGCCCCGGGTCAGCGCGCCGATGCCCTGCTTGACCAGGCGATCCTCCAACGAGTGGAAGGTGATCACCGCCAGCCGTCCCCCGGGATTCAGCCCGTCGCACGCCGCCGTCAGCATGGGCGGGATGGCATCCAGCTCGCCGTTGACGGCGATGCGGATGGCCTGAAAACTGCGCTTGGCGGGGTGCTGTTTTTCCCGCAGTGCCTGTCCCGGCATGGCTTTGCGAATCAGCTCTACCAATTGCAGCGTGGTTTCGATGGGGGCGAGCTCTCGCTCCCGCACAAGGGTCTTGGCGATGACGGGGGCATAGCGCTCCTCGCCATAGGCGTATAGGATCCGGCGCAGTTCCTCATAGCTCCACCCATTGACCACCTCATAGGCGGTTAATGGCGCGGTGTCGTCCATCCGCATGTCCAGCGGCGCGTCCTGCATATAGGAGAAGCCCCGGGACGCATCGTCCAGCTGGGGGGAGGACACGCCCAAATCAAACAGCATGCCATCCACACCGGGCAGCGCCAAGCGGTGCAAAATCTGGGACAGCTCGGAAAAATTGCCCCGCACCAGCGTCACCCTGTCCAAATAGGGGGCAAGCCGCTCCTCTGCCGCGGTCAGCGCCGCGCCGTCTCGGTCGATGCAGATGAGCCGCCCGGTGGTGAGCCGCCGGACGATTTCCAGAGAGTGCCCCGCCCGACCCAAGGTGCCGTCCAGATAGGTGCCCTCTGGCTGGATGGCAAGTCCCGCCAGACATTCGTCCAGCAAAACCGGTTTGTGTGTATATTCCATTAAAAGCCCAATTCTTCCATGACAGCCGCCATGTTCTCGGGGTTGAGTTCCTCTTCCTCCACGGCGCTCCATGCGTCGGCATTCCAAATCTCGGCCCGGTTGGACACGCCGATGACCACCACGTCCTTTTGCAGGGACGCATAGGTGCGGAGCTTTTGGGGGATCAAAATCCGCCCCTGGGCGTCCGGCTCGCACTTGGCGGCGTTGGCAAAGAGGGGGCGCATGGCCTTGGTCTTGGAGTAGGGCAGGCTCTCGAATTTCTCGGTGAATTTCGCCCAGCTCCCGTCGGAGTAAACGGAGAGGCAGCCGTCGGTTCCCATGGTGACATAAAACGTGTCGCCCAGTTCCTCCCGCAGTTTGGCAGGGATGAAAAGACGACCCTTGGTGTCGATGCTGTGCTGATATTGACCCGTCATACCCTGCCACTTCCCCTCTGTTTTGTAGGGTTGTGCGCCACTTAGCTCTACTTAGCGCCACTTTCCCCCACCCGTGCTTCTTAGTATAAGCGAATTGTTTCCTGAAAGCAAGGAAAAAGTTTCAATCAAATCCCATAAAACTTTCGACTTTTTCCACAAATGGTCGACTTTTCGTACAAAAACGTCTGTTCGATTTCCGGGATAGGCGGCAAAAACAGGGGGACACCACAATATGTTGTGGTGTCCCCCTGTTTTTCATTCAATTTACATAACATTGTTTTGCACCCTGCATCCACGGCTGTGCCGCCGGGCAAGCGCCCCCGTCACTTTGCACAAAGACAGGTGCAAAAGTTCATCAAATATTTTCCTCGCTCTTCTGCTGGGACTTGGATTCTTGCAGGATTTCCTTCTGTCTTTGCATCTTTTCCACAGAGGCGGCGCGGAAGTTGGCCCGGGACTGCTTGACCTCCTCCAATGCCATGGCGATGGCCTCCTCGGTGCGGTGGAG
>JAVVOA010000009.1:0-11775 GCA_036656515.1 Oscillospiraceae bacterium | reverse complement strand
GAGAGGGCATCCTCGGTATACTCGTTTGCCACCCGATACATCTCCTTGGAGCGCTCCTCTGCCTGGGCGATGATGCGATAGCCCTTCTCCTTGGCGACGTTCATGATCTGGCTTTCCGCCACCTTATTTTTCGCCTCGCCCTCCGCCTGACGGAGCATCCGCTCCACATCCTTTTTGGCAGTCTCCACATACTCCTCCCGGGCGTGGAGCAGCTCCTGGGCGCGCTTGAGCTCCATGGGCAGCTGTGCCCGGATCTCGTCCAGCAGATCCAGCGCCTCGTCCCGGCTGATGGTGCATTTTCCCTGACCGAACGTGGCACTTTTCGCCTCGTCGATCATGCCATAGAGCATATCGATCAAGTGACTTACATCGTTTGCCATAGTCTGTCCTTCCTCTCTGTCATCCCCGTCTATTGATTGGGCTTTTTGATAAAATTTCGCACCAGCGGAATGGTTTCCGCCGGCAAATATTTTTCCAGCGGCTGGTCATAGCGGATCATCTCCCGCACCATGGTGGAGCTAAAGTGCTGATAGGCCGCCGCCGCAGGCAGCAGCAGGGTTTCCAGCTCGGGACAGACATCCCGGTTGATGCGGGCCATCTGAAACTCCGGGGCAAAATCCCCGCTGTCTCGCACGCCCCGGACGATGATGGACGCGTCGTGGGCCCGGGCGAAGTCCGCCAGCAGTCCCTGCCACAGCGCCGCCTGTACATGGGGCAGTCCCGCCGTGGCTGTCTGCACCAGTTGGAGCTTTTGCTCTGCCGTGAACATCTGACCGGGCTTTTCGGCGTTGGGCACCACGCAGACCCAGACCTGATCGAAGCAGGCGGCGGCGCGGCGGATGATATCCAGATGCCCCAAGGTGATGGGGTCAAAGGTGCCGGAGCAGATTGCAGTTCTCATGCCTCTGTCTCCTCGTCCCCCGCCCGGTGATACACCGTCACTCCGATTTTCCCATAGCGATAGGTGCGGTAAATGGAATAGGGCGGAGACAGGGCGGGCAGCTTTGCGTCCGCCGGACTCTCTGCCGCTATGATACCATGGGGGGCGAGAATGTCAAATCGCGCCAGCTGTGCCAAAATCGGCTCCAGCAGTCCCGCCTCATAGGGGGGATCCAGAAAAACCAAGTCAAATTTCTCCCGCAGTCCCGCCAGATAGGCGGTGGCATCGCCGGTCAAAACCCGCGCCCGGTCATACAGCCCGGTGGTCTTTAAATTCGCCTCTACCAGCCGGGTGGCGTCGCTGCGGCTGTCCACAAAGACGGCGGAGGCCGCCCCCCGGGACAGTGCCTCGATGCCCATCTGACCGGTGCCGGCAAATAAGTCCAGCACCCGTCTGCCCTCGATATCGAATTGCAGGACGCTGAATAAGCCCTCCTTCACCCGATCGGTGGTGGGGCGGGTCTCGCTGCCCTCCAGCTCTAAAAGCCGCCGTCCCCGGGCGGAGCCTGTGATCACTCGCATTGTATGTTCTCCTTTTCACGCCGGTGGGTCAGCCAGTCGCTGCCCACATAGAGAAGCAATCCCGTCCAGACAAAGCCAAACAGAATGCCATGGGTGGCGGTAAATGTTTCGCCATAGAAAAATACGCCGGTGAGGAGCTGCATGGTGGGATTGATATACATCAAAATCCCCGCCATGGTATAGGGTGTGGTGCGGATGCCCACCGCATAGAACAGCAGGGGCACGCTGGTGACGATGCCGCTGGCCAGCAGCAGCAGCCAGCCGCCGCCGTGGAGCACACCGATCGCGCCCACGCCGTTTTTCTCTGACCAGAGGAGAAAGAGCAGGGCAAAGGGTGCCACCGTCAGCGTCTCCACCAGCAGGGAGGTCTGGGCATCCACGGTCACGCCCTTTTTCACCGCGCCGTATAGGGCGAAGCTGCCGCCGATGACCAGCGCCAGCCACGGGATCTCGCCATAGCGGAGGATGGTGACCACCAGTCCGGCGGCGGTGATGCCCACGGACAGCCATTGCAGCTTGGTGAGTTTTTCCCGGAAGACCAGAGTGCCGATCAAAATCGTGAGAATGGGGTTCATATAGTAGGCGAGGCTGGAATCCAAAATGTGCCCGGAGCTGACCGCCACAATAAAGCTGCCCCAATTGACGGTGATCAAAACGCCCGCCGCCATCAGTCGCAGCCATTGCCTGCGGTTGTGAAACAGCGCCCGCACGTCGCCGAAGCTGTGGCGCAGTGCCAGCAGCAGTCCCACAAAGACCAGAGACCACACAATGCGGCTTGCCAGCACATAGAGGGAGGGTACGGCGGACAGCAGCTTCCAATAGCCGGGCAGCAGTCCCCATAGAATGTAACACGCCAAAACGCAAAGTGGTCCTTTTTTCATGCCTGTCCCTCTTTCCCCGGCTTTTTTGCCGGGCGGCCGCCGCCTTTTGGAGACACTTTCGTCTCTCCCCCCGCATCCGGGAGGCAGTCTTTTAATTCTACGGCAAATTGCAGCATTTTTCAAGTGGCAAATGACCGGTTGGGCGGGATTTGGAGGCCGTCTTTCTTTTTTATCTTGTACTTCTATCGAAAAGCGTATATAATACACGCAGTTTGACCTGCTTTTTTATCCTGACTTAACTGCCGCGCTTGCGGCGAATGGAGGTTTCTTATGATCAAACATCAGACAGCGCTGGGCGAAATCACCGTCAGCGGCGCGGTGTTCTCCAACATCACCGGTGTCGCCGCCACCAATTGCTTCGGCGTAAAGGGTATGGCGTTCCGCTCCATGACCGACGGGCTGGTTCACCTGTTGCGCCGCGAGGCCATGAGCAAGGGCGTCAAAATCACATATAACGAGGACGATTCCATCTCCATCGAGCTGCACATTGTTGTGGAAAATGGTGTCAACCTGACCGCGGTCTGCCGCTCGATTATGAGCGAGGTGCAGTATGTGGTCACCAAAAACACGGGCGTTCCCGTCCGCGACGTAAACGTCTGCGTCGATTCCATGACCCTGTGAGCCGAAGGAGGAAATAACAACATGAACGAACAGCTTTCCGGCGTCCTGTTTAAGCAGATGGTGCTCAGCGGCTCTGCCGCCATCGCCCTGCAAAAGCAGGCGATCAACGACCTAAACGTGTTCCCCGTCCCGGACGGAGACACCGGCACCAATATGTGCATGACCATCCAGACCGCCGCCACAGAGCTTAAAAAATCCGAGCCGAAGTCCTTGGAGCAGGCAGTCGCCATCACCGCCTCTGCCCTGCTGCGGGGCGCACGGGGCAACTCCGGGGTCATTCTCTCCCTGCTGTTTCGCGGCCTGTCCAAAAGCTTAAAGGGCGCACAGACGGCAGACAGTGTGGCCTTTGCCAACGCTTTACAAGAGGGTGTGGCCTCCGCCTATAAGGCGGTGATGAAGCCCGCCGAGGGCACCGTGCTCACCGTCTCCCGTCTGGCTGCCAAGTGCGCCTGCGAATCCGCCGCCAAGCACAAGGACATCGAAATTGTGTTGGAAGATGCCATCCGCGCCGGCTATGTCACCCTGGCACAGACCATCGAGATGAACCCCGTGCTGAAAAAGGCAGGGGTCGTGGATGCCGGCGGCAAGGGCTATCTGATTATTTTAGAGGGGATGCTGGCTGCCATGCGGGGCGAGCCCATTCCCGAGGCGGTGGAGGGCGACCTCCCTGCCGCCCCCGTCGAAGCCTCTCCCTTTGACAAATTCGACACGGCGGACATTCAGTTTGCCTATTGCACCGAATTCATCGTCAATCGGGAGAACGACAACGATCCCGAGGCACTGCGGGACTATCTCGCCGGCATGGGAGACAGTCTGGTGCTGGTGGACGACGAGGAGATCATCAAGGTACACGTCCACACCAACCACCCCGGTCTGGTCTTGGAGCGCGCCCTGACCTATGGCTCCTTTGTCACCACGAAAATCGAAAACATGAAAAATCAGCACACAGAGATTCTGGCAGAGGAGACGGCGCACGTTGTCGCCGCCCCGGAGAAGCGCTATGGCTTCCTGTCCGTCTGCGCAGGGGACGGGCTTGCCGCCCTGTTCCACGATTTGGGCGTGGATGGTGTCATCTCCGGCGGACAGACCATGAATCCCTCCACCGAGAGTATTTTAAACGCCATCGACAAAACCCCCGCCGAGATCGTCTTCGTCCTGCCCAACAACGGCAACATCATCATGGCGGCACAGCAGTGCGTGGGACTGACGGAGAAGCAGGTGGTGGTGGTGCCCACCAAAACCGTGCCCCAGGGCATCACGGCGATGATGAGCGTGGATTTCGAGGCCGAGACACCAGAGGCCATCACCGAGGCTATGGCGGCGGCGCTGGAGACCGTCACCACCGCCCAGATCACCTATGCCGCCCGCAACTCTGACTTTGACGGGTTTGACATCAGCGAGGGGGACTATCTGGCGCTGGAGGAGGGCAAGCTCTTTGGCACCGACCGGGATATCCGGGTGCTGCTGGACAAACTGGCGGTGGATGCCGCCACCCGGGAGGCGGGCTTCATCTCCCTGTTCTTTGGCGAGGATGTGACAGAGGAGGCGGCAAACGACGCCGCCGCCGTCTTCCGCAATGCCTGTCCCGACGCCGAGGTCTCTGTCCTACAGGGGGGACAGCCGGTGTACTACTATATCATCTCCATGGAATAAGCGAAATAAGCGACAAAGAGGGAGAGCCGATCGGCTCTCCCTCTTTTTTCGATACATAAAGTTTTCTTTGCTTCTTTCTTGTTCACAAGAAAGAAGACGCACTCACTGTCCCGCCGTCTCGAAGGCCTGCATGGCTTGGAGGGTGCGACCCAGCAGGGCGTCCAAATCCCAGCCCAAGCGCTCCGCCCCGGTCTGGATGACCTCGCGGGAGCAGCCGGCGGCAAATTTCTTGTCTTTAAACTTTTTCTTCAGACTGGACAGCTCCATATCCGCCGTGCTGTGGGAGGGACGCATCCGCGCCGCCGCGCCGATGAGACCCGTCAGCTCGTCTGTTGCAAAGAGCACTTTTTCCATCTCGTGAACCGGCTCCACATCACAGCACAGCCCATAGCCGTGGCTGCAAATGGCATGGATGGCCGCACTGTCCACGCCGGCTTTTTCCAACAGCTCCGGTGCCTTGACGCAATGCTCCTCCGGCCACTGCTCGAAGTCGATGTCGTGGAGCAGACCCACCGTCGCCCAAAAATCCGCGTCTGCGCCATAGCCCAGCTCGTTTGCAAACCAGCGCATCACCGCCTCCACCGTCAGTCCGTGCTGGATGTGGAACGGCTCCCTATTGTACTGTCTCAGCAGCGCCAGCGCCGCCTCTCTGTCGATTCCCGTCTTCATATGGCAGTCTCCTTTGTGTGATATTTGCCCCGATTATACGCCGATTCACCAGCTTTTGCAAGGGCAACACCCCACAAGTCTAAGCGCGGCATGGCGCAGGCCGATTTTTTGTCAGCTTGTGCAAACAGGACGCAGGCGGGCTGTCGCCCGGCAAGCCCTTTTTGTGCAAGAGGGCGGAAAAGATGCAAGCAAGGCGGCGCTTAAGGCGTAAGCCGTGAATTGCGTGGTGTTGCACAGGTCACTTTCGTGCAGAGCGCCTGCTCCAACAGCTCCAGAAGTCGTCTCGCGTGGCGATACTCCGCCTCTGACAGCTCGGTCAGCAGCTTGGTCAGGCAGGGATCGGTGGTCTCGTCCGCCGTCCGTATGTAGTTGAAGCCGCCGCACGCCTCCTGATGGTACCGCCCCCGCAAGGCCTCGCAATAGGAGCAGATCCGGATTTTGTCGCAGGCGATGGCGGGGCGATGACACGCGCCGGTGATGAGATAGTACACCGCCAGCAGTCGCCGGGCGTGCTCCCCCTCCTCCGCCCCAAGCTCCCGCAGAGCCCGCGCCGCCTGCGCATTGGGTGCCTGCCGGGCAAACGCCACATAGTACCGCTGGTCGGACAGCTCGCTCTCGATATAGCCCTTGAGCACGTCGATGGACTGCATCGCCACCGTCCCCATGCAGCAGGGGTCGAGTTGCTCCCCCGGCAAGAGGGCGGCGGGCGGCGGCACAGGCTGCAAGCCCGGCAGGGGCTGGGGACAGTGATTCCGCGCATCCGGATAGGGGTTGTATTCCGGCGACACCCGCTGCCAAATCTGGTCGCACTGTCGATAGTCATAGCTCGCGTCATAGGAATCCATAGAAAAAACGCCTCCTTTTCCCGCTATTGTATGCGGGGGGCGATTTTTTCTCCACTGTTGCACCTGCAACAGTATATTTTTCGGCGGTTTGGTACAATATGAGCAGAAAGTAGAGGCAAATGCGGCAGATGGATTGCAATTTGCGTCGGTCTCTGCTAAACTATATGGGTTATGACGCACTGCGCCGGAAATTGGCGCTTTTGCGACAAAGGAGGAGTTCCATGTTAGAGCTGAAAAACATCTGTTACAAAGTCCGCTCAGAGGAGGGCGAGCTTGAAATTTTGAAGGATATCTCCCTGACCATCGACGAGCACCGTCTGATTGTATTCACGGGGCCCAACGGCGGCGGCAAGACCACGCTGGCAAAGATCATCATGGGTCTGGTCGCACCCACCGCCGGTCAGGTGCTTTGGAACGGCAGGGACATCACCGCTCTCGGCATCACGGAGCGGGCGCGGCTGGGCATCAGCTATGGCTTCCAGCAACCCCCCCGGTTTAAGGGACTGACGGTGCATAAGCTGCTGGCGCTTGCCGCCGGCAACCCCACGCTGTCCAAAGATCGCTGCTGCCAATACCTCACCAAGGTGGGGCTGTGCGCCAACGACTATTTGGAGCGGGAGGTGGACGTGTCCCTCTCCGGGGGCGAGGTCAAGCGCATTGAAATCGCCACCATTCTGGCGCGGGGCTGTGAGCTGATGATCTTTGACGAGCCGGAGGCGGGCATCGACCTGTGGAGCTTTACCCGGCTGACCGAGACCTTTGAGCAGATCCACGCGTCGGGCAGCGCCACCATGGTGATCATCTCCCATCAGGAGCGGATCATCTCTCTGGCGGACGAGGTGATTGTGGTGGCAAACGGCGGCTTGGCGCATCGGGGCAGACCCGACGCGATTTTACCCCTGATTTTGGCGGATACACTGGGTGCCTGCCCGGTGCTGACAAAGGAGAGTGAGCGCAGATGACCGATCAAATTGATGCCGCCCTGCTGGAAAAAATCGCCGACCTCATCGGCAAGCCGGTGGGTGCGTTTAACATTCGCAAGGACTCCGGCTGTGACGGACGACAGAGCACCGAGCACATCGAGATCACCGGGAAAGAGGACAAGCCCGGCATCGACATCCGGGTGAAGGACGGGACGAAGGGCGAGACCTGCCACATCCCCGTGATCATCACCAAGTCGGGACTGACGGAGATGGTCTACAACGATTTCTTCATCGGCGAAAACTGCGAGGTGGACATCATCGCCGGCTGCGGCATCCACAACTGCGGCAGCGAGGAGTCCCGACACGACGGCATCCACACGTTCTATGTTGGAAAAAACTCCCATGTACACTACGCGGAAAAGCACTATGGCGAGGGGGACGGCACCGGCGGGCGCATTATGAATCCCCAGACCATCGTGTATTTAGAGGAGGGCGCGTCCATCCAGATGGACACCGCCCAGATCCGCGGCATCGACTCCACCAAGCGCTACACCAAGGTGGTCTGCGGCAAAAACGCCGAGTGCGTCATCACCGAGCGGCTCCTGACCCACGGCGGACAGAGCGCAGAGTCGGACATGGAGATCATCTTGGACGGCGAAAACGCACGGGGACGGGTCATCTCCCGCTCTGTGGCGCAGGACAAGTCCAAGCAGGTGTTCTATCCCCGGATGGTGGGCAACGCCAAGAGCTTCGGACACGTCCAGTGCGACTCCATCATCATGGGCGAGGCCACCATCCGCTCTGTGCCGGAAATCGCCGCCAACTGCACCGAGGCACAGCTCATCCACGAGGCCGCCATCGGCAAAATCGCCGGCGATCAGCTGCTGAAGCTGGAGACCCTGGGACTCACCGAGGAGGAGGCAGAGGACTGCATCCTCAAGGGCTTCCTCGCCTAGGACGACGGGGGCTGAGTACGCGCGGGGGCTGAGTACGCGCTTTTTTGAAAAAAAGCTGGGCAAAAAACTTTGTGCTCTGTTTTCCTTGGGCTATACCGCTTACCGGGAGTCCGGCGCGGGGGGACACGAGGGATAGGATACGCGGCTTTTTGAAAAAAGCCTGCCAAAAACTTTATGATCAGTTTCGATATTTGATCAGGAAATAGGCGAAGGGGCGGATGGTATCCGCCCCTTTCTTGTATGCCTACTTCTTTGTATCAAAAAATATGAGAAGGAGGCGGATATCATCCGCCTCCTTCGTTCGTTTGCAGAAATCTATCTATGACAGTCTTTTGAAAATAAGCGTAGGGTCGGATACTATCCGACCCTACTGGCATTTTTGCCATTCCCATGTGAGGCAACAGCTCGATTTGATTTGATTATTAAAGCTTTTTGCCAGCTTTTTCTCGAAAAAGCGCGTACTCTCGCGTCCCGCGTCCCTCGTAGCCGCGCGCCGGGCTTTCGACAGTGGCAACAGCCCAATTTGATTTGATCACAAAAGTTTTTGCCAGGCTTTTTTCAAAAAGCCGCGTAATCTCGTACCCCCGCGTTATCTCTCCAGCGGCAGGGTCACGATAAAGCGGGTGCTGGTAGCGTCGCTCTCGGCGCGGAGGGTGCCCCGGTGCTCGGCCACGATGGCGGCGGCGATGGGCAGTCCCAGACCGAAGCCCTCCCGCTCGCCCCGTGAGGCATCCGCCCGATAAAAGCGCTCGAACAGCCGCGCCAGCTGCTCCGGCGGGATGGGTTCGCCCTGATTTTCCACCTGCAAGCGGGCACGGGCAGCGTCCCGGCGGAGGGTGACCCCCACAGGCGCACCTGCCGCGCCGTATTTGACCCCGTTGTCCAGCAGGACAGCCACCAAGCGCCGGAGCTTGTCCCCGTCGCCCAGTACGGCAAGGCCGGGAGCGATGTCGTCCTCCAAGTCCTTCCCCGCCTCGAACGCCACGGGCTGAAAGGCCAGCACGCAGTCGGTGACCAGCTCGGAAAAATCCTGCCTCGTCTGGATGGCACTGGGCACCCGCCGGTGTCCGCCCGGGCGAGGGTCAGCATCTCCTCTACCAATGTCCGCATCCGCTCTGCCTCGGCATGGATGTTGTCCGCCCAGCGAGCCTGCTTTTCCGGCAGGTCGGTGCGCTCCATCAGCTCGGCGTTGGAGAGGATGACGGTGAGTGGTGTTTTCAGCTCGTGGGAGGCATCGGAGAGAAATTGCTTTTGCTGTGCCATGGCTTTTTCCACCGGGCGAGTCGCCCACCACGCCAGCAGAATGCTCACCGACAGCAGAATCAGCAGGGACACCCCGCCGATTTGCAGGGAGGCGCGCATCAGCTCCCGCAGGGTGCTCTGCTCCATGGTGATGTCCACAAAGGCGATGCGCTGGGAAAAGCCGTTGCTCAGTCGGAGATAGCGGAGATTATAGCTGTCGATGGTGCCGCTTTTTTGACCGTCTTGCAGACAGAGCTTTAAAATATCCCCCAGCACGGCGGTGTTGTCCAGCTCGTAATAGGTGCCGCCAATCACATAGGCGCTGTCTGTGCCCACCAGCTGTACCGTGAAATAGGGGAGCTGTAAATCCTCGTTTTTGCCGGGCAGCAGGGGGGACAGACTGTCCTGCCGGATCACCCGCTGTAAGACCTGCATACTGCCCGCCTCGATGCCCCGCCGGGCGGCGGAGTAGACAGAGACGAACACCACGCCCAAGACCATGGTCACAAGCGCCATGCAGATGGCGACGAATTTCAGCCGCAGCCGCCGGATCACGGTGCTACCTCAAGGCAGTAGCCCACCATGCGGATGGTTTTGATTTTCACATGGGAGTGGAGATGCTCCAGCTTTTTGCGGAGAAAGGAGATATAGACCTCCACATTGTTGTCCTCGGCCTCGGACTCATAGCCCCAGATTTTCAGCAGCAGCGTCTCCTTGGATAGCACCTGCTTCTGGTTGCGAAGCAGCAGCTCCAACAGGTCAAATTCCTTCCGGGACAGGCGGACGCTTCTGTCCCCGCAGACGAGGGTGAAGGAGGCCAGCTCCAATCGCAGATCCCCACAGGTCAGGCTGTCCGTCTCCCGCAGCTCGGGCTGGCGGCGACACAGCGCCCGGAGACAGGCCAGCAGCTCCTTGGGCTGGAAGGGCTTGGTGAGATAGTAGTCCGCGCCGCAGTCCAAGCCCTCCACCCGGTCAGAGAGGTCGGAGCGGGCGGTGAGCAGTAGCACAGGGGTGGTGTCCCCCTCCGCCCGGAGGCGGCGGAGCACCTGAAAGCCGGAGAGCTTCGGCAGCATCAAATCCAGCACCACCACGTCATAGATGCCGGAGAGGGCATTGTCCAAGCCCGCCTCGCCATCGTGACAGACATCCGCCGTGTAGTTTTCCAGCTCCATCAAGTCCCGGAGGGTGTCCGCCAGACGAACCTCATCCTCCACAATCAAAACCCGCATGGACAATCCCTCCTTTTTCCCTATGCCGCCGGCGTAAGGCCGTTTGCGCCCAGAGTCAGCAGCTGGGCGATGCTCTCTGCCGTGACGCAGTAGATGGTGGTGTCGTCATTCACCCGGACATAGTAGCCCCGATCGCCGGAGGCCTTTTTGCCCACGGTCAGGGTAAAGACCGCGTCCGTCTCCTGCTCTGTCTGATAGTCCACGGTCAGGGTCAGGGTGGGGGTCTCGAAGCCGCAGACCCGTACCGCGTCTTCCGAGGGCTGATAGTCGGCGCAGGAGGTGAGGGTCAGTCCCGAGAGCCCTGCGGCGAGGGTGGCGATGCCCTCGCCGGAGACCTCCTTGCCCCCTGTCCGCCAGACGGGCTTGCCGTCCCGCTGGGAGACGGCGAACACCGTCTCCTGTGCGCCGGAGAGGGTGACGGTTTTCAGATGTGCCTCGTCCAGCTTGGGCAAAACGGGCAGCAGTGCCCAGTCATAGATGCCCCCCGCAATGCGGTCATGGAGGTCGGGGGACACCACATACACGGTGTTACTGTCCCCGGTTTTCAGATAATAGGAGCCGTCGGACAGAACCTTGCCCAACAGAAGGACGGTCTCTTTTCCGTCCGCCGCCCTTGCGATGACCGATGCGGCGGGGTCCTTCAGGCCATAGGCCTCCAAGGTGTCCCCGTTTTCGATGGTCTGCATGGGGTCGAGGGTGGTCATGGCGGTGGTCAGCTCGTCCAGCTTGGTGCCGTCCAGCGGAAAGGCGGGGTCGTCCGACCAAATCCATGCGCCCGCCTCATCCCGGGAAAAGGTCAGGTTGGTGGAGCCGTTGTTCACCACCAAGGTGTCGAATTCGGCGGAGGCGGTGGGCACGGTGTCCCCATGGGTCTCCTCCTCCTCTGCGGCGGCGGCCTTCTCTGCCCGCTTGGCGGTGCAGGAGCGCACCGTGCCCAGCAGCAGAATCGCCACCACCAGAATGCCCGCCAAGCCCAGTATGGTGCGTTTGTCCTTGAAACCCATAAAAAACCTCCTATTGTGTCATGTTACTTTTACTGCCGAAATTGCCGGGATTGCCGGCATTGCCCTATAACTTGCGCCGATGCATCCAGCGGACAAAGCCCAACAGCAGGACGCAGGCGGGGAGAATCAGGATAAAGAGAGCGCTCCAAATCCCGGCGGCGGTGACGGTGTTGCGCACCGGGGTCAGCGCCACGGCGGGAATGGACAGCTGTGCCAAATCCGCCATCCCCACAGTGACCGCACTTAAAAACAGGGGGAGATTGGCCAGATTGGTAAAGCCGCCCGTCAGCT
>JAVVOA010000008.1:0-41691 GCA_036656515.1 Oscillospiraceae bacterium | reverse complement strand
ATAGCAGCGGGCACAGACACCGCTGTGCGCCTTGCAGGTCAGGACGGTGCGGATCTCCACCTCGTGGATATCCATTTTTTCCAACAGGGCGGCATCGCTCTCGTCCATCATCTTGTCGGCGGACACGAGGACATCGCCGGTCTTTTTGTCCACGATATCCCGCACCAGATAACGACCCCGGACGCGATCCTCGAATTTCTCGATGACCTGCCCGTTCTCCTCAATCTCGGAGACCTTGATGCCCACCTGAGCACCGCAGTCGTCCACCCGGATGATGACATCCTGAGAGACGTCCACCATGCGGCGGGTCAGATAGCCGGAGTCGGCGGTACGCAGAGCGGTATCGGCCAGTCCCTTTCGGGCACCACGGCTGGAGATGAAGTATTCCAGCACGGAGAGGCCTTCGCGGAAGTTTGCCTTGATGGGGATTTCGATGGTGCGTCCGGCGGTGTTCGCCATCAGACCACGCATACCAGCCAGCTGACGAATCTGCTTCATGGAGCCACGGGCACCGGAATCTGCCATCATATAGATAGGGTTGAAGTGATCCAAGCTGTCCTGCAAGGCCTTGGTGACATCGTCCGTGGTCTTTTCCCACTGGCGCACCACCTGACGATAGCGCTCGTCGTTGGTCATAAAGCCCATCTTGTACTGGTTTTCAATCTCGATCACCTTGCCCTCTGCCAGACGAATCAACTCGTACTTCTCGGGAGGCACTGCCATATCGGCAATGGACACGGTGATGGCGGCGCGGGTGGAGAACTGATAGCCGGTGGCCTTCAGCATATCCAGCACCTCGGCTGCGATGGTGAAGCCGTGCTGCTTGATGGTGCGGTCAACGATTTTGCCCAGCTCTTTTTTGCCGCACTGGAAGGCGATTTCATAGTCCAGCGCATGGGCGGGATCGGTGCGATCCACAAAGCCCAGATCCTGGGGCACATTGCGGTTGAAGATAATGCGACCCACGGTGGCGTCCACGATGCCGGTGCACTCTCTGCCGTCCACCATGCGGGTGACCCGGATGCGCAGGGGGGCATGGATGCCGATGGCGTGCTCGTTGTATGCCATCATGGCCTCATCCTCGTTGCGATACACGGGGACATAGGCCTCGGTGGGGCGATTCTCGTCGGTATAGAGCTGGCAGAAGCCGTCCTCCTCCCGCTCCATGGTCAGGTAGTAGGAGCCCAGCACCATGTCCTGTGTGGGCACGGTGACAGGTCCGCCGTCCTGCGGGCGGAGCAGGTTGTTGGCAGACAGCATCAGCAGCCGCGCCTCGGCCTGTGCCTCGGCGGACAGGGGGACGTGGATTGCCATCTGATCGCCGTCGAAGTCGGCGTTAAAGGCGGTGCAGTTCAGGGGATGGAGCTTTAGGGCGCGTCCCTCCACCAAAACCGGCTCAAACGCCTGAATGCCCAGACGGTGCAGCGTAGGCGCGCGGTTTAGCATGACAGGGTGATCCTTGATGATATCGTCCAGCGCATCCCAGACCTCGGTGCGTCCCTTATCCACCATCTTTTTGGCGGACTTGATGTTGTTGGCGCTGCCGTCCTCCACCAATTTCTTCATAATGAAGGGGCGGAACAGCTCCACAGCCATCTCCTTGGGCACGCCGCACTGATAGATTTTCAGCTCGGGTCCTACCACGATGACGGAACGTCCGGAATAGTCCACCCGCTTGCCCAGCAGGTTCTGGCGGAACCGTCCCTGCTTGCCCTTGAGCATATCGGACAGGGATTTCAGCGCCCGGTTGTTGGCACCGGTGACGGCTCTGCCCCGACGACCGTTGTCGATCAAGGCATCCACGGCCTCTTGCAGCATCCGCTTTTCGTTGCGGACAATGATGTCCGGCGCGTTGAGCTGGATGAGGCGCTTTAAGCGGTTGTTGCGGTTGATGACCCGGCGATACAGGTCATTTAAGTCAGAGGTGGCAAACCGTCCACCGTCCAGCTGCACCATGGGGCGCAGTTCCGGCGGGATGACGGGCAGCACGTCGATGATCATCCAAGTGGGGCTGTTGCCGGAGATGCGGAACGCATCCACAACCTCCAGCCGCTTGACGATACGCGCCTTCTTTTGCCCGGAGGCCTCCTTCAGCTCGGCGTGGAGCTGGATGGACATGGCATCCAAGTCCAAGTCGGCAAGCAGCTGCTTCACCGCCTCGGCTCCCATGCCGGCCTTGAAATCGTTCTCATATTTTTCCCGGTAATCCCGATATTCCTTCTCCGACAGGATCTGGTTGCGCACCAGCGGAATCTCGTCTCCACCGGGATCGGTGACGATATAGGCGGCAAAGTACAGCACTTTTTCCAGAATCCGGGGGGAGATATCCAGCAGCAGTCCCATCCGGGAGGGGATGCCCTTAAAGTACCAGATGTGGGACACCGGGGTCGCCAAATCAATGTGACCCATGCGCTCCCGGCGCACCTTGGAGCGGGTGACCTCCACGCCGCAGCGATCGCAGATCTTGCCCTTATATCGAATCTTCTTATATTTCCCGCAGTGGCATTCCCAGTCCTTGGTCGGCCCGAAAATCTTTTCGCAAAACAGACCGTCTCGTTCCGGCTTCAGCGTGCGGTAGTTGATGGTTTCCGGCTTTTTCACTTCGCCGTAGGACCACTCCCGGATCGTGTCCGGGGAGGCAATCCCAATTTTTATCGCATCAAAAGCAACATAACTCATATTGCTGTCATCCTCCTCATTCCAATTTGGAGCGGGCGCTTAAATCTCATCGTCCGGCTCCTCGGCAATTTCCTCATCGGCAAACTCCGCCTCGTCCACGCTTTCAATCACAAAGCCGGACTCCTCGATCTCCTCGATCTCCGCCGGATTCACATAGGCGTGATTGGTGCGCTCATCGTCGGCATCCATCCGTGCCAGATTGAAGGTATCCATGGCGTCCTCGTCCTCCTTCAGCTCGATCAAATCACCGTTGCGATCCAGCACCTGAATATCCAGACACAGGGATTGCAGCTCCTTGACCAAGACCTTAAAGGATTCGGGCACGCCGGGCTGGGGCACATTGTGTCCCTTGACAATTGCCTCGTAGGTGCGGACACGTCCCGTCACGTCGTCGGACTTGACGGTCAGAATCTCTTGGAGGGTATAGGCAGCGCCGTATGCCTCCAACGCCCAGACCTCCATCTCGCCGAAGCGCTGACCGCCAAACTGCGCCTTGCCGCCCAGCGGCTGCTGGGTGACCAGAGAGTAGGGGCCGGTGGAGCGGGCGTGGATCTTATCATCCACCAGATGGTGCAGCTTTAAGAAGTAGACATAGCCCACGGTGACCTTGTTGTCAAACCGATCGCCGGTGCGCCCGTCATACAGCCAGCTCTTGCCCTCGGGATCCAGTCCCGCCTCGGACAGGGTGGCGGTGATGTCCTCCTGCAAAGCGCCGTCGAAAATGGGGGAGGCGATTTTCCAGCCCAGCTTGTGGGCGGCATAGCCCAGATGGACTTCCAGCACCTGACCGATGTTCATACGGGAGGGAACGCCCAACGGGTTCAGCACGATGTCCAGCGGCGTGCCATCCGGCAGGAAGGGCATATCCTCTTGCGCCAAAATCCGGGAGACAACGCCCTTGTTGCCGTGTCGGCCTGCCATCTTGTCGCCCACCTGAATCTTTCTGCGCTGGGCGATATAGACCCGCACCACCTGATTCACGCCGGGCCCCAATTCGTCGCCGCCTTCCCGGGTAAAGACACGGGCATCCACAATGATGCCGGACTCGCCGTGGGGAACCTTTAGTGAGGTATCCCGCACCTCTCTCGCCTTTTCGCCAAAGATGGCGCGGAGCAGACGCTCCTCGGCGGTGAGATCGGTCTCGCCCTTGGGGGTGACCTTACCCACCAGAATGTCGCCGGAGTGTACCTCGGCACCGATGCGGATGATACCGCTCTCGTCCAAGTCCTTCAGGGCATCCTCGCCCACGTTGGGGATGTCCCGGGTGATCTCCTCGGGTCCCAGCTTGGTGTCCCGGGAGTCGATTTCGTATTCTTCAATATGGATGGAGGTATAGACATCCTCCCGCACCATCCGCTCGTTTAAGAGGACGGCATCCTCGTAGTTATAGCCTTCCCACGTCATAAAGCCGACCAAGATATTGCGTCCCAGCGCCAGCTCGCCCTGTTCGGTGGCGGGGCCGTCTGCCAGCACAGAGGGTGCCTCGTTCTCGCCGGTGGGGGTGGTGATCACGCCGTGTACCCGCTCGCCCACGTCCACAATGGGGCGCTGGTTGATGCAGGTGCCGTGGTTACTGCGGAGGAATTTGGTCAGCTTATATTCCTTGGTCTCGCCGCTGTCATACTTGACGGAGATGGCGTTGGCATCCACCTTGGACACCACACCGTCGCCCTCGGCAAGGATGGCAACTGCGGAGTCGATGCAGATCTTATGCTCCATGCCGGTGCCCACAATGGGTGCCTCGGGGCGCAGCAGGGGCACTGCCTGACGCTGCATGTTCGCGCCCATGAGGGCACGGTTTGCGTCATCGTTGGGCAGGAAGGGGATCATGGCGGTGGCGATGGACACCATCATCCGGGGGGACACGTCGATATAGTCCACCACCTCGCGGTCAACCTCGATGATCTCATCCCGGTGACGGCAGGTGATACGCAGATTGGTGAGGCAGCCGTTTTCGTCCATAGGCTCTGCCGCCTGACCCACGGTGTACTGATCCTCCACGTCGGCGGTCATATAGGTGATTTCCTCGCTCACATGGAAGGTCTCGTGATTCACGGCGCGGTAGGGTGCCTCGATAAACCCGTATTCATTGATCCGGGCATAGGTGGACAGATAGGAGATCAGGCCGATGTTGGGACCTTCTGGTGTCTCGATGGGGCACATACGACCATAGTGGCTGTAGTGGACATCTCGAACCTCCATGTTGGCCCGCTCGCGGGACAGACCGCCGGGCCCCAGTGCGGACAGACGGCGCTTATGGGTCAGCTCGGCCAGCGGGTTGGTCTGATCCATGAACTGGGACAGAGGCGAGGAGCCGAAGAACTCCTTGATCGCCGCCGTCACCGGTCGAATATTGATCAAGCTCTGGGGGGTGACAATGTCCAGATCCTGAATGGTCATGCGCTCGCGGATGACCCGCTCCATCCGGGAGAAGCCGATGCGGAACTGGTTTTGCAGCAGCTCGCCCACACAGCGCAGACGGCGGTTGCCCAGATGGTCGATATCGTCCTTGTTGGAGATACCGGCGGCAAGTCCGTTCATATAGTTGATGGAGGTCAGGATGTCGTCCACAATGATATGCTTGGGCACCAGCTCGTCGGCATGGGCGCGGAGCTCTTTTTTCAGCTCGTCGCCCTGATACTCTCCCAGCAGCTCCTGGAGCACGTCATAGCGGACGCGCTCCTTGATGCCGCACTCGGCAAGGGGGTCAAAGTCCACAAAGTGGGACAGGTTGCACATGCGGTTGGAGAAGACCTTCAGGGGCTTGCCGTCCGCCTCGACGGTGACCTCGCCCACGCCCACATCGTCCAGCAGCCGCGCCTCGGTGGCGGTCAGGACATGCCCATCCTCGAACAGGATCTCGCCGGTGGAGGGGTCTGCCACGGGGAACAGCAGCTTCTGTCCGGCGATTCTCGCCCACAGGGACAGCTTTTTGTTGAACTTATACCGTCCCACAATGGACAGGTCATAGCGCCGGGGATCGAAGAACAGGTTGTGAATCAGGGTCTCGCTGGCCTCTACCGTGGGGGGCTCGCCGGGACGGAGCTTGCGATAGACCTCTAGCATGGCATCCTCATAGGTCTTGCAGGGATCCTTTTCCAAGGTCGCCACAATCCGGGGATCGTCGCCAAAGCGCTCCAAAATCGACTCGTTGGTCTTCAGTCCCAAGGAGCGCAGCAGGCAGGTCACGGGCAGCTTGCGGTTTTTGTCGATCCGCACCCAGAAAATCTCGGCGGTGTCCGTCTCGTATTCCAGCCACGCGCCGCGATAGGGGATGACCGTGGCGGTCAGCAGCGGGGCATCTGTTTTCAGGTCGATATCCTTGCCGTAATACACGCCGGGGCTGCGGACGATCTGAGAGACCACCACCCGCTCCGCGCCGTTGATGACAAAGGTGCCGGAGGGCGTCATCAGGGGGAAGTCGCCCATGAAGATCTCCTGCTCCTTGATCTCCTCCGTCTCCCGATTGCGCAGACGTACCTTTACCTTGAGGGGCGCGGCAAAGGTGCAGTCCCGAGACTTGCACTCCTCCACGCTGTACTTCGGGTTTTCGTCCATCTTATAGTTGATGAACGTCAGCTCCAGATTCCCCGCAAAGTCGGTGATTGCCGCTACATCGGCAAACACCTCCCGCAGACCGGTTTCCAGAAACCACCGGTAAGACTTCTTCTGGATTTCCAAAAGATTGGGCATCGGCATAATTTCCTCATGCCGGGCGAAGTTCTTACGAAGGGTCTTTCCGTAATACTTGTCTTTGGCCATCTTCTCAATTCACCTTTCCTTTGGAGGCAGCTGTCACGCCGCCCCACCTAATCTGTTTCGCCGTTTACCGCCGGCTCTCCCCCATTTTCCCGGAGGCTCTCCGCCGCTTCGGCTATCTCGACACACTCGGATTTGTTGTTACATTCCGTCGCCATTCCTCTTGCTTTTTTGTGGGTTCTGTGCTATCTTAAGGATAGAAAGCAGGAGAAGGCTCCGCTCCGATATTGACATAAGCGATTTATGCTACCATAGATTTCTTGTTTTGTCAAGGGCTTTGTGCGCAATCCGAAGATATTCGGGTTGCTTTTTTGTTTTTTCAGGACGCAAAAGCCGCCTGTCCCCCCTGCAAAAAAGCGCCTCATCGAAGCTTGTCACTTCGATGAGGCGCTCTCTTTTTGTGGCGATGTTTATTCGTCGAACAAATCCTCGTCCGCATAGTCGTCATATTCTGCATTTTTCTTGCAGTGCTTTTTGAGGCAGCAGCCATGTTTGCCAAGGTCGCCCCAGCAGCCGACGGTCAGGCAGATCAGTGCGGCAAGACCCAGTCCTGCGGCAACCAGTTTTAAAATGAAACGGGCTGTTTGATTCATTATAAATCCTCCTGTCATACTTCCGCCAAGGAAGCGGCGGTTCGCTCTCGATGCATAGTAGTATACATGATTGCGAGGAAAATTACAATTCTTTTTTCTCGAATTTGTGGAGATACGTCCTGCGGATCTCCTCTGGCACCAGACTGCCGCCGGTGGCCCACAGCACATGGGTGGCGGGCTTTCCCGTCAGTCCGTGGTCATCCAGATACTCCTGTGCCGCCTGATAGCGGGTCAGGCCGGTAAAGCCGGCAAGCGCCGCGCAGGAGGAGGGCTCGATGAAAATCCCCTCCGTCTCGTGCAGCAGACGCAGTGCGTCGAACAGCGGCGCATCCGCCACGGTGAAAATGCCGGACAGCAGGGGTGCCATCGACGCCGCCACCAAGCCCGATGCTCTGCCCACCGCCAGACCGTCTGCCTCTGTCTGCCCGGTGAGTCCGATGTCCTGCACGCAGAGCCTGTCCCCCTCGCCGGAGGACATCCCCAGCAGCATGCAGGGGCACTGGGTGGGCTCCACAAAAAAGCAGTGGACATTATCGCCAAAAATCTGCTTGAGGCCGAAGGTCACGCCGCCGGGCGCACCGCCCACGCCGCAGGGGATGGTCACAATCAGGGGATGCTCCCGATCCACGGCGACATTTTGTGCCGCCAGCTGCTCTGCCAGACGCTGTCCCGCCACGGCATAGCCGTAAAACAGGGTCTCGGAGTGCTCGTCATCCACAAAATAGCTGCGGGGATCGGCATCGGAGAGGGCGCGTCCCTGCTCCACCGCCTTGCCATAGTCACCGTCGTACTCCCGCACCTCGACACCCTTACTACGCAGTAAATCCTTCTTCCACTGCCGGGCATCGGCGGACATGTGGACAATCACCCGGAAGCCGATCTGGGCAGAGGCAATGCCGATGGACAGCCCCAGATTGCCGGTGGAGCCCACCTGCACCGTATAGCCGGCAAACAGCTCCCGGTGGTCGGCGAGACAGCGATAGTCGTCTGTCTCCCGCAAAATCCCCTCTGCCAGCGCAATGTCCTCGGTGTGCTTTAAGACCTCGTAAATGCCGCCCCGCGCCTTGACGGAGCCGGCGATGGCAAGGTGGCTGTCCATCTTTAAAAACAGCCGTCCGGCGGGCACCGGTGCCCGCAGTGCCAAGGCATCCCGCAGGGCGGGCAGCTCCCGCAGGGGGGATTCGATCAGGCCACCCTGCTCCGCCGTCTCTGGGAAAGCTTGGGCGATAAAGGGCGCAAAGCGGCGAAGTCGCGCCGCCGCGTCGGCAATGCCGTCCGCCGTCTGTTTCAGTTGCGCCGCCCCAAAGGGAAGCCAGTCGGGATTGCGCCAAAAGGTCTCCTTTGCCGCCACTACGTCGGCAGGTACTTTCGCTATCATCCGCTTCTCCTCATTTCATTGGACTGTTGCCATTAGATGGCATCCTTCTGCGCCGGCAGCAACGGCAAAAATTTCACCAGCAGGGGCACATAGGTCGCCAAAAACGCCACCACCGCCACCCAGAACATCGGTCTTTTTGCCTTTTTGGGCAGAGCAATCCCCAGCAAAATGCCCAGTGCCAGCATACAAACCTTGATGAGTCCCAAGTCCTTCCAGCTACAGTGATCCATACAGCGATCAATCAGGGCATAGAGTTTTTTCATGGAAACCAGCCTCCCAAAATTTTGATGGTGCGCCTTTGCCTGCATCTCTGCCTGTAGTATAACGGCAATTGCGTCTGTTGACAAGTCTTCCTTGCACTTTTTACCGAATTGCTGTCAAAACGCCCGGAGATCGCGGGGGATACGCGGCAGATACGCGGCTTTTTGAAAAAAGCCTGGCAAAAACTTTTCATGAGAAAAGGTAAGGCAGAGAGAGCGATTTCGCCCTCTCTGCCTGTTGTTCTGGCAAGACTTGCTGGTTTTGCTGTGTCTCTATTGGAGCCTTCATCGAATGTTTTTGCCCCGCTTTTTTCAAGCCCATGCGGGGGGCTCATGCGTTTTGTTGCGCCCCTATTTAAACTCTCATTAAAAGTTTTTGCCCCACTTTTTTCAAAAAGTGGGCGTACCCTCTGGCGTACCCTCGCGCGTATCCTCCTCGGGCGTAGCTCACCCGCAGCGAACCGTACGCGCCGCCGCCCACAGCCGTGTGTCCGGGACAGACAGATCTCCGAAGCCGCGCACCACCACCCCATAGCAGCCGCCGGTGGTGTCCGGTATGGCAAAGGCGACAAATTCCCTGTCTCCCGCCGCCCGCATGAGCTTGGTATCCACCTTCTGCCCGGAGAAAAGGGTCATTGTGCCTTTGCCCGGATACTGGATCGGTGGCCCGGCGTTGCAGTCCTCCGCCGCATTTTCCAAGATGGTTTCCAGTGCCGCGTCGTTCCGGGCGGAGCCGATCTCTGTGCCCACGGACAGCTTGTCGTAGTGATACAGCAGGATTTGAGCGCTGCTGTCCTGCGGGTCCTCACAGCCGCCAATGCGCTGCCAGCTCTCCCCGGTGGGCGTATCCATCGGCCTCGCCGGCAGTCGGATCCAGCCATTGGGTACATACAGGCTAAAGGGGTGGGCGCTGTTTTCGTCGCCGGTATACAGGCCGAAGATATCCTCCTTCACGCCCTTTTCCTCGACGAAGGGCATCCCGACGGTTTCGCTCCGCACGCCCCGATGGGCATACAGCGCCTCGGATGCGTATAGCTCCTCACCGCCGCGCCACAGGGGATCGCCCAACTCGCCATAGGTCACCTCCCGCAATTCGGTATAGGTGCCGTCCCTGTCCCGCCATACCACCCACAGGGGCTGGAAATAGCGGGATACCTCCCTGTCCAGCCGCACCCAGCCATTGCTTTGAAAGCTGCTCAACCCACCCGCCACATACTGCGGATGCGCGACCTTCAATCGATAGCGCAGATGCCACAGCTCCACCGCGCCGCTGCCGTCCGGCGCTTTTGCGCAGGCGAGGCGGGTCAAGCCGGTGATGCTGCTGTCCACAATGGACACCTTGCTGTCCAGCAGGACAGCGCCGTCCCATTCGTTTTTGCTCTCCCAGTCCTGCACGCCCTCTGCCACCCGGTGCTCTGCCCATGCCCGCACCGCCGATGGCGTATCCAGCGGAATACCGGCGGCGGTGCAGGTGACAGAGAAAATCCCCACCAGCGCCACCAGCCAAGCGGTGAGCGACACCGCCGCGCCCCAGCGCTTTTTCCGACTGTCGAACAGGTTGGCAAGCCGCTGTTTCAGCGACAGCTTCCCCTCGGCAAGACAGGTGGTGAGCGAGGTCTGCCGTCTCCCCTGCCCGGCGGCGGCTCGCAAAATAATCTCTCCATAGGCGCGGCGCTGCGGGAGAGTGGCGTTCTGCAAAACCGCCTCGTCGCAGTCCCACTCCATGTCCCGATTCCACTCCCGCCTCAGGATCCAAACCGCCGGATTGTACCAGTGGAGGGCGCAGACCACCGCCAGCAGTAGCTTGGCCGCGATGTCATTGTGTGACCAATGGGTCAGCTCATGGGTGAAAATCGTCCGTGCCTCCTCCCCCTCATAGAGCCGGGGCAACACGATTTGCGGGTGCAGCCGTCCCACAAGCAGCGGACTATTCACAAGAAGCGGACTTTCCTCCAGAAGCGGACTTTCCTCCAGAAGCGGACTGTCCTCCAGCTGGCACAGCACCAACACAGGCGGCGCTTTTAGGAAGCGCGCTGGCGGGACGGTGCTGTCCAGACAGGTCTGATACAGGGTCAGCAGCCCGGGATCGGTCACCGGTGTCCCCCAGCGCCGGAGCTTGCGGCGGAACAGGGCATAGCCGATCATCTGATAGCCAAACACGGCGATAGCGCCCAGTCCCCAGCAAAGCGCCACAATCTGTAAGACATGGATCGCAGGCGGCGGCGGTGGGGCAATCACCGCGTCCGAATGGGTGCCAGTGTCCCGGGGCACAATGGGGGGCGCAGTGGGCGCGGACGGGGCGGGCAGGGTCTGTTCTGTCTCCACCCCCTGAGACAGGCGCATGTCCGGCAGTTGCAACAAAATAGGCGCATTGGTGTTGCCGCTGAGAAATCCAACCAGAAGCAAAAGGCACAGTCCGTGCCACAGTCCGCATCTGATCCCCGCCCGACAGGTTTTGCGGAGCAGCGACCCTGCCGCCGTCAGTACCAGCACCGCCACCCCCACTACGAGGGAGGTGCGGAGACCATCCATAAAAATATCATGCATGGTGCGTTCCCTCCTGTTCCGCCAAAAAGCGCCGCAGCTCCTCCAAGTCCCCGTCGTCGATGGTTTTCCCCTGATACAGCGATGCCACCAGCCCCGTCACCGAGTTGCCATACAGCTTTTCCAGCACCGTGCGTCCCTCTTTTTGCTGATAGTCCGCCTCGCTGACGGCGGCGGCATATTGGTTGTTGCGGCTCTGCTTCTCGCAGGTCAGAAAGCCCTTGTCCACCAGTCGATTGAGCACGGTCAGCACCGTTGCCAGCGCCCACGTCCGCCTGCCCTGCAACGCCTGTAGCACATAGCCGGAATTCACCGGCTCCCCCGCCCGCCAGATCGTCTGCATCAGCTCCAACTCCCCGTCGCCCAGACGCTTTCTCTCGTCCTCCATGACCTCCGCCTCCCCCCGTTTTTCTTATATTATACTCTTGTATAATATAAAGTCAAGCGAGAGATACGCGGCTTTTTGAAAAAAGCCCGACAAACACTTTTCATGAGAAAAAGCAAGGCAGAGAGGGCAAAATTGCCCTCTCTGCCTTGCTTTGTCAAGACTTGCCGGTTTTGCTGTGTCTCTACTTAAACTCTCATCAAAAGTTTTTGCCCCACTTTTTTCAAAAAGTGGGCGTACCCCGTCCCTCAAAAGGCGGGGGTTCCCTCGGGCGTAGTCTGGATTTCCGGGGAGAGCACGGGTGTCTCCGGCGCATCCTCCCGCCGGCGGAGAATCCGCCCCATGGCGATGCTGTAGACCGTCACCGTCACCACCGGGGCAATCACGTCGGAGATGGGCTGGGCGTAGAAGGTCATGTCCGCGCCGAAGAAATAGGGCAGGAGAAACAGCGCCACAAAATACACCGTCTTGCGGAAAAAGGACAGGGGCAGGGACAGGGACATCTTGCCCAGCGCGGTGAAGCCGTCCACGATGCCGTATTGGATGCCCATGGGGACAATCGCCAGCGTACACACGCCGATCGCCCACAGGGTCTGCTTTGCCACCGCCCCGTCCGTGGTGAACAGGCGGATGAACAGCGGCCCCGCCGTCCGGGCGAGGACAAACAGCAGGGCGGTATAGGCGATGCACAGCAGGAAAATACTGCGCTGTGCCGCCCGCACCCGGGAGGCCTGCCGTGCGCCGTAGTTGTAGCTGAGGATGGTGCCGGTGCCGCCGGTGATACCGCCCAGCGGCATGGTCACCAGCAGCATAAAGCTCTGGGCGATGGTGGCGCAGGTGATGAGAAAATCGCCCCGGGCGGGGCCGCCGTATTGCTGTAGCACCGCATTCATGACGATGATCATCAGGTTGTCCATGGCGATGATGACGAAGGGAGTCAGTCCCAAGCCCAGCACCTTCCCCATGATACGGGCGCTGTAGCCGCGGAAGGTGATCCGCACCGGGATGTCCCGCCGAAAGAGAAAGCAGAGCACATAGATGCAGGAGGCGAGCTGGGAGAGGACAGTGGCGATCGCCGCCCCCGCCACATCCAGATGGAGGGCAAAGATGAAAATCGGATCCAGCACGATGTTGAGAATCGCGCCCAGCACCACCGATTGCATCCCCACCTTGGCAAAGCCCTGACAGATGATGAATTGATTGAGACCCAGCGACAGCAGGGCGAACACCGTGCCGGTGAGATAGATGGAAAAATAGATGTCGGCATAGGGGAGCAGGGTATCGCTGGCACCGAACAGCCGCAGCATGGGCTCCCGCAGGGGATAGAGCAGACCCATCACCAGCACCGAGCAGACGCAGAGCAGGAGAAAGCAGTTGGCAAGGATTTTCTTCGCCTGTTCCAGATTCTTTTCCCCCATGGCGATGCTCATCAGCGGCGCGCCGCCCACGCCCACCAAAAAGGCGAAGGAGCCCACCATGGTCACCACCGGCCCACAGATGCCCACCCCCGCCAGCGCCAGCGTGCCGATGCCGGGGATATTGCCGATGTAGATGCGATCCACAATGCTGTACAGCACGCTGACAAATTGTGCCAGCATACTGGGGAGGGCGATGCGCAGCACCAGACGCTTGATCTCGTCCCGCCCCAAGTCGTTTTCGATTCTCATGTATTTGCCCCGTTTTCTCTATTTTCTCGCCGACAGTGCGGCGGACACAGCAACGGATTCAAAGAGCAAGCTGCTCTCTGAATCCGCTTTTCAATATAACAGGGAACGGAGAGAAAAACAAGGGGGCGGGGAGGATTCTTTTTTGGCATGGGCTGTCTGCCGCTTTCGCATGGGACATGCGTACTCTACGAGGGACGCGGCCTTTGAAAAGGCCTGGCGAAACTTTTCATGAAAATACAGGAAACTCTCACAAAAGTTTTTGCCAGGCTTTTTTCAAAAAGCCGCGTACTCTACGCGTACCTCAGCCCGCGTATGCCTCGTCTTAGGACGGCCCCAGATGGATGGCGACCGCAATCATCAGGAAGATGAAATTGACCACCAGCTGACAGGCCAGCCATTTGGCGATGAATTTCACCCATCTGCCATAGGTGATCTTGCCGATGGAGATCGCCGCCATCAGCATCCCCAGCGTGGGCACGATGGAGTTGGAGAAGCCGTCGCCCATCTGATAGGCCAGCACCGCCACCTGACGGGTGATGCCGGACACGTCCGCCAGCGGCGCCATCAGCGGCATGGTGACAATCGCCTGCCCCGTGCCGGAGGGAATCGCCAGATTGATGAGACTTTGAATCAGCATCATAATGCCGCCGTTTAGAATGGGGGGCGCAAAATCCAGCGCCTTGGAGCAGCCATAGACAATGGTGTCTAGGATATGCCCCTCCTCCATGATGACGGAGATGCCCGATGCCAGCCCCACCAGAATGGCGGGATAGACCATGTCCTGCATCCCCTTGACAAAGGCGGCGGCAATCTCGTTGGGGGTCATGCCGTATACAAAGCCGCAGAGGATGCCCAGTCCGAAGAAATAGGCCACCAGCTCCTGCAAATAAAACGAGCGGGCGATAATCAGATACATCAGCAGGGCGATGCCACCCAAAAACACCACCAGCGTGGCGACGTGGCGCTTGGTCAGTGTCTTCTGTTCGTCCCCGGAGATCACAAAGCCGCTGTAATCCACGTCTGCCACCAGACTGCGGGAGGGATCTTTCTTGATTTTGCGGCAGTACAGCACCAGATGGGTACACAGCACCGTCACGCTGACCACCCAGAAAATCCAGCGGAACCACATGCCGGAGAACATGGGCAGTCCCGCGATGGATTGTGCCAGCCCCACGGTAAAGGGGTTGATAGGTGCCGCGCCATAGCCCACCGCCACGCCCAGCATGACGATAGCCACACCCACCACGGCATCGAAGCCCAACCCGATGGTCAGGGCAATCATAATGGGGAGGAAGGCGAGACACTCCTCTGCCATGCCGATGACACCGCCCGCCAGAGCGAAGATGGCCGCCAGCAGCACCACCACCAGCTCTGCCCGCTTGTGGGAGCCGCCGGTGCGGTGGATCACCCGGGCAATCAGACGATGGAGGGACTCGGTGGCGTTGACCACGCCGAAGGCTCCGCCGATGATGAAGATGAAAAAGACTGTGATGGCGTTTTTCATCATGCCCTTGGGAATCGCCATAAACAGACCGCCCAGGGAGACCGGTGTCTGCTCAATCACATGATAGGTGCCCGGCACCACCACCTCTCGCCCGGCGGCAAGATCCTGTACCCGGTCATAGCTGCCGGCGGGAATGAGATAGGTCAGCGCCGCCGCCAGCAGCAGCAGGCAGAGAATCAACACATAGGTGTCCGGGAACGAGAATTTTTTTCGACTTGGGTTGGGATCATCCTTCATGCGAATTCCTCCTATCGGTCACCCTTCAGCTCTTCCATGGCTTTTTCGCGAAATTCCTTGTCCTCCATGACCTTTAGTCCGGTCAGGGCGAGAATCTTCGCGCCCACCATCATTTTCTCTTGGGCATAGGGGGTCATGGTGGCGACCTTAAACTCCGGGGAATGGATGGCGGCATCCACATCCACCACCTTTAACAGGGGATGGATGCTGGGAACCAGCTGGCTCACGTTGCCCATATCGGTGGAGCCCACCATGGGACGGCTGTCCTCCTGAATGCCCAGTTCCTCCATATACGCCTTAAATTGCTCGGTGAGCACCCGATTGTGATTCACGCCCTGACAGGTGGGCTCATAGTGCTCATACTCCAGCGTACAGCCGGTGGCCAGCGCCGCCGCCTCTGCGCAGTGGATGGCGCGTTCCACCACCACGTCGAAATAGGCCTGTTCCTTGGCACGGAACTCCATCCGCACCTTGCCGCTGTCGGGGATGACGTTGGCGGCGGAGCCTGCCTCCACGATGATGCCGTGGATGCGGGTGCCGTCCTTCAGCTGCTGGCGCAGGGCGCTGATGTTGTTCCAAAACAGCACCACAGCGTCCAGCGCGTTGACGCCCAGATAGGGGGCGGAGCCGGCGTGGGCGGGTACGCCCTTAAAGTGGAAGTCGATGCCGCCGATGGCAATCCAATCGGCATAGACCGCCGTAAAGTTGTTGGGATGGATCATCAGCGCCGCGTCATAGCCCTCGAACACGCCGTGCTCCACCAGATAGGGCTTGCCGTGTCCCGTCTCCTCCGACGGGGTGCCGATGACCGCCACCTCGCCGGGCAGATTGAGGGAGGCCAGCGCCATTGCCGCCGTCACCGACATGGTGGCAATCATGTGATGACCGCAGGCGTGCCCGTTGCCGGGCAGGGCATCGTATTCCGCCACGAAGGCGACCCGGGGGCCGTCGCCGTTCTTCTTTGTGGCCCGGAAGGCGGTCTCCATACCCGCCAAGTGCTCCTCTACGGTAAAGCCAAGCTCACGCAGGGTTTCGCAGAGCTTTTTGGCGCTTTCAAATTCCTGCAAGCCGATTTCGGGATGCTCGTACAGCCATTTGGACAGTGCCTGCATCTGGGGTGTTTTCTCGTCGATGAGGGACAGGATGCTTTCACGATGGTTCATAGCGTGGTGCTCCTTTCATGTTGCGCAATCTCAGACCGCCGGATTGCGTGCCAGCAGTTTTTTCTTATAGGAGAGGGCATACAGACTGCCCAAAATGCCGATTGCCATGACCACCGCCTGGAAGATGAACACATAGCGATAGCCGTCGTTGCCATAGGTATCCAGCCAGTAGCCGATCAGGGGGAACAGGAAGATGTCCGGCGAAAAGCCCAGCGCCGCGGCGACACCCACAGTGGTGGCGGCATATTTCCGGGGCACCTGTAGCTCGGCGGACACGGCATAGTAGATGCCCTTGCCCATATAGACCACACAGCCCACCAGCAGGATCAGGGCGATGACCAGCACCGGCGTGACCCCGGCGGGCATGACAAGGAACGCCACCATGGTCAGAATGCCCAAGCCATAGATGATGATCAGGCTTTTGGACGTGGAGCCGATTTTATCGGACAGCACGCCGCCTAGGGGTGCGCCCACCAGCCGCAGTCCATAGGTGCGGACGATGGACAGTCCCCCGGAGAAGGCAACTGTCATCCCCAGCACCGAGGTGGCATAGGGGGTAAAGTAGGACATGGTGACCGCGCAGGTATAGATGGAGAAAATCGCCAGACCCTGGAGCCAAGTGGCGGGGGATTTGATGACGGCAAGGAAATCCTTTGCGCCCATCTTCTCCTCGTTTTTCTCCATATCCTCCTTCTCGCTCTCCTCCAAGCCCCGGGTGACCAGCCATGCCAGCACCGCGCAGATGAGAGAGGCGACACCGATGGCGATGACCACATACTTCATGCCCACGGCGACCACGGCGGTGGTGGCGAACAGTCCCAAGAAAATGGCGTTTAAGATGATGCTGCCCACGCCCACAAAGGACTCGTTCAGTCCGAAGATCTTGCCCTGATTTTTCTCGTCCGCCATCATGCGGATGATTTTAATGTGGGAGGGATAGTTCATCACCAGCGTGGTGACCGCCAGTCCCACCCAAATCCAGACCGCCATGCCATAGGTCATGTTAAAGGCGAAAATCAGGCTCAGGATACCGTTGCCCACCAGAGAGGCGACGAAAATCTTCTTGTAGTCAAAGCGGTCTGCCAGCCAGCCGCCAATGGGGGCACCCAGCACGTTGCCGATGCCGAAAATGGTCATCAGGATACCCAGTTGGGCATTGGTGCAGCCCAGGGTCTGTTGAAAGGGATCGTACAGCAGGTATTGGATGAAGCCCAGCGCATAGATCAGCGTCCAGCTCATGCCCAGTACCAGCATTTTAATCAGCAGCTTCGGACTAAAGTTTTTCATAAATTTGTACTCCTTTTTCATTTCAGTGAAATGGCACGCCGATTCGCTCGCCGTTTCCTGCGAATCGGCGTGCCAATGAAGGGGTCGCCTGTATGGGAAAGTCCGTTTATTTCGTGTGCTTTTTCAGAACGCCTGCCAGAATGGTGATGCCGTCCACGATCTGCTTGTCATCCACCATGGTGAAGTTGAGGCGGACGGTGTTTTTGCAGCCCTCGTTGGCATAGAAGAACTCGCCGGGGATATAGGCGACACCGGCATCAATGGCCTCATCCAGCAGCCCGTCGGCATCCAAATCAGCCGGCAGCTCCAGCCAGACGAACATGCCGCCCTCGGGACGGGTGTACTTCACAGAGGCGGGGAAGGTCTTTTCGATGGTTTCCAGCATCAGGTCACAGCGGTGCTTATAGGCCGCCTGAATCTCGGTGATGTGGGCTTCGATGTCATAGTCCTGCAAATAGGCCGCCACCTGCATCTGGGAGAACTGGCTGCACTGCAGATCCAGACCCTCCTTCAACCGCTCTGCCATGGTGGCAATCTCGGGAGAGGCGCAGATCCACGCCACCCGCAGACCGGGGCTTAGAATCTTGGAGAAGGAGCCCAGATACATGACCTGTCCCTTTTTGTCCATGGTTTTCAGGCAGGGGATGTGGGCACCCTTGAAGCGGATCTCGCCATAGGGGTTGTCCTCCAGCACGATCACGTCATAGTGGCTGACCACCTCCATGAACTGCTGACGGCGCTCTAACGTCCATGCCTTGCCGGTGGGATTCTGGAAGTTGGGGATGACGTAAATCAGCTTGACCCGGGGATTCTCTTGGAGCACCCGCTCCAAATCCGCAATGACCATGCCGTCGTCGTCGGTGTCCACGCCCATAAAGGTGGGGCCATAGGGACGGCAGGCGTTGATGCCGCCTAAGTAGCTGGGATTTTCAGCCACCACGATGTCGCCCTCGTCGATGAACATCATACCCGCCAGCGCCAAGCCCTGCTGAGAGCCGGTGGTGACAGCGATGTTTTCTGCGGTGCAGGTGACACCCTCTTTTTCCAGCATCCGCTTGACCAGCAGATCCAGCAGGGGGCCATAGCCCTTGGTCATGCCGTATTGCAGCGCCGCCTTACCCTGCTCTGCCATCAACTTATCGGTGGCAGCGGTCATGTCCGCCATGGGGAACAGGTCGGGATCGGGCAGCCCCGCCGCAAAGGAGATGACGCCCTGTTTGCTGGCAATACGCTTTTGCACCGCACGGATAGCGGAGGCCTTGACTCTGTCCATTCTGATTGAAAAACTCATGATACGTCCCTCACATTTCTAAAAATTTTACGCTATTTCCTTGTATATCGATCACTTCTCCGCCGCAAGGCAGGCCATGGCGATGGAGTTAATCTTGATTTCCGGGGTGTCGGAGCGGGAGCCTAAAATCGCGGGGGCGGCGGCACCCAAAATAATACCCGCCCATTTTGCGCCGCAGAATTGTAGCCACGATTTGCCCAAAATATTGCCCGCCTCGATATTGGGGAACAGCAGCAGATCGGGATCTCCGGCGATCTGGCTGGCGATGCCCTTGTGGGCGGCGGCGCTTGCATCAAAGGCCACGTCAAAGGCAATGGGTCCCTCGGCGATGCAGGGGGGGATTTTCCCCGCTGCCACCCGCGCCACCAGCTCGGCGGCATCCACGGTGGAGACGACCTTGGGATCCACCATCTCGTTGGCGGTGAGCAGTGCCACCTTGGGGTTGGACAGTCCCAGATTGCCCATCGCCAGCAGGGCATTGGTCAAAATATCCTGCTTTTGCTCCACATTGGGGGCGACGTTGATGCCGCTGTCGCTGCAATAGAGCAGCTTGTGATAAAAGGGCAGCTCATACACCGCCAACAGGCTGAGCAGCCGTCCCGTCCGCAGGCCGTACTCCTTATTTAAGAGTCCCCGCATATAGACCGCCGTATTCAGCAGACCCTTCATCAGCACATCCGCCTCGTGATTGCGCACCAGCGTCACAGCGGTCTTGACCGCCTCTGCCTCGTCGGGGCAATCCACCACACGGCAGCCACTCAGTCCGATTTTCTTGGAAATCTCCTCGATCTTTGCGCCGTCGCCCACCAGAACAGGCCGGATAAAGCCCAGCTCCGCCGCATCCCGGACAGCGGTCAAGACCGCCTCATCCTGTGCCACAGCCACGCTGACGGTGCGGGCGGGCTCGCTCTTTGCCTGCGCCAGCAGGTCTTTAAAATCCTTTAACATCGTATTGCTCTCCTCCTTTACAATGGTTCGTTGTGCTCTTGCATGGGAATCGGAAAGTTTTTGCTAGGCTTTTTTCAAAAAGCCGACGTATCCAAGCTTCTTCCGTCGTCGCTTCCCGCTCTTGCATGCATGCACTAAAGTTTTTGCTCAGCTTTTTTCAAAAAGCGCGTATCTGGCCTTCGTCGTCGTCGCTTCCCGTCCCCGTTATTGGTAGGTCTTCACAGGCTCCTGCCCCTCCAGCACCCGGAGTGCGCCCAGCGCCAGTGCCTCCATCTCCATTTCGCCGGGGACAACCTCCACCGGGGCGAGATAGGAGACCCGACCGGTGACCTGCTCCACCACATAGTTCGAGTGGGCGATGCCGCCGGTCAAAATCACCCGATCCACCTTGCCCCGGAGGGACGCGCCGTACAGGGCGATCTCCTTGGAGACCTGATAAATAAACGCATTTAAGATGGCGGCGTACTTCTCATCCCCCGCCAGAGCCAGGGTTTCAATCTCCCGCATGTCCTTGGTGCCCAGATAGTCGTACATACCGCCCACAAAGCTGACCTTGCGCACCATCTCCTCGTGGGTGTATTTTCCGCTGTAGCACAGCTCGATGAGCTGATAGGTGGGCAGACCGCCGCTGCGCTCCGGGGAGAAGGGACCGTCGGTGCGCCCGCCGCTGCCGTCGATCATCCGTCCCTTTTCGTGGGCGACGATGGAGATGCCGGAGCCCAGATGCGCCACAATGAAATTGCAGTCCTCATAGCGCTTGCCCATACCCTCTGCCACCTTGCGAGACACCGCCTTGTGATTGAGGGCGTGGAACCAGCTGAGCTTTTCAATGTCGGAGATGCCGGTGATCCGCGCCTCGGGAATCATCTCGTCCACCGCCACGGGATCCACCACAAAGGACGGCACGCCGATTTCATCGCCCAGCTGCTTGGCAATCACCGCGCCCAGATTGGAGGCGTGCTCGCCGTTGACGGCGTTCCGCAAATCCTCCACCATCCGGTCATTGACGGCATAGGTGCCGCCCACCAAGGGGCGCATCAGGCCGCCTCTGCCCACCACACAGTCAAAGGACGACATCGGATGCCCCGCCGCCTCTACCGTGCGGACGATCAAATCCTTGCGATAGGCATATTCGTCGAACACATGGGGAAACGGCGCCAAATCCGCCGCCGTATGGGTGATGTTCTCCTTGAGCACCTCTTGTCTGCCCTCAAAAACGGAGATTTTGGTGGAAGACCCGCCGGGATTGATGACTAAACTCTTTTTTTCCATCTGTCCGCTCCCTTTTCCCTTTTTCATTTATGGTTCTACTAGTTGGAACGATGTTCTATTTATGGTTTTTATGATAGCCTGTCCCACACAGTTTGTCAATAATTTGTGACGTGAAATCAGATTTTATCCCATTTCACGAAAAGCCGCCAGTGGTTTTTAGCTATTATGTACAGTTGTGCCGACAAAATGCAAAAAACTGTCCCCATAGGTCGGAACGCGTCATGCGCTGCAACCCACGGGGACAGCTTCGGTGCAATTTTTTGTTGAATCTTAGGGAACCTCTGATTAGCCCATGGAGGCGGTGATCTCCCGGCTGACCTCTCGCAGACGGCGGACGAGTTCGGAAAGCGGTGCCTCCCGGATGCGATAGCTGGGGCCGGAGATGCTCATGGCCGCCACAGCCACGCCACGGCGCAGAATGGGCACCGCCGCGCAGGTCAAGCCCTCCTCCCGCTCCTCGTCGTCCAGCGCATAGCCCTGCTCCCGCACCCGCGCCAGCTCGTCCTTCAATTGGTCGATGGTCTGGATGGTCTTGGCGGTATAGCGCACCATGGGCAGCTTTTCATAGACCGACAGGTCGATGTCCCGCCCAAACGCCAGCAGACACTTGCCCACCCCGGCGCAGTGACAGTCGTTCCGGGAGCCAAGCTCCGAGTTAAACCGGAGAATCTGGCTGCCCTCCACCTTCCAGATGATGATGCTGCGATAGACATCCAGCGGGTTTTTCTCCAGCACCGAGACGTTCACCGCCTCGCCAAATTCGTCGTGGAGCTTTTGCGCATAGGGGCGCACCACCTGTTGGATGCCCAGTTTGTCCCCGATGCTAAGACCCATCACAAAGAACTTGACACCCAGCGTATAGCGTCCGTTTTCTGGATTTTGATCCACAAAGCCCTTATTTTGCAGCGTCACCAGCGTGCGATACGCTGTGCTCTTATAGATATCCAAATCCTGACTGATGGCGGTGATGGTGGTCTCGCAGCCCTTGTTGTACAGATACAGCAGAATATCCAGCGCCCGATCCACCGAGTTGATGATGACAGATGCCTCACTCATATGAGTTTCTCCTAGCTTGCCGTTTTGATTGATTGCTCCTCCGGCGATTTTATTTAGCCTAACACCTTTTCGCGGATTTTGCAATCCCAAGTTTGATAATTTTTTAACACGACGAGGAATTGACATTTTTCCCCCTTTTAAAAAGATTTCTGGAAAATCGAAAAATGGGGATTGACAGATTGGAAAATCGAAGGTATGATGACTTTGAAAATAGAACTAGGTTCTATTAGCTAGAACAACATGAATTGAGGAGGAGTCGTTGTGAAAGTTGATATCCAGCCCAACAGATGCAAAGAGTGCGGTCTGTGCCAAGCAAACTGCCCCAAGCAGGCAATCAGTTTTTCCGCGCACACCAATCCTGCAGGCTATCATCCCGTGGTCATTGATGAGGACAAGTGCATTGCCTGCGGCATTTGCTATGTGACCTGTCCCGATGGCGTATTTCATATTTTAGGTGAAAGGAGTCTTTGATATGGCTGAAATGATGAAGGGCAACGAAGCCATCGCAGAAGCTGCGGTGCGCGCCGGCGCAAGATTCTATGCCGGTTATCCCATCACCCCCTCCAGTGAGATCATGGAGTATCTCTCCTGGCGTCTGCCCGAGGTGGGCGGCAATTTCGTGCAGGCTGAGAGCGAGCTTGCCGGAATCAACATGGTCATCGGCGCCTCCGCCTGTGGCGTGCGGGCACTGACCGCCTCCTCCGGCCCGGGCATCTCCCTCAAGCAGGAGGGTATTTCCACCCTGTGCGACGAGGGTCTTGCCGCCGTGGTGATCACCCAAGTGCGCTATGGCAACGGTCTGGGCACCCTGCTCTCCGCCCAGTGCGACTATAACCGGGAAACCCGGGGCGGCGGTCAGGGCGACTATCGCTGCATCGTGCTCTGCCCCTCCTCTGTGCAGGAGTTTGTGGATCTGATGCGTCCCGCCTATGAGCTGGCGGAAAAATACCGCATTGTCACCGTGATGATGGGCGAGGGCACGCTGGGTCAGATGATGGAGCCGGTGGTACTGCCCGACTTTGTGGAGACACAGCCCCATCCCTGGGCATTGAACGGTCACTATACCTATAAGAAAATCGGCATTTTCCAGCGGGATTCCCGCAAGGAGGCCGTGGAGCTGGTGGCGAAATACGACGCCATCAAGGAGAACGAGCAGCGCTGGGAGGACGAGGGCATCGAGGACGCGGACTATGTGTTCGTGGCCTATGGTGTCCCCGGACGGAGCACCTTGGGTGCCATCCGCGAGCTGCGGGCCGAGGGTGAAAAGGTGGGTCTGATCCGCCCCATCACCGCGTGGCCGTTCCCGGAGAAGGCTTTTGCGAAAATCAACCCCAACGTCAAGGGCGTGATCACCGTGGAGGAAAACGCCACCGGTCAGCTGATCGACGATGCGGCGCTGTTCATCAAGAAGACCCACAAGGATCGCAATATCCCCGCCTATGCCTTGACCTATGTCTTCAACACGCCCCCCATCCGCAGCATCAAGTCAGACTATTTCAAGATTAAAAACGGCGAGACAAAGGAGGTCTATTAAAATGGCAATCGAAAGAAAAGTTCCCACTTTGGTCGATAAGCCCATGGACTTCTGCCCGGGCTGCGGTCACGGTATCATCAGCCGCCTCATTATGGAGGATCTGGAGGAGCTGGGTCAGCTGGAGAATATCATTTTCCCCATCGGCGTGGGCTGCTCCTCCAACTTGGGCGCAGGTCTGGAATGCGATCGTCTCCACTGCTGCCACGGTCGTGCCGGCGCGGTGGCGACAGGCATGAAGCGCGTCAGCCCCAACGTGGTGGTGGTCGCCTATCAGGGCGACGGCGATGCCTATAACATCGGCATGGCAGAGACGTTCAATGCCGCCTATCGCAACGAGAACATCACCGTTATCGTGGTCAACAACACCAACTTTGGCATGACCGGCGGACAGATGTCCCTGACCACCATGGAGGGTCAAAAGACCGCAACCTCTGTCCACGGACGGGATTGCGCGGTGACGGGCTATCCCATCCGCTTCCCCGAGCTGATTGCACGGGAGTTCCCCGGCGCGGCCTATTCCGCCCGCGGCACCGTCACCAGCCCCGCCAAGATCAATCAGCTGAAGGGCTATATCAAGAACGCGCTGGAGGCACAGATCAACCACGAGGGCTATTCCTTCGTAGAGGTGCTGTCCCCCTGCCCGGTCAACTGGGGGCTCTCCCCGGTAAAGGCCATGGAGCGGATCGAGAAAGAGCTGATTCCCTACTATCCCATCGGGGAGTTTAAAAAGAGAGGGGAGAACAAGTAAGATGAAAGAAATTGTATTTGCCGGTTCCGGCGGACAGGGTGTTTTGACCTGCGGACTGATTTTTTCCGATATCGCCATCAGCAAGTTCCCCCACGTCACATGGACGCCCTCCTATGGCTCCGCCATGCGGGGTGGCACGGCTAACTGCACAGTGAAATACTGTGAGGATTTCGTCTACAATCCCTCTCAGGAGGAGCCGGATCTGCTGCTGGCCATGAACGACCCCTCTCTGGTGAAGTTCCTGCCCATCGTGGCACCCGGCGGCACCGTGGTGGTCAGCGACGCTGTGGCGATCCCCGCCGACGCGCGGAAGGACGTGACCTATGTCACCGTCCCCTGCTTTGACATCGCCGCCAAGCTGAACAATCCCCGGGCGGCAAACATCGTGATGACCGGCGCAATCACCAAGGTCATGGGCGAGTTCACCGGCGAGGAAGCCGTGGCAGCCATGAACCGCATGTTTGAGAAAAAGGGCAAGGCAAAATTTGCCGAGGCAAACTCCGCCGCCTTTAACGCCGGCTTCAACGCCATCTAAGATACCTCATCTCCCTCCGCATACAGCAACACGCCCCCCATCGTCAGACAGCAGAATCTGCTCTCCGGCACTGGGGGGCGTGTTGTCTTACCCGGGGTACGCGCGGGGGATAAGTACGCGGGGTACGCGCTTTTTCGAGAAAAAGCTGCGCAAAAAGCTTTGATGAACAGTCTTTTAGGGCTGCACAACCCACAGGTAGCCAAAGGTACTTCCAGCCGGTTGCCCAACAGAACTTGAACATTAAAGTTTTCTTTGATACTTTCTTTTTCAAAAGAAAGTATGCGCATCCCCGTTCTCCGTCCCCCCCCGTTTACAGACAGTAGGTGTGCTCCAGAGGGCCGCTGCCCCGTCCCAAGTTCAGTCCGGCGCGGAGTGCGCCCGTCAGATAGCTTTTGGCATTTTGGATGCTCTCGTCCAGCGTCTTCCCCACCGCCAGATTGCAGGCGATGGCAGAGGACAGGGTGCAGCCGGTGCCGTGGGTGTTGTCGGTCACAATGCGCTCCGCCTGATACCAGCGCAGTGTCCCGCCCTCCACCAGCAGATCGATGGCATCGTTCACCAGATGTCCCCCCTTCACCAGCACGGCGCAGGGCAGCTTCTGGGCGATGGCCCGTCCCGCCCGCTCCATATCCTCCGGCGTGTGGACGGCAAAGCCGCACAGCGCCTCGGTCTCCGGGATGTTGGGTGTAATCACCGTCCCCAGTGGCAACAGGCGGGTCATCAGGGTATGTATCGCCTCCTCGCACAGCAGCTTGCTGCCGCTGGTGGCAACCATGACGGGATCGACTACGATGTTTTTCGCCCCGTACTGCACCAGCTTGTCGGCAATCACCTCGATGAGCTTGGCGTTGGACACCATGCCGATCTTCACCGCGTCGGGATAGATGTCGGTAAAAATGCAGTCCAGCTGGTTTGCCAGAAAGTCGGGCGTGGTCTCCTGAATGCCGAATACGCCGGTGGTATTCTGCGCCGTCAGCGCCGTGATGGCACTCATGGCGTACAGCTTGTGGGCGGTGATGGTCTTGATGTCCGCCTGAATCCCCGCGCCGCCGCTGCAATCCGAGCCTGCGATGGTCAAAACGGTTTTCATTGTATCTCCTCGCTCCAATCTTCAAATGAGTTTACATAATAATCGCACAGGGCTTGCAGTTTCTCCTGCTCCCCCTCTGCCGAGGCATCGTATACGCCCACCACGGGAAAGCCCGCCGCCTTGGCGGTTTCGATGGCGTGGGGTGCGTCCTCAAAGACGAAGGTTTGGCTCTGCTCCGTGCCCAGATAGTCCAGCGCCCGCTGGAAAATCACCGGGGAATCCTTGCCAAAGCCCACCTCCGTGCAGGTGAAAATCGCCTGAAAGCAATCGAAAATCCCGGTGCGACGCAGTGCCGCCTCCACCAGATGGCGATCGGTGGCGGTGGCGACGCAGAGGGCGACCCCCTTCTCCCGCAGGCGATGCAGCAGCTGGGCAACGCCGGGCTTCAAGCCCACCTCGTCGGTGTACAGATGGGTAATTCTGCCATTGACGCCGGCGATAATGGTCTCCACACTGTCGGTGATGCCATAGTGACTGCGGTAGTATTCCGCCGCCTGTAGGATGCTCATCACCTTGAATTTCTCGTTTAACCCCGGCTCTGGGGTCAGTCCCCGACTGCGGAGATAGGCCTCGCCCACGCCGTCCCAGATGAACATGGAGTCCAGCAGGGTGCCGTCCAAATCGAAGATGCCGCCCTGTATCCTCACCGCGCCACCATCTCATCCGACAGACGGCGCAGTTCCCGGCAGGCGGCTGTGATATCGCCGCTGCCAAAGATGCCGGAGACCATGGCAACACCATCCACGCCGGTGCCGGCCAGCTGCAAAATATTGTGCTTGTAAATGCCGCCGATGGCGACCACGGGGATGGACACCGCGTCGCAGATGGCGCGGACGGTGGCATGACTCAGGGTGTCGGCATCCAGCTTGGTGGAGGTGTCGAACACCGCGCCCACGCCCAAGCAATCCGCGCCCGCCCGCTGTGCCGCCAGCGCCTGCTCCACCGTCTGCGCCGATACGCCCAGCAGCATGTCGCCAATGCGGCGGCGCACGTCTCCCGCGGCGCAGTCGTGCTGTCCCACATGGATGCCGTCCGCCCCGCAGGCGAGGGCGACCTCCACATTGTCGTTGATGAACAGGGGCACACCATAGGCGTGACACAGGGTTTTCAGCTCCAACGCCTCTGCCAAAAACGCCTCGTCCGACAGGTGCTTCTCCCGGAGCTGGACACAGGTGACACCGCCCTTGAGGGCTTCCTCCACCTGCTGGGCAAGGGTTTGCTCCCCCGTCCACGCCCGATCGGTCACGGCATAGAGCCGCATGAAAATAGGATCACATTTCATAGCTGGACACCTCTTTCTTCAAACGATTTCCACCTTTGCGCCCTGTTCCAGTGTCTCGCCATCCAGATTGGAAATGGCGTCGATGAGATAGGTACGGAAGGATGCGGTGCCGTCCTGCTCGGTCATCCGCGCCTGGGCGATTTCGCCGCAGAGCCCCATGGCACAGACGGCGGCGGCGGTCGCCTCCAACACATGGTCGGGATTTGCCGCCAGATAGGCCGCCGTCATGGCGGAGAGCATACAGCCGGTGCCGGTGACACGGCTCATAATGGGGTGTCCGTTGCGGATGAGATAGGCGGTTTTGCTGTCCGCCACCAGATCAATGGCACCGGTGATGGCGATCACCGCGCCGGTGCGCTTGGCAAAGGCCTTGGCAAAGACAATGGCGCTGTCCAACGTGTCGGCATTGACCGTATCGGCAAGATCTGCATCCACCCCCCGGGTGGTGCCGCCGCCCAGTGCCAGCGCCTTGATTTCAGAGATGTTGCCCCGGAGAACGGTAAAGGGAATCTGCTGCATCAGCTGGATTGCCGTCCCTGTCCGCAGCCGGGATGCCCCCGCCCCCACGGGATCGAGAATCACGGGATGCCCCAATGCCACAGCCTGTTTTCCCGCCAGACGCATGGCCGGAATGGTGTGCTGATTCAGCGTGCCGATGTTGATGTTCAGTCCGCCGCAGAGGGCGGTGATCTCCTCCACCTCCTGCATATCGTCCGCCATAATGGGGGACGCACCGCAGGCCAGCAGTACGTTGGCGCAGTCGTTTACCGTGACATAGTTGGTGATATTGTGTACCAGCGGCGTTTTTTGCCGCACGGCGTTCAGTCTTTCCTTCAGCATAGAGGTTCCTCCTGTTTTTTTCCCTTGTTTTTTACCGTAAATGCATGGAGGGCGATGCACAGCACCGAGACGATCACCATCACCGGCATGGTGTTGCCGATGGGGGTGTCGATCCGCATCATCACCCGGTACGCCGCAAAGCCCACCGCCCAGAGCAGCAGGTTGGTGCGGTCAAAGCGCAATGTGGAGCTGTCCTTTTTCAGGACAAAGAAATCGGTGATCAGAATGGCGATCATGGGGGCGAACACCGAGCCGATCAGGTACAAAAAGCCCTCGAACTGGCTGGTGGGCGCAAAAATCGCCAGAGCCGTCCCCACCACGCAGACCACGATCGCCGCCCATTTCTCGTTGATTTTGCCGGACAGGCTGACACAGCTGACCCCCGCCGAATAGACGTCCAAAAACGTGGTGGTCACGGTGGAGAAGATGATGATCAGCAGTCCCGCCAGCCCCAGGCCGGCAGATACCATGATTTTGGCGATATCGCTCTCGCCGGTGAACAGCGCCGCGCCCATGCCGATGACGTACATCCACGAGCTGCCCGCAAAATAGACCGCCGCGCTGACAAAGGTCGCCGCCTGCTTTTTCCGCGCCACCCGGGTATAGTCGGAGATCAGCGGCAGCCACGACAGCGGCATCGCCACCGACAGCTCCACCGCCGCGCCAAAGCGCATGTCCCCGGTGGCCGCCGCCGTCAAATCCCCCCGAAAGACCACGGCGCTCATGACGATGGTCAGCAGCAGCAGTCCGCCCATGGCAACCAGATTGAGCTTGCCCAGATTTTTCAGTCCCACCAGAATCCAGACCAGAATCAGCCCGCCGATGATCAGCGACCAGACCCAGGTGCCGCCCAGAGCGATTACCGAGCTTGCCGCCGCCCCGCCGCTGACGATCATCACCGCCGTCCAGCCCACCAATTGCAGCACATTGAGGGAGGAGAACAGCAGGGAGCCCTTTTCACCGAAGGAGAGCTTTACCGTCTCCATGGCGCTCTTTTCCGTCTTGGCACCGATCAGTCCCGCCGCGTACAGCAGCAGGCAGCCGAACAGGTGCCCCAACAGGATCGCCGCCAAGCCCTTGGCAAAGCCCAGAGGTGCCAGCAGTGTCCCCGTGAGAATCTCCGCGATGGATACCGCGGCGCCGAACCAGATGAGTCCATTGGAAAATACGCTGGTTTTTGTCTCTTGCATGTCTTTCTCCATTTCTTGAATGGGCAGGCAGCAAAAAACGGAAAACACCCCCAAAGGTATTTCCCGCTGCAAAGCAATTCTTGCATTACTTCCTACGTTGGCATTACCCAAATCAGGTCAAAGGGTCGAAGTCCGAAACTTCCTCTCAGCCTGCGCACAAGCTCCCCCATTCAATGATTCATTTTTCCGGAGCCCCGGGCTCCCCGTCTGTTGCACAGTCTAGCACGCCGGAGGGCTCTTGTCAAGCATCCCCCATTCGGGTTTTGACGGTCAAAAACGCCTAAAATTGCACGCCTGCGACGGACAGGCCATTTCTTTGTTTTGACAGCGTGAAATTTTTATCAAAAGACTGGCTTTTCTGAAAAAAGCTTGTATAATGGGTTTACATGGTTAAAATGTTAACACTTTCCCCCGACTGATTTGATCAAAAAGGAGAACACACTATGTCCAAAGAACTCACCCGCGTAGCGGAGATTGTGGAGGCACATGGCTTTCAAAAATCCAATCTGATTGCCATCATGCAGGAGATCCAAAGCGAGTACAAATACCTCAGTGAAGAAGCGCTTACCTTTCTGGCGGACGAGCTGGGTATCAGCGTAGCCAAGGTCTACAGTGTCGCAACCTTCTATGAAAACTTTTCTTTGGAGGCAAAGGGACGGCACATCATCAAGGTCTGCGATGGCACCGCCTGTCATGTGCGGAAATCCCAGCCCATCTACGAGGCACTGTACAAGTATCTGGGTCTGTCCGGCAAGGAAAAGACCTCTAAGGATGGCCAGTTTACGTTGGAGACCATCGCCTGTCTGGGTGCCTGCGGACTGGCACCGGTCATCACCGTGGACGACGTGGTTCACGCCAAGCTGACGCCGGAATCCGCCGTCGAATTATTAGAAAATATGCGAAAGGAGGACGCGACACATGAGTAAGCTGACACGGGAGAGCTTTCACGTTCTCCGCGCCAACGCCAAAAACGCCTTAAAGCAGGATGAGCAGCGTACCTCCGTCCTCATCTGTGCCGGCACCGGCTGCATCGCCGGCGGCTCTCTGAAAATCTATGAGAACATCAAGACAGAGTGCGAGAGCCGGGGCATTGATGTCCATGTGGGACTGTCCCACGACACCGAGGAGGAAAAGAGCCTCCACATTAAAATGAGCGGCTGCCACGGCTTCTGTGAGATGGGTCCCCTCATCCACATCGAGCCCGCCGGCATTCTATACATCCATGTGAAGCCCGAGGACTGCCACGAGATCATCGAAAAAACCATTCTGGGCGGGCAGGTCATCGACCGTCTGCTGTACACGCTGGACGGGAAGAAGTACGTCCGACAGGAGGACATCCCCTTCTATCAATTGCAGCAGCGGGTGGTGCTGGAAAACTGCGGCAGAAGTGATGCCGAGGACATCCGGGAATACATCGCCAAGGACGGCTATGCCGCCTTTGAAAAGGTGCTGTTTGAGATGACGGACGTGGAAGCCTGTCAGATGATCATCGACTCCGGCCTGCGGGGTCGGGGCGGCGGCGGCTTCCATGCGGGGCAGAAATGGGACAGCGCCCGCAAATACAAATCCGACAAAAAGTATGTGGTCTGCAACGGCGACGAGGGCGACCCCGGCGCGTTCATGGATCGCTCGGTGATGGAGGGCAACCCCCACAGCGTCATCGAGGGCATGATGATTGCCGCCCGCTGCATCGGCAGTGACGAGGGCTATATCTACGTCCGCGCCGAATATCCGCTGGCGGTACAGCGGCTGCACACCGCCATCGACAAGGCTGTGGAAATGGGGCTGCTGGGCGACAATATTCTGGGCTCCGGCTTCAATTTCCACCTCCATGTCAGCCGGGGCGCAGGTGCCTTTGTCTGCGGCGAGGGCTCGGCGCTCACCGCCTCCATCGAGGGCAACCGGGGCATGCCCCGGGTCAAGCCCCCCCGGACAGTGGAGCATGGGCTGTGGAGCAAACCCACCGTATTGAACAACGTGGAGACCTTTGCCAACGTGCCTCTGATCGTCCTCCGGGGCGTGGACTGGTATCGCTCCATCGGCACAGAGAAAAGTCCCGGCACCAAGGCCTTCGCCCTCACCGGCAATGTCTGCAACACGGGACTGATCGAGGTACCCATGGGCACCTCTCTGCGGAAGGTCATCTTCGACATCGGCGGCGGCATCCAAAACGGCAAGCAATTCAAGGCGGTGCAAATCGGCGGTCCCTCCGGCGGCTGCTGCTGTGCCACCGCCGACCATCTGGATATGCCTCTGGACTTCGACTCCCTGAAAAAGGTCGGTGCCATGATCGGCTCCGGCGGACTGGTGGTCATGGACGAGGACAGCTGCATGGTGGAGGTCGCCCGGTTCTTCATGCGCTTTACCCAAAATGAATCCTGCGGCAAGTGCGTCCCCTGTCGGGAGGGCACCAAGCGGATGCTGGAGATTTTGGATCGCATCATCGACAACAAGGGCACCCTAGAGGACTTGGATTTGCTGGAGGAGCTGGCGGACACCATCACCACCACCTCCCTCTGCGGTCTGGGACAGAGCGCCTGCAAGCCCGTCCAGAGCACCCTCCGCTATTTCCGGGAGGAATATCTGGCTCATGTGGTGGATAAGCACTGCCCCCACTGCAACGGCAAGAAAAAGGGACTGGTCATCGACCCCGCCCTGTGCAAGGGCTGTGGCAAGTGCCGCAAGGGCTGTCCTGTCGAGGCGATCACCGGCGCGCCCAAAACTGCCCACGTCATTGATATCGAAACCTGCATCCGGTGCAACGCCTGTGTTTCCAGTTGCCCGTTTGGCGCAATTCACGAGGAGGTCTGAAGATGAGCAAGGGAATTATGTACATCGATGGGCGGCGCGTCGCCTTTGACGGAGAGAAGAACGTGCTGGCAGTCATTCGCAAGGCAGGCATTGATATGCCCACCTTTTGCTACTATTCTGATTTGTCCCTCTATGGCGCGTGCCGCATGTGCGTGGTGGAGGACGAGCGGGGCAAGATCGACACCTCCTGCTCCATGGAGCCCCGGGACGGTCTGCGCATCCGCACCAACACGGCGCGGCTTTTAAAGCACCGCCGCATGATTTTGGAGCTGATGCTCTCCTCCCACTGCAACGACTGCACCACCTGCGAAAAGAGCGGCAAGTGCACCCTACAGCGGCTGGCACTGCAATTCGGCATCCGCCGCATCCGCTTTCAAGACACCCGGGAGCACTATGAGATCGACGATTCCAGCCCCGCCGTGGTACGGGATCCCAACAAGTGCATCCTCTGCGGCGACTGCATCCGGGTCTGCGAGGAAATTCAGGGCATGGGCATCCTAAACTTTGCCCATCGCGGCTCCAACGTGCAGGTCATGCCCGCCTTTGACAAAAAGCTGTCCGAGACCCATTGCATCAGCTGTGGACAGTGCGCCGCGGTCTGCACCACCGGTGCCATCACCATCTGGAACGGCATCGGCAGCGCGTGGCGCGCCCTGCAAAACCCCAAAAAGCGGGTGGTCGTCCAGATTGCACCCGCTGTCCGGGTGGCGGTGGGCGAGGCCTTTGGTCTGCCTGTGGGGGAAAACACCCTGAACAAAATCGTCTCCTCCCTGAAAATCATGGGCGCGGACGGCGTGTTCGACACCAACTTCGGCGCGGATCTCACCGTCATGGAGGAGTCCGCCGAATTCCTGCGGCGCATCGAGACCGGCGGTCCCTTCCCCATGTTCACCTCCTGCTGTCCCGCGTGGATCAAATATCTGGAGCTGGAAAATCCCAAATATCTCCACAATGTCTCCACCTGCAAATCCCCCATGGAGATGTTTGCCGCCGTCATCAAGGATCACTATAAGAAGCAGGACGAGGCAGACGGCAAGGAGACCTTCCACATCGCCGTCATGCCCTGCACCGCCAAAAAGATGGAGGCGGCGCGAGAGGAATTTAAGACCGACGGCAAGCCCGACGTGGATTTGGTGCTCACCACCCAAGAGCTGATCAACATGATCAACGAGTCCGGCATCCGCTTTGCCGAGATCGAGGGCGAGTCCCCCGACCTGCCCTTCTCCATGGGCACCGGTGCCGCCACCATCTTTGGCACCACCGGCGGCGTCGCCGAGGCCGTCGCCCGCCGCTGCTCGGCGGATAAGTCGCAAAACACCTTACAGGCGCTGGAATTTTCCGGCCTGCGGGGCACCGATCCCCTGCGCACCGTCAGCATCACCGTGGGCGATCATCCCCTGCAAATCGCCGTGGTACACGGGCTCATCAACGCCCAGAATCTCTTGAAGGAGATCGAGGCAGGCACCGCCTACTACGATTTGGTAGAGGTCATGACCTGCCGGGGCGGCTGCGTGGGCGGCGCGGGACAGCCCTATGGCCTCTCCCCCCAAAAGCAGCTGCGTGCCGCCGGACTGTACAACACCGACCGCGCCTCCCTGATCAAGCGCTCGGAGCAAAACCCCATCGTGGGCGAGCTGTATGCCGGCGACCTGAAGGGTCGGGAAAAGGAGCTGCTCCACGTCCACTACGGCAAGAAGAAGTAGGCGTTTGGTTGCCGCTGAGGCGGCGGGGTTTGGCTACGCGGCTTTTTGAAAAAAGCCTGCCAAAAACTTCAGTGTTCGGACTGTGACAGCGTGGGCTGTGGCGGAGCCAGTGCGGACGTTTGGTTGCCGCGCGGCGGCAAGGGTTTGGCTACGCGGCTTTTTGAAAAAAGCCTGCCAAAAACTTCAGTGAGAACGCCAACAAGAGCGGGAAAAGCAATGCTTTTCCCGCTCTTGTCTGTTTGGATACCAGTCATCTGGCTCAATAGCGACGCACCACGGCGGTGACCCGTCCCAAAATCGACGCCCGACTGCCGTCGATAGGGGCATAGGCGTCGTTCTCCGGCAACAGCCAGATGGTGCCGTCTCGCCGGGAGAAGCGCTTCACCGTGGCCTCGTCCTCCAGCAGCGCCACCACGATTTCACCGTTTTGGGCGACGACCTGCTTCTTGACCACCACCAGATCGCCGGGCAAAATCCCCGCGCCCAGCATGGATTCGCCCCGCACCCGCAGGGCAAAATATTCGTCTTCCCGCCCGCCGGTGTCATAGGTCAGATAGTCCTCGATGCACTCCTCTGCCAAAATCGGCGCGCCGGCGGCGACATTGCCCACAATGGGCACCCTGTCCTCCCGCATACGCTCCCCGTTTCGATCCGTCAGCGTCAGGGCGCGTCCCTTGCCCGCACCCTTTTGCAAAACACCCAGCTCCTCTAAATGCTTCAGGTGGAAATGCACGGTGGATGGCGATTTCAGCCCCACAGCCTCGCCTATTTCCCGCACGGAGGGGGGATAGCCCTGCCGTGCGATGCTCTCTGCAATGGTGTCATAGATTTTTTGCTGCATCTGGCTCAGCTCCTGCATGAAAGCACCTCCCTCGTCTGTTCTTTTCCCTGATTGTACCACAGCGCCTTCCAAAAAGCAAACATTTGTTTGACGTGCCTGCGCCCGGACAGCCCCTCTAAAAAAATCCCATTTTTGACTTGAAAAGCGCCGCAAACTGTGATATTATCTAAGTCTATGAAATGAAACTATGTGGGGACAACTCCCCGCACCAAAACAGTTGGAGGGTACTCATTATGATTTTAGCAATTACCATTTTGCAGTTGATCTGCGGTCTCACCATCTCTCTGATGGTTCTGTTCCAGTCCGGCAAGAGCGCGGGGCTGTCCGGTGCCATCGGCGGCGTGGCAGATTCCTTCATGGCTAAGAACAAGGCAAAAACTATCGACGCCAAGCTGGCAATGGCCACCAAGTGGGTCGGCGCGGTGTTCATCCTGCTGACATTGGCACTGAACGTCCTGCAATAAGCATCTCAATTTTTTACAGGGCATTGTTTTAAAAGGCGCTCCATCCTCTCGGATGGAGCGCCTTTTTTCTATTTGTCCTGCATGGAGGCGAGGATGGTGTCTGCGAAACTATCCACCTCAATGGCGTGCTCGTCCTGCAACGAGGAGGCCATGGAGAGCCGCTCGGGCAGCACCGTCATGCTTTTCAGTTCTTCTTCGATGAATTTCTGCATGAGATCGCCGGATTTGCACGCCCAAGAGCCGTTTTCCACAAGGGCGAAGGTGCGCTTTTGCAGATTCAGCGCCTTCATATCCATGAGGAAGTTGTGCATCACGGGATAGATGCCCAGATTGTACGTCACCGATGCCAGCACGATATGGGAGACCCGGAAGGCCTCGGAAATCAGGGTGGAGACATGGGTTTTGGACACGTCGTACATCACGATTTTGTGCATCCCCTTGTCGCAGAGGCGGGTGGCGAGGGCGGTTGCCGCCGCCTCGGTATTGCCGTACATAGAGGCATAGGCGATCATCACCGCCGTCTCCTCCGGCTCATAGGTGCTCCACCGGTTGTATTTGTCCAGCAGATAGGCGAAGTCAGAGCGCCACACGGGACCGTGGAGGGGGCAGATGAACCGGATCTGATCCAGAATGGTGGCGGCTTTTTTCAGCAGGGTCTGCACCGGCGCGCCATACTTGCCCACGATGTTGGTATAGTAGCGGCGGGCATCGTCAATCCAATCCCGGTCAAAATTCACCTCGTCGTTGAACAGCTTGCCATCCAGCGAGCCGAAGGAGCCAAAGGCATCGGCGGAGAACAGAGCGCCGTTGGTCAGATCGAAGGACACCATTGCCTCCGGCCAGTGTACCATTGCCGCACCGATGAAGGTGACGGTGTGCTTGCCAAAGCACTGGGTGTCGGTCTCCTTGACCTGAATCGCCTCGTGTCCGTCCAGCTGGAAGCCAAACTGCCGCATGAGCATAAAGGCCTTTTCGGTGCTGATGACCTTTACTGCGGGATAGCGGATGAGGATTTCCTCCAGCGACGCGCCGTGATCCGGCTCCATGTGGTTGATGACCAGATAGTCCAGCGGACGCCCTGCCAGCAGGTGCTCGATATTCTCCAGCAGCTGGCGGCAAGCCGACCAGTCCACCGTGTCGAACAGGACGGTTTTCTCGTCCAGCAGCAGATAGGAGTTGTAGGACACGCCCCGGGGAATGGGATGGATATTCTCAAACAGGGTGAGGCGGCGGTCATCCGCGCCGACCCAATACAGATCTTCGGTGATATTTCTGACACAATACATGGTATGACCCTTCCTTTCAACTTATGCTTCTACAAATTTTTCCTTGGTCTCGGCGCACTCCGGGCAGACCCAGCCCTCGGGCAGGGACTCGAACAGGGTGCCGGGGGCGATATCGGAATCGGGATCGCCCTCCTCGGGGATGTACTCATAGCCACAGCCGCCGCAGACATAGGTCTTGCCGATGGGGGCAGCCTTGGGGGGTGCGGGACGCTTCATTTTGATCATGGGAGGTGCGGGCTGCTTCGCGCCGCAGTCGAGAGCCGCCGTCAACAGCGGGAGGATCTCCTTCACGTCGCCCACGATGCCATAGTCGCAGTTTTTGAAGATGGGCGCACCGGCGTTGGTGTTGATGGCGACGATGGTAGCCGCCTCCTTGATGCCCTTGAGGTGCTGGGTCGCGCCGGAGATGCCGCAGGCGATATAGAGATTGCCGGTAAACTTCTGTCCGGACATGCCCACATAGCGGTTGAGAGGCACATATTGCAGGGTCTCTGCCACGGGACGGGAGGAGCCGATGGCAGCGCCTGCCGCCTTAGCCAGATTTTCGATGAGCTTCATGTTCTTCTTTTCGCCGATGCCCTTACCGGCGGAGACCACCCGCTCTGCCTGCACAATGGGCGTGTCGATATCAATGCCCACAGAGAAGTCATGCCCGTCCTTTTTCAGGGCGGCAACCAGTGTCTCCACCTGAGTCGCCGCGTCGCCGTCATGGAAAATCAGGCGCTTGCGGATGCCGGTGACCGGGGCGGCTTTTTTCAGTGTCTTGACCCCGTCTCCCGTGGCTGCCTTGGCGACCTTGCCGATGAGGTGAGAGGCGATGACCACCCGCTGGATCTCGTTGGTGCCCTCATAGATGGTGGTGATTTTCGCATCGCGATAGGCGCGCTCCACCGCCATCCCCTTGAGATAGCCGCTGCCGCCAAAGATTTGCAGGGCATCGTTGGTGACCTCCAGCGCGATGTCGGAGGCGTATTGCTTTGCCATAGCGGACTCCATGCCATAGGGGGCGTGAACCTCCTTCAGCTCGGCGGAGGAATAGATCAGGAACCGGGCACAGCGCAGCTTGGTGGCCATATCCGCCAGCTTAAAGGAGATGACCTGCTGTGCGGCAATGGGCTTGCCAAACTGCACCCGCTCCTTGGCATAGGCAAGGGCGTTTTCAAAGGCACCCTGGGCGATGCCCAGCGCCTGAGACGCGATGCCGATGCGTCCGCCGTCCAAGGTCGCCATGGCGATTTTAAAGCCCTCGCCCTCGTGTCCCAGCAGATTTTCCGCCGGCACCTTCACATTGTGAAAGAGCAGCTCTGCCGTGGAGGAGGACCGAATGCCCATTTTATCATAATGATCGCCAAAGGTAAAGCCCTCCCAGCCCCGCTCCACAATAAAAGCGGAGATGCCCCGGGTGCCGATGTCCGGCGTGGTGACGGCGAAAATCACATAGGTGTCCGCCTTGGGGGCGTTGGTGATGAAGATTTTGCCGCCGTTTAACAGATAGTGGTCGCCCTTAAATTGGGCGGTGGTCTCGGTGCCGCCCGCGTCAGAGCCGGCGTTTTGCTCGGTCAAGCCAAAGGCGCCGATTTTCTTGCCCTGCGCCAAGGGGATCAGATACTTTTGCTTCTGCTCCTCGGTGCCAAAGGCGAAGATGGGCCAAGAGCCCAGAGACACATGGGCGGATAAAATCACGCCTGCGCCGCCGTCCACCCGTGCCAGCTCCTCCACCGCGATGGCATAGCTGAGCACATCCAGACCCGCGCCGCCGTACTCCTTGGGATAGGGGATGCCCATGAAGCCCAGCTCGCCCAGCTTTTGGATCGCCTCGTCGGGGAAGCCGTTCTCCTGATCCAGCTGAAAGGCAATGGGGGCGATTTCCTCCTCTGCGAAATGCCGGATTTTGCTGCGCAATTCCTCGTGCGCCTGTGTCGTTTGAAACAACATATGCTTGACCTCCTTGTTTTCTTTATATTGGATAAAGTTTATCTACTTTTGTACGCAAAAAAACGTGCTCCTACTCCGCCGCCAGAATATCTGAAATCAGGTGGGCGCGCAGCTCGTCGTCCAGCCGCCGCTGGATGACCGCCATATGTCCGTGGACGGCACAGCCGCCGTTGCGCAGACGCAGGGCGCAGGAATAGTCGGGATCCATGCAGGAGATGAGGCTGCCGTCCTCCTCCATGGCGGAGAGAAGATCATAGAGTGTCACCGCGGCAAGATCGGCCTTCAGCCTGCACCCGCCCTCGGCTCCCCGCTGGATGGCAACAAGATTGGCGTGGGAAAGCTTTTTCAGAATCTTATAGGCGAAGGGTTGGGGCACCAGCTCCTGCTGGGAAAGCTCTCCCACCGTGTGGCGCTGCCCGTCGGAAAGTCCCCGCAGCAGCCGCAGACCATAGTCCGTTTCCCGGGTAATCAACAACACCTCTCACCCCCTCTTTCCCCGTTTTCCTACTGTCTATCGCCACTGTACCAATTTAGACTCTTTTTGTCAAGTATAACCCGCCTCCCCGACGGCTTTTTGTAGGCTTGTACAAAAGTCCCGGGGCTTCCTTTGTCGCGGGAATGGTGGCATATGCGTCTTCTTTCTCCCAGACAGAAAAGCAGACCCGCGGAAGCTCCTCCGCAGGCCTGCTTGTTTTCGCCTTATAGCTCGTTTTTCTCCCGCTGCACCAGTCCCAGAATGATGGAGAGGTTGCCGTTTCTGCACCGCAGGGCATCGATGAAGGCCTTCTCCTGCTCCGCCGCCTTCAGCTCCACCCGATAGGACAGCTCGTACATGGTTCCCATGCCCGTGGTCTTGACCCGATCCAGCCGGGCGGTTTTGGTATAGGAGTCAAACAGGTCATCGAAGATGCCGTTGTAATTCAAATCCTCGGGGATGGTGATCCGCAGCTGCCGCTCCTTGGAGACAGCGTCGCCCAGCTTCGCCTTTTCCAGCAGCAGAATCGCCCCGCTGCCCACCGCCGTCAGCAGTGCCGCCAAGGACAGAAAGCCCATGCCTGTGGACAGTCCCACCGCCATAGCGAAAAAGATGAAGCCGATTTCCCGGGCGGTGCCGGGGGCACTGCGAAAGCGCACCAGTCCAAACGCGCCCAGAATCGCCACCGAGGTGCCCAGATTGCCGTTGACAATCATAATAACCGACTGCACCAGCAGGGGCAGGATCGCCAAAATCACCACGAAGCTGCCGATGTGGGTGCTGGACACCCGGTACAGCAGCGCGATGACCACCCCCAGTGCCAGCGCCGTGCCCATGGCGGCGGCGACAGCAAGCAGTGGAAAGGTATTGATGTGAAAAATGCTGGTCAACATATCTCTTTTCTCCCCATTTCATTCCAATTTTCCGTTCTGTGGACAAGCAGATCCTCGATGCAAAAGGCGTCCAGTTCCTTTTTATAGATGTTCCCGTATTTGGAGAACGAGACGGGATAGAGGGCGAGGGAGGACAAAATCTCTGTGAACCACAGGGGTGTCGCCCCCATGACCTTGCTCTCCATCAGGTAGTAGCCCTCCGGCAAAAGCGCCTCGCCCCGGCTGCCGTTTTCCATGCCCATCAGGGAGCGGCGACTGCGGATATTCTGATCAAAGGTCACCCGAAACGCCTCGTCCTGCTTGCCGAACAGCGCAATGCGGTCATAGGCCAGATACAGACCCCGCTGGAGGGGATAGCGGCTGAGGAAGAAGTCGATCTCCCGGAGAATCTGGCTGTCTCCCGGGGGGCGGATGCCCCGCTCCACATAGTCATAGGCCTCTTGCAGTGTGAGCTGCACCCGGCGCTTGTTTACCATTTTATTGTACTTTTTCTTGATTTCCAGAAACACCTTGGTGTCCGGCGTGGGGGTGCCATAGCTGCGCAGGCGCAGTTTTTCCTTATACACCGGTTTTTCGATGGAGCGGCGAATCAAATCCGACTCCGGCGTATCGTAGTAGATGTTGCAAATGGTGTGCAGCCCATAGGAATCCTCCTGCATATGGGGCAGCAATCTCTGCCTCAGCTCCCGATAGATGGATGCCGGCATGAGGTATTTCTTCTCATAGCGGTTAAACACAGCCTGTGCCATAGTTGGATGACGCCTCCCTAATGTTCGATTGCCTGATTGATTTCCAGACGGCTGCCGTCGCTGAACACCGTCACGTTGCCGTCCTTGGTCTGTAGCGTTTGGACACCCATCTCCTGTAGCAGCTCCAGCGTCCGGACATCTGCCGGGTTTTTGTTAGAGGCGCAGATCACGGCATAGTCCGGTGTCACCGCCGTCAGCAGGTCAGCCAGCGCCGTCTGATAGACCCCGTGGTGGGGCATTTTCAGGAAGCCGCAGGGCTGTGCCGTGCCGGCATCCAGCCATTGGCGCACCCGCTGTTTTTCTGCGTCGCCGGTAAAGAGCAGTCGATTTTCGCCGTGGGTCACGGTGGTGATCAGGGAGAAATTGTTGTCAAACTCCTCCTCCATGCCCGTCACGTCATAGGACAGGGGCGGTTCGACCAGCACCGTGGCAGCTCCCAGCGGAAATTCCAGCGAATCTGTCAGCCCGGTGGGGGTCAGCTGCGCCGTCTCCAGCGCCGCCATAAAGTCCAGATATTCGGTGCTGGTGCCCGCATAGGCCGGCAAAAGCACCTGCCCCACCTCCACGGACTCCACCAGCGTATCGGCTCCGCCCACATGATCTCGGTCAAAGTGGGTGATCAGCAGCACGTCCACCCGCTCCACGCCCTGCTTTCTGAGGAATTCCACCACTTCCTCCCCGTCCTCCTCCTCGCCCACGTCGATGACCATGGTTTCTGCCCCCGCCTGCACCACGATGGCATCCGCCTTGCCCACGCGAAACAGCGTCACCTTCAGGGGGGCGATCTCCTCCGGCTGTGCCGGGGCACAGCCCGCCAGTCCCCAGAGAAGGACGCACAGCAGTCCGGCGGCCAATAAGCTTCTATGTTGTCTCATGGATTTCCTCCTTGTTTGTTGTTCAGATGGTTAACGCCCCAGCGGGGCGTTTTATCGCAGGAAACTAAAATAAATTTTTGAGCGTTGCTTTTCCCGCCCCAGAGCGCCGAAAAAACCGCAAAAAAAGCGACCCGACAGCTGCTGTCGAGTCGCCCGACTATTTTTTGCTTCGCCTTATCGCACCAGAAAATAGAGCAGCACCAGAAGACCCAGACCGATGCGATACCAGCCAAAGGCCTTGAAGTCGTGCTTGCGGATGAAATTCATCAAAAAGCGAATGACCAGCACGGACACCACAAAGGCGGTCACCATGCCCAGACCCAAGGTCAGCAGCTCTGCCCCGGTGAAGGCGAAGCCAAATTTCAAAAGCTTGATGGCGCTCAGTCCCAGCATCACCGGGACGGCGAGGAAAAAGGT
>JAVVOA010000007.1:13734-42143 GCA_036656515.1 Oscillospiraceae bacterium | reverse complement strand
CCCGTCCCCGCGCCCTGTGGGCGCGAACCCCCCGTCCCTCGTCCCATGTCCCCCGTCCAAGCCCCCCGCGCGGGTGGCGAAGCACTTCGCCAGAGCGCAAGCAGCGATGGCGGTACTTCGCCGGATGTAGTGAGCGATGGGGCGATAGCCGGAGTACCTCACGGGAACAGAAGGAGACGAGGAAATCGCGTCTCAATCTAGCGGTCGGAGAGAAGTCGAGGCCGTCTCAAATAGACCGCGTCCAGCGCCTTTCTTTTACACCGATCAAACGGCGCGTTTTCTTTCCCCGCCGGGAAAGAAAATGGGGGGTTTGAACCGTCCTTTCCGCCTACAGGCGGAAATCGCCCCCGCGCACGGGAGTGCGCGACGTATCCCCCCCACGGCGGGTCGCCGCAAATCCCCCCCGCCCGGGAGGGCACCCCCCTCTAGCAGCGCTTCCTTGGAATCAGCAGCAGCTTGTCGCGGACAAGCCCCGCCTCCGATTCCAGCTCGTTGGCGGCAAGGATGTCGGCGATGGTGGTGCCATATCGCTTGGCCAGATCCCAGAGCTGTTCCTCTTGCTCCAAGGTGCGCAGCACCAAGGACGGCTGCCCGGAAAAATCCCGGGGACTGTCCGTGTCCACCTTCACTGCCGTCAGGCAGATTTTCTTTTTTTGCGACGAAATCTCCGCGAAAAAGTCCACGGGAAACCGCACCTCGATGCCCACGGAGGAGACACTGGCGGCAATTTCCGACCCGCAGACCGCCCGCAGGACGGTGGGGCAGTCCTCAGCCAGCTCCCATTCACCGGCGATGTCCACCCGGCGCTCCGAGACCAGCGGCACGTCATTTTCGTCTAAGTAGAGAGCGCGGATGTGGGCGGTGGTGTGGAGGGTGGTGACGTTCCCGGCACGCTCCCCGGTCACCGCGCCGCAGGTGACCTCCACCGACAGGACCGCTTTTGCCGCCACGCCGATTTCCAGCGTCTCCCGCACCGATTGACGGCGGGTCAAGGTCTGGGAGACATCGGACAGCAGCAGCGGCGCGGCCTCGCAGGTCAGGTCGAAGGCGGTGCTGTACAGATCGGTGAGCAGTGTCAGCTCCCGCTCCTCTCGCAAAATGGCTTGGGTGTGCAGATAGAGGGTCACGTCGATGGTGCGTTTGTCGCCGGTATTCAGCTGAAAATCCATGCCCGTCGCCTGTAGCAGCACCTGACAGTCGGCGGTTTCCGTGGGGGCTTCCAGCTCCAAAATCTGGGAAAAAGGCAGCTCGCCCGTGGCGACACTGTACTGTCCGCTGACGGTGCGGCACAGTGCTTCGGCAAAAAAGATGCCCTTGACCACCAGCTTGCTGCCGATGACCTTGGTCTCGCCGATGGTGGAGCGCACCTTGGACAGCAGAATCCCGTCGATGGTCTCCTTCCCCGCCGACAGGGTCAGCTCGTCGGAAAAGGTGAAATCCTTCTGCGCCAGCTGGGTGATGGCGCGGGTGTGCTGGCAGTCCAGCCGCTTTTCGATGCCCAGCCCGGGGTCGCAGTCCACCACGTCCCCGCAGTAGGGCAGCGCCTGCTTTTGATAGCCGGTGAGCCGGGAAATCAGGCGGCAGCGGGTCAGGATTTTTCGGGGATTGAGGAGGCGACTGTCCACGCTCTCCAGCGCGGCTTCCGCCACCAGACAGGTCGCCTTCCCCTCGCCCGACGCGGTAAACGGCACGGCAAAGTCCAGCGTGCGGATGCCCTCCTCGCCGTCCGGCAGATAGAGCACCGTGATTTTGACGGTGCCGGACAGCTCCGCCTTGCCGTCCCGCAGCTCCCGGCTGTGGAGAAAAACCTTGCCCTCCGTGTCGATGATGCGGGCAATATCGGGACAGGAGTCCGGCACGATGGTCTCGGCGGTCTCCTCCTGAGTCAAGGTCAAATCCATCGCCGGCTCATAGCAGTCCAGCACCGCTTTTTTTAAATTTAATTCCATGTATTACCATTCCTTTCACAGCACTTCGGTGGCGTCAAGGAATGGACAGGTCCTTCCCGCCGCCCGGTCTGCTTCCAGTCTATGCGGCGGATTTGGGATATATACGAAGCCATCCCCGCCCCGCAGACCGGGAAACAGGGATGGCTAAATTGGCAGATTATGGATGTATTTTGAACAGACGGCGCAACAGGCCACCCAGCATCTTCGGTGATCTCCAGACAATAATTTTCATTCCAAGCTCCTCTCTCAGCACTCTCGCCCACGCTATCGCCGCAGACAGCACCAGCCGCAGGCAACCAGCAGCAGCGCCACCAGAAACAGCAGGCAGCCCACTGGGAAAATGGCGGCAATCAAAATGCCCAGCCCCAATGCCAGCCCGCAAATCCCCAAAAAGCAGGGGCCCCTGTTCCACATACCGCTCACGCTCCCTCTTGCAACAGTATATACAGCAGCACCGAAAAAGTGCCCTCCCGGGCGGGGGCGACTGCCGTCGGGGGTGCCCTCCCGGGCGGGGAAAGCATCTTTTTCCACGCGGAAAAAGACGCTTTGCAGAAAAAGGCGTGTCGCAGGGAATCCGGGCAAGCCCGGACTCCTCTCTGCGACGCGAGGGATGGTTGGACTTCTATCATGTAGAAAATTTTCCGAAACGAATCCGGTATAGCAAAAGCGCTGGCTACGGTGGTCAAAGGATACCCCCTGCTGTTTGCGCCGCTGCCGCTGATCTGTAGGGATAGGGCGGCGTTTGCGTTGCTCGCTTGGACGAGGGGTGCGCCGACTTCTGTCCGATCTGACCCGGCAAGCAAGAGACCCCACGCTTTTTGAAAAAAGCGTGGGGTATTTGGGAATCTTCTATGCCGCAAAACATAGGGCAATTGAAATCCTGATCATGAAAGTTTTTGCCAGGCTTTTTTCAAAAAGCCGCGTATCCGGCGCTCAGTCCCGCTGGGAGAGATTGTTCCAGCTGCGGAGTGGTTTCAGCTCCTCGTACAGCCGAAGGTAGCTGTCGTGTCGGCTCTTGGGTATGATACCCTGCTCCACCGCCTCCAGCACCTTGCAGCCCCGCTCCTTGGTGTGGCTGCAACCCACATAGCGACAGCCATCCAAAAACGGTGCAAATTCGGGGAAGGTCTCAGGCAGGTGCTCCTTCAGCTCCAGATTCAGCTCGTCGGTGTCGAAGGAGGAAAAGCCCGGGGAATCCACCACGTCCCCGCCAAAGTCCATGTGGTACAGCTCCACATGGCGGGTGGTGTGCCGCCCCCGCCCCAAGGCGTTGCTGATCTCCCCCACCTGAATGTGAAATGCCGGATCCAGCGCATTCAAAATGCTGGATTTCCCAACGCCGGAGTTCCCTGTAAAGGCAGATAGCTTGCCAGCCATCAGCGCCTTTAGCGCCGGCAAGCCCTCTCCCGTCTCCGCGCTGATCCGCAGGGTGGGGATGGAGACTCTGCTGTAAATATCATACAGCGCGTCGGCAGAGTCCAAATCCACCTTGTTGATGCACAGCACGATGTCGCAGTGCTTGAGGGCGGCGATGGCGGCGATGCGGTCAATCAAGAAGGGGTCAGTCTCTGGAATGGCGTGGGAGGCAATGAGAATCAGCTGGTCGATGTTTGCCACAGACGGGCGGGCAAAGACGTTTTTCCGGGGCTCGATGGACTCCACGATGCCCTCGCCGCCGCCCAGCTCCGTCAGCTCCACCCAGTCCCCCACCAGCGGAGACAAGCCCTCTCGCCGGAACTTGCCCCGGGCACGACATTGCAGCAATTCGCCGCCAATGGTCACATAGTAAAAGCCGCTGAGGGCTTTTTGAATTCTACCCCTGCTCAATTGAAAGAAATGTCTTCGCCAAAGGCGAGTTCCCCGTCAAAATAGACGGTTGCGGTCTGGGTTCCTGTGCCGGTATAGGTCTGGGTGACGGAGCCGGCAGCCGTGGCCACCACCTCGTCAAATACGGTTTTGTCGCCCAATTGAATCACTACATGCACCGTCTCTCGATCTGTCGGCAGCTGATAGGTGGAGGTGCGTTGGTTGCTCACCGAGCCGCTGCTGACAACAAAGTCAATTTTTGTGCCGGAGACCACCTCAGTGGGCGGCTCCACACTCTGCCACAGTACCTGACCGGCGGGGGCTTCGTTCGCCTCAGGGGTCACCTCGCCGCAGACCAACTTCATGGTCACCAGCTGCTGCTTCACCTTGTCGATGGAGATGCCCACAAAGGGGGGCACCGGCACCGAGGTGGACTCGGGTCCCTTGCTGACGGTCAGGATGACGGGCACCCCCTCTACCAAGGGCTCGCCCTTGGCGGGAACGGTGGAGATGATATAGCCGGCGGTGATTTTATCCGACGTTGCCTCCACCGGCTGAATCTCCAGTGTGGCATCCAAATTCCGGAGCAGCAGCTCTGCCATACGGATATCCTGATTGAGCAGATCCGGCATGACGGGACGAATTTCCTCGCCGGAGCTGATCCAGACGGAGATGGTCAAATCGCTTTTGGTGCTCCTGCCGCCCACGGGATTCTGCTCCATGATCTCCCCCGGAGAATAGCTGGTGCTGGGCTTGGTGCCGATACTTTCCAGCACAAAGATGTCGCCCACCTCCTCCATGGCCTGGGCCTCCTCCATGGTCTTTCCCAACACGTCGGGGACGATGTATTCCTTGGGCGCGGCCTCGCCAAAGCTGCCGAGGATAAAGCGGAACAGCAGGGCAATCAGAAGCAGTCCGGCGGCAAAGCCGCCCGCAATCAGCCCGATGTTTTTCTTGGAGACAGAGGAATTTTGGGACTTGCGAGGCGGCTCCTCCCGCTTTTGCTCGTGGACGGGAGCCCGGTCGTGATGGCGGCGCTCCCCGGCGGTGGGAAGATAGCGGGTGGGTTCGTCCGGCTCGTGATCCTGCAAATCCGCGATGGAATAGTCCAAGCTCGCCTCTGGATTTTTGCGGAAATTCTCCAAATCCGCCACCATGGCATCCGCCGTTGGATAGCGCTTTTCGATGTCCGGTGCCATCGCCCGCATACAGATCAGCTCCAGCGTCTCCGGGATGTCCGGGTTGACCTCTCGCGGAGGGAGCGGGATGGAGGACAGGTGCTGGATGGCGACGGAGACAGCGGAGTCCCCCTCAAAGGGCAGCCGTCCGGTGAGCATTTCGTAAAATACCACGCCGGCGGAATAGAGATCGGAGCGTGCATCGGTGCGGTCGCCCCGCGCCTGCTCCGGCGAGATGTAGTGGACGGAGCCCAGCGCCTGCTGGGTCAAGGTCTGCGCCGAGTTTTCCAGACAGGCGATGCCAAAGTCGGCGACCTTGACGCTGCCGTCCCGCAGCACCATGATATTCTGGGGCTTGATGTCCCGATGGACGATGCCCCGGCTGTGGGCGTGGGAGATGCCCTTCACAATCTGGGTCATGAAGTGGAGGGATTCCCGCCAATTCAGCTGTCCCCGCCGCTCCATGTACTGCTTGAGGGTGATACCATCAATCAGCTCCATGACAATATATTCGGTGTCGCCCCCCCGGGAGACATCATAGACCGAGACAATGTTGGGATGGGAGAGCATGGCGACCGCCTTGGATTCGTCGTGGAATCTGCGGCGGAACTCCGCATCCTGTGCCAGATCGCTTTTCAGAATTTTGATGGCGACCAATCGGTTGAGACGGTGACACTTCGCCTTGTATACCACCGCCATACCGCCGGTGCCGATCCGCTCTAAAATTTCATAGCGGTTATCCAGCATCTTGCCAATGTATGCATCCATAGAATTCTCCCTCCTTACCCGTTCTGCATGAGCACAGCGGTCACATTGTCCGCCGCGCCCCGGCTCTTGGCGATGTCCAGCAGCCGATTTAAGCAGGTTTCCAGCGGTGCGCCGATCTCAAGCCGCATTTCCTCGTCTGTCACCGTGTCAATCAAGCCATCGGTGCAGAGCAACAGAAAATCGCCGGGCGCCAACGGGCAGAGAAAGCCATCACAGGTGGCATTTTCATCCGGCCCCAGCGCACGGGTGATCAGATTGCGGTTGGGATGGCGGCGTGCCTCCTCGGCGGTGATGTCGCCCCTGTCCACCATGTCCTCTACCAGAGAGTGATCTTTGGTGACACGGGTGATGCCCTCCGCCGTGACGTGATAGGCGCGGCTGTCCCCCACGTTGGTGATGGCCGCGCCACCGGGATAGGTCACGGCAGAGACCAGCGTGGTTCCCATATTTTTAAACTCCTCCGACTGCTCTGCCTGTCGACGGATTGCCTCGTTAGCCAAGGCGACCGCATGGGCAGAGGCCTCTCCCAGCTCCTGGGGGGTCATCCCCGGCCGCAGGACTTTTTCCAGCTCTGTCACATAAGTAGAAACGGCGATGTTGCTGGCCATCTGACCGCCGCAGGTGCCGCCCATGCCGTCGCAGACCACACAGATGGTGGCAAAGGGCAGCTCCCGCACCGCATAGGCATCTTGATTTTCCTTCCGTACCAGACCAATGTCTGTCAGACCCCAAATCCTCATCAAAGTTCCTCCTCCATAGCTTTCCGGCGCAGCTGCCCGCAGGACGCGTCGATGTCCCCGCCCAGGCTCCGCCGCACTGTGGCGGTGACGCCGTTTGCCTCTAACCGCTTTTGAAACGCCGCGATCCGACGGCTGGGCTTTAAGGGGCTCTCCACCACGTCGTTCAGCGGGATCAAATTCACATGTCCCGGCATTCCCTTGATTTTTTTGGCGATCAAATCCGCCTGCCAATCGCTGTCGTTGACCCCGTCGATCATGGCGTATTCAAAGGAGATTCGCCGCCCCGTGGCGGCAAAATACCGTTTGCAGGCGGCAAAGAGCAAATCCACATCATAGGCGCGGTTCACCGGCATCAGCCGCGACCGGGTCTCGCTATCCGGCGCATGGAGGGAGACCGACAGGGTCAGCTGCAAGTTCAGCGCCGCCAGACGATCCATGGCGGGGAGGATACCGCAGGTGGAGAGGGAGATGTGCCGCATCCCGATGTGCATTCCGTCGGGATGGTTCACCAGCTCCAAAAACCGCAGCACCACATCCAAATTGTCCAGCGGCTCGCCAATGCCCATGAGCACAATGTTGGAGAGGGGCAGCCCGGAATCCGACTGGCAAAACAGCACCTGATCCAAAAGCTCGGCGGCGGTCAAATCCCGCACCTTTCCCGCCACGGTGGAGGCGCAAAAGGCGCAGCCCATGCGACAGCCCACCTGAGAGGAGATGCAGACCGTATTGCCGTGGTGATACTGCATCACCACCGACTCGATACAGTTGCCGTCGGACAGCTCCCAGAGGTATTTGATGGTGCCATCCAGCTGAGAGACCTGCTTGCGCACCGCCTTTGGCACGGAGAGGAAAAATTCCCGTTGCAGCTTTTCCCGCAGAGGGCGGGAGAGATTGGTCATCTCGTCAAAGGAGGTCACCCCCCGATGGAGCCACGAAAAAATCTGCTTGCCCCGAAAGGACGGCTCGCCCAGAGCGGTGATCTCAGCGGTGATTTCCGCCAGAGTCATGGATTTGATGTCTCTCATAATGTGTTCCTTCTCATGCGGCAGATGTAAAATCCATCGGTGCCGTGGGTCTGTGGCCAGAGGGTCAGCTGTCCCTCCACCCCGCCGATGGGGGTCGGCAAAGAAAATGTCTCCCGGGAAAAGTCCGGGTGGCTGTCCAAAAAGCTGTCGGTCACGCCCTGATTTTCCTCCGGCAGGATGGTGCAGGTGGAGTACACCAGCACGCCGCCGGGTCCTGCACCCAGAACAGCCCCCTTTGAAAGGCGGTCAGCGCCGAGAGATTGCCGGTGCCGGAGAGGAGCAGACAGTCCGCCAGCCACGGGTGGGGCGAGACGGTGACACCCTCGTCCTCCAACGCCTGTGTCAGCCCGATGCTGTCGATTTTCAGGCGGTTGACCTGCACGGTCAGAGGGGCAAGCGCGTTATTCTCCCGCAAAAAGCCCTCGGCTCCCCCCTCGCCCAGCAGGGTCAGCAGTCGTTTTACCAGCCATTTGGGATGGCTATAGGTCAGGGACAGATAGGTGACCAAATCCGTCTTGGGAATCTCCGGCAGAGCGTTCTTATTCTGGGAAACCTTACGCAGTACAGCGTTGACAAGGCCAGACGCTTGCCTCTTTCCATGCTTCTTTGCCAGCTCCACCGACTCGTTGACGGCGGCACTGTCTGGGATTCTGTCCAGATACAAAATCTGATACGCCCCCAGACGCAGAATGTCCAGCAGCAGCGGCTCCAACTTTTCCGGCTTCTGAGAGCAGTAGGCAGAGAGGATGAAATCCAGACGCAGACGATTTTGCAGCACCCCATAGACCAGACGGGTGGCGAGGGCGGCATCTTGGGTGGACAGGTCAGAGACGGCGGTTTTCAGCGCCCCATCTGACCATGCGCCGTCCTTGCGACAGGTCATCAGCACCACCAGCGCGGTATCCCGGCAATTTTTCATCGACTGCCACCCTTGTCCCGATTGCCGCCGCCCCGTCCGAAAAAGATCAGCAGATAGCGGAGCAAATGCAGGAGGGACATGAGCAGTGCCGCCACATAGGTCAGCGCCGCCGCCCGAAGAACGCGCTTCGCGCCCACCAGCTCCTGATCGTTCAGCAGTCCCTGCCCCTCGATGGTGGCGATAGCGCGGGAGGAGGCGTTAAACTCCACCGGCAGGGTCACCAATTGGAAGAAGGCGGTCAGGGAAAACAGCAGAATGCCGATGGCAAAAAACACCTGATTATACAGCAGCAGGCCGATGCCCAGCAGGATAAACGACGCATTGGAGCCAAGCTGTGTCACCGGCAGAATCGCGCCCCGAAATCGCACCGGCCCATAGCTCTCCGCATATTGGATGGCGTGCCCCGCCTCGTGGGCAGCCACGCCAACGGCGGCGATGGTGGCGGCGCTGTACACGGACTCCGACAGGTAGATGGTGTTGTCCCGGGGGTCGTAGTGATCGGTCAGCTGTCCCCGCACATAGCGCACCGGCACATTGGTGACACCGTGGGCGGCAAGGACGGCCTCTGCCGCCTGCGCGCCGGTCATGTGTCTGGCGTTTCCGGCGGCGGAATAGCGGCGAAAGCTGCCGGATACCTGCAATTGTGCCCAGAGTGACAGGATAAAAATGGGAATCAGCGCCACCCAATAGATCTGGTTGGCGAAGAAATAAGCATAGTCGTGATGCATGGTCGTCCTCTTTTCAAATGGTTCAGGCAATTGCGCACAATTTTAAGTGCCCCATTGCGCAGTCAGATTTTTTGTCAGACAAGCCAAAAGCGCAGCATGCCTTGCGCGGTGTTGCCTTAGATCGACAGCGGATGTCCCCGCAGATAGTCGGCGGCTGCCATCCGCTTGCCACCCTCGGCTTGTAGCTCACAGAGCACAAGGCTGGTTCCGTCGCCGCAGGCGACCTCGATCCCCTGCTTGCCCGCCTGCAAAATTGTCCCGGGCACCGCGTCCGTCGCCGACCCCGGCTTCGCCTTAAAAATCTTGAAGGCCGTACCCGCCAGTGTGGCCGTGGCGCAGGGCCAGGGCAGCAAGCCCCGGATTTGGCAGGAAATTTCCCGGCTGCTCCGGTTCCAGTCGATGGGCGACAGCTCTCGAGACAGCATGGGCGCATAGGTGAAGGCGCTCTCGTCCTGAGGCGTGTGCACCGCCGTGCCGTCCGCCAGCGTGGGAATCACGGCGGACAGTGCCGCCGCCCCCAGCTCCGCCAGACGGGCGGTCAGCTCCTGGGCGTTCTCCTCCGGCGAGATGGCGGTTTTCACGGTGGCAATCACGTCGCCGGCATCCAGCGCCGACACCATGTCCATGATGGAGACACCGGTCTCCGTCTCGCCATTGAGCATCGCCCAGTTGATGGGCGCTGCGCCCCGGTATTTGGGCAACAGGGAGGAATGGACGTTGATGGATCCATATTTGGGTAGCTGCAACAAGTCCTCCGGCAAAATTTTGCCATAGGCCGCCACCACCAGCAGCTCCGGTGCCAGCTGGCGCACCAGCTCCGTCGCCGTGCCGTCCTTCATTTTCAGGGGCTGAAATACCGGCAGATTTTGGGACAGCGCATAGTCCTTCACCGGGGAAAAGGTCAGCTTCATCCCCCGATTTTTCGGCATATCCGGCTTGGTAAAGATGCCGCAAAGGTCGTGTCCGTCCTCTACCAGTCGGCGCAGAGACGCGACGGCGAAGTCCGGGGTTCCCATAAATAGAATTCTCATTCGTCCTCTTCTTCCATCAGCGCAATCAGCTCCTCCTCGGTGAGGAAATGCTCCACATGCTCGGTGAACAGATGTCCGTCCAGATGCTCCAGCTCGTGGCAGAAGGCGCGGGCGGCCAGACCGCTGTCCTCCACCTCGAAGGGGCAGCCCTCCCGGTCAAAGGCGCGGACGCGGACGGTTTCGGGCCTTGTGACCAGCGCCCATTTTTCGGGGACGCTGAGGCAGCCCTCGATTCCGTTCTGTTCCCCACTGGACGACACAATCTCCGGGTTAATCAGCTCAATCACCTGATCGTCATCGTCAATTACGATGCAAACCCGGCGTAAAATCCCCACCTGTGGGGCAGCCAATCCCGCGCCGCAGGCATCTCGCAGGGTCTCCTCCATGTCGTCGAGTAGTGTGTGGAGTCGCTTGTTGAAGTCCGTCACCGGGCGGCAGACCTTGTTCAGGCAAGGGTCGCCCTGTTTGACAATTTTTCTCAGTGCCATGTGCATTTTCCTCCTACCGGTTCCTCATGTGAGATTTGAATGTTGAAGTTTTGTGGGGCTTTTTTCAGCAAGCCCGCGGAATCCCTGTCGTTTGCATCCGCCGATTTGGCTGTATGCGCAAAAGTTTTTGCCCAGCTTTTTTCAAAAAGCCCGCGGAATCCCCGTCGTTTGCATCCGCCGATTTAATTGTATACGCAAAAGTTTTTGCCCAGCTTTTTTCAAAAAGCTGGCTAGTCCAGCGCGTTGCAGTCCACGAATAGATGCATGCTGCGATTCTCCCGCCGGAACGTCTTCAAGAGATAGGCCACCCAGTCCCGGGTGCATTTATCGTTCTTGCCCACCAGCAGACAGCGATAGCGATAGCGATTGTCCACCTTGACAATGGGTGCCGGCGCAGGGCCCAGCACCTCCGGCTGACCCGCCGCCAGCTCCGGTCGATTCGCCGCGTCCCGCAGGGCATCCCGCAGCCACAGACCGCCCCGCAGCACCGCCGCCTCGTCCGTGCCGGAGATGGTGAAGGTGAACAGATCGGCAAAGGGCGGGGTGCGTCGCAGCTGCCGCAGACGGATCTCGCTGTCGTAAAACCCGTCATAGTCCTGCCGCGCGGCATAGGCAATCACGTCATTTTCCGGCGTGTAGGTCTGAATCACCGCCCGCCCGTGCTTGCTCCCCCGCCCCGCCCGACCCACCACTTGGGTCAGCAGACTGAAGGTGCGCTCGGCGGCGCGATAGTTGTCCACATACAGGGAGAGGTCGGCGGCCAGGACTCCCACCAGCGTCACCCCTTGAAAATCCAATCCCTTCGTCACCATCTGGGTGCCCAAGAGAATGGGAATATTTTCCTTTTCAAACCGTGCCAGCAGCTTTTCATGTCCGCCGGACACCGTATCCGCGTCCATCCGCAAAATCGGGGTTTTGGGGAACAGCAGATGCAGCTCCTCCTCCACCTTTTGGGTGCCGACACCCACCCGCTTCATCCTGCCGCCGCAGTCGGGACAGGTCTCGTACGCCTTTTCCGAATGTCCGCAATAGTGGCACATCAGCCGCTCGTTGGCGGAATGATAGGTCATCGCCACGCTGCATCGGGGGCAGGTGGGCACCTGACCGCACTCGCCGCACAGCAGCATCCGGCTGTTGCCCCGGCGATTCAAAAACAGGATGCTCTGCTCGCCCCGGAGAAGGTTTTCCTCCAGCTCGTGCTGCAAAAGCGCGCCGATGGCACCGGCATTTCCGGCGCGAAGCTCCTGCCGCAAATCGGCGATCTTCACCTCGGGCAAAGCTCTCTCGTTATAGCGCCGGCGCAGGAACAGATGGGTATAGCTGCCGTTTTTCGCGGCATAGGCGCTCTCGATGGCTGGGGTGGCAGAGCCCAGCAGCAGGGTTGCCCCCTCCTGTCCGCAGCGATACTTTGCCACGTCCCGGGTGTGATAGCGGGGCGGTGTCCCCGATTGATAGCTGCCCTCCTGCTCCTCGTCCAGCACAATCAGTCCCAGCTGGGAGAGGGGCGCGAAGATGGCAGAGCGGGTGCCCAGCACCACCGATACCTCTCCCCGCCGGATGCGCTTCCACTGGTCATAGCGCTCGCTCATGCGGAGGCCGCTGTGGAGCATGGCGACCTTTTCGCCAAAATAGGAGGAGAATTTTTCCATCATCTGGGGGGTGAGTACGATTTCCGGCACCAGCACGATGGCGGTTTTTCCCCGGGTCAGCATGGCCTGCACCAGTCGGATATAGACCTGGGTCTTGCCGCTGCCGGTGACACCCTGCAACAGCACCGCCTGCGCCTTCCCGGTGTCTGACAGCGCCAGAATCCGGTCATACGCCGCCTGCTGTTCGTCGTTTAAAACGATGGCAGCGCCGGGTGTGATTGCCTGCGGAGAGGGAATGCGAAGCAACTCCTCCTCGGAAAAGGAGACGATACCCGCCTTTTCCAAGCCACGGAGGGTGCGGAGGGACGCGCCGGTAAAATAGCAGAGGTCGGCGGCGGCGGCTTTGCCCTCGGTACACAGCAGGCGCACCGCCTCATAGCGCAGGGGGGCGGATTTACGCTTTGGCTCCACGATAGCCAGTGCCTCCTCGGCGCTGACGGCAAGCTCCACCATGCGCTTGGTTTTGTCGCTGATTTTCCGCAGAGCCGTGGTCTCCAAGCAGACCAGCTCTTTTTGACACAGGGCTTTCAGCGCAGAGAGACCCGCCTCGCCGCAGGCGGTTTTCAGGGCGGCAGGCTCTGCCTCGCCCCCGTGGGCGAACAGATAGTCCAGCACCGAAAGCTCCTCCTGTGCGGCGGCGGCGTATGCCCGCTCCCGGGTCGCGCCCGGTGTCAGGCGATAGATTTCCCGAAACTGATACCAGATTCCGGCGGGCAGGATGGTCTTAATTGCCTCGTACATGGTGCAGAAATAGCGGCTGCGGAGCCACAGCGCCATGTCGATCTCACGCTGGGACAGCATGGGCGCGGCATCCAGCACGCCGGTGATTGCCTTGAGCTTTGGCGTTTTTTCCGCCGTGCCCAGTGCCAGCACCACCGCCTCGGAGCTGCGATTGCCCCGGGCGAAGGGCACGGTCACCCGGACACCCGGCAAAACCGCGTCTTGCAACTCGCCGGGAATCAGGTAGTCATAGGGCTTATCGATGGCATAGGGCGCGGCAGCCACGGCGATTTTGGCAATGCGGACGATCTCCACAGCGCCACCCCCTTCCCTCTGTTTTTTTACTGCCGATCTGGGATCAGCGGCGTGTTCATGCTGGTGGCATCCAATTTGCCGTCTGCCACCTCGTGGATGGCAAGGGTGACGGGCTTCTCCGGCAAATGCTCGCCGGTCTGCTCGGCGATGTCCGCCAGCTGACGGGCGCGGTGCGCCACCACGTTCACCAGCATATAGCGGTTGGGGATGAAGGCGTTGAGCTTGTTCATAGCAGGATATAGCATCATATGAATCATCTTCCAGTCTGCCGTTTCCGGCATCAATTTTGGGCTTTCCCACGGGGGGTGAGATACGCGCGGGGAACGCGAGGGTGAGATACGCAGGGGTGAGATACGCGCGGCTTTTTGAAAAAAGCCTGCCAAAAACTTTGGTGTAGATACAAGTGGCTTATGCGTTGGCTGCCCGCGGGGGACAGGCGTAGATACGCGGCTTTTTGAAAAAAGCCTGGCAAAAACTTTGGTGGGAATACGAGGGACGGACTACTAGTTGCCGTCGATCATCTCCATGCGCTCGGCGGGTCTGCAATGCTCGGCGATCAGGATGGCGTTCAATTCGGCGGCGGCACGCTCCACCGTGTCGTTGATGACAAAATAGTCATAGGTATGGGCGGTCTGAAACTCCACCTTGGCGCGGAGGAGACGCTTCTGCACCTTCTCCGGGCTGTCTGTCCCCCGGGCGGAGAGGCGGTGCTCCAATTCCTCCCACGAGGGGGGCGCGATGAAGATGCGCACCGTATCCGGTCGCTGTCCGCAAACCTGCATGGCGCCCTGAATCTCGATATCCAGAATCACATCCCGTCCCTCTGCCATTGCCTGATCCACATACTTTTTCGGGGTGCCATAAAAATTCCCCACATATTCGGCATACTCCAAAAACGCCCCTTCCGCAATCATTCTGCGGAAGGTATCCGCGTCCTTAAAGTGGTAGTGGACACCGTCCACCTCGCCGGGTCTGGGATGGCGGGTGGTGGCCGAAACGGAAAAATACAAATCCTTCCGCCCGGACAGCAGTGCCTTCAGCACCGTGCTCTTTCCCACGCCGGACGGTCCGGAAATAATAAAGGTCTTCCCCTTACGCATGGTCTTCCTCCTCTATAGCTGCAACACCCAGCCGCGCCGATACCTTGTCGATCGGGGTGGCGGACAGGATGACATGGTCGCTGTCCATGATAAAAACGGACGCCGTTTTCCGCCCATAGGTGGCGTCGATGAGCATACCCCGCTCCCGGGATTCCTGCACCATCCGCTTGATCGGCGCGGATTCCGGGCTGACAATCGCCACCAAGCGCTCCTCTGAGACCAGATTGCCAAACCCGATGGGAATCAGTTTCATGCCCGTGTCCTCCGTCTATTCGATATTCTGTACCTGCTCCCGGATCTTCTCCACCTCTGCCTTGAGGTTCACCACCACCTGCGCGATAGCCACATCGTTGCATTTAGAGCCGATGGTGTTGGATTCCCGGTTGACCTCTTGAATCAAAAAGTCCATCTTTCGACCCATGGGTTCGTCGGAGGACAGCATCCCCCGCAGCTGGGACAGGTGGCTCCGCAGACGGACGGTCTCCTCGTCCACGGCGATTTTATCGGCATAGATTGCCGCCTCGGTCAGGATGCGGGACTCGTCGATGGACGTGTTGCCCAGCACCTCCTGCATCCGGGTTTCCAGCTTTTGGCGATACTCCGCCACGGTCTGGGGCGAGCGCTCCTCCACAGCGGCAGTCAGTGTCTCGATGGTGGTCAGGCGGCAGGTCACATCCTCTGCCAGCCGCTCCCCCTCCACCGACCGCATGGCGTTATACGCCGCCAGCGCCTTGTCCAGCACCTGACAGAGATCGGCACCCACGGTCTCCAAATCCTCCTCTGCCTTGGTGACAGTCAGTACCTCGGGAAACCGCGCCAAGGTGGCGGGGGTGATGTCCCCTGTCAGCTGATAGGTCTCCTGCAATTCCTGCAAAGCGCGCAAATACCCGGCAGCAAGCGCGGAATTGACGGCGACCACCGTCGGCTCCGCCCCAGAGGCATCCACCGTGAAGTAGACGTCCACCTTGCCCCGGGAAATCATTTTTTGCACACGGCTGCGCACCGCATCCTCCGCAAAGGCATAGCTGCGGGGCAGCTTCACCGTAATATCCAGATATCGGTTGTTGACGGATCGAATTTCCGCCGTAATATCCCGCTGATGCAGGTTCTCTCTGGCTCGTCCATAGCCGGTCATGCTTTTTACCACAGTCTGATCCCCCTTATTTTTTCAATCGCAGGGCTGCCTCCCCACCCAGCGGCAGGGCTGCCCCAGTCCCCGCTAAATACAGCGGATCCCCGCACAGCCGCAGCCGTTACACAGCAGATAGGTACAGCAGAGCTTGCTGCACAAATCCCCGCCGCCGCAGGTCTCCGTGGTATACGTCCCCTGAGACTGATAGGCGGTCTGTCCGCCGTTTTCCATATATTGGAGCGCCTCTCGGTACTCGCGGTTGCCCGGCTCCATCTGGCAGGCGGTTCCATAGTAGCGCCGCGCCTCGTCCAGCCAGCCCCGGCGGAAGCAAATCGTCCCCTTCAGGAAATTCCACTCCCCGCTATGGTCGGAAATCACGTTGAGCAAGCCCTCCGCCCGGGTCAGATCCCCCTGGGCGATGGCGATCCGCACCTGCTGAAAGGCAGAGCTACCGCTGGCGGTGGACCAGGTCTGGCTGGCGGTGGCTCCGCCGCCATAGCTGCCATAGGGGCTGCTGCTGCCCGACCGACCACTGCGATCCTTGGTGATCTGCTCATAGGCGGCATTGATCTCCTTCATCTTCTCCTGCGCCAAATCCGCCAAGGGATTGTCGTGATAGTTGTCGGGATGGTATTTCCGCGCCAGCTTCAAATATGCTTTTTTAACCTCTGCGTCCGTCGCGCTCTGGGGAACCTCCAGTACCTGATAGGGATCGTTCATTTGTTTTCCTCAACATTCTTGGATTTTCTCTATATCGCCTAAAATTCTCCCAAAAAGGGATGCCTTCCGCTTGTCGCTCATCAAAAGTTTTCGTCCCACTTTTTTCAAAAAGCAGGCGTATCCTTCCCCCGATGCTTCGCCGGTCGACCAAACTCGCCGTCCAGCACCGCTTTTCCCACCCGGAACAGACCCAGTCCCAAGGTGCTCTCCACAATGGGCGACCAGCAGCCGAAGTCCCACAGGGCATAGGCGGCATCCATCAGGCGGATGGAGTGATCCAGTGTGGTGGCGAACCGGGCGCGATTCTCGCCGTCCAGCACACCGTCTGTGATGCCAAAGCGCAGTGCCAGCGGATTGTAGTTGCCGGAGGCCGTGTCTCGCTTCAAATCGTCCGCCGCGTCCACCAGATAGATCCAGCGCCCCAGATGGTACAGGATTTCCCGCAGCACCCGGCGCTGCGCCTCGCTGTCCAATTCCTCTGCCGCGCCCGCCAGCAAGACCGCAAACGTGTCCGCCGCCTGATCCATGGAGTCGCACCCCGAAAGCTCCAGCTCTCGCAGTTTTTGCAGCTGCTTCTGGGTACTGCGGTCAAAGCCGGGGCGAAGCCGTGCCGCCTTGCGATAGCTGTGTCCCAGAAGGGCGGCGAGAAAGCGATAGGTCAGCCCCTTGCAAAAGCCGCTGTCGGCGATGCCGTCCCGCAATTGCCAATAGGCGAGGATCACGGATTCATCCGCCGCCAAGTCCAGCGCGGGCGTGGCCTGCAACACCGTTTTTTTCTTGCAGGGACTGGCGATACAGCGACAGTCCCGACAGCCGGTGGGCGCGGGGTCGGACAGGAGAATCGCCAAAAAGGTGAAATCGTAATTGAGAATGAACCGCGCCGGAAAGCCATAGCGATTTCCCAAGCTGTGGCACAGTCCGCAATAGGCACTGCGAAACCGCTCCTGCTCCGCCTGGGGCAATGCGTCCAGCACCGGGCGCACATAGCCGAACACCGTTTAAAACGGGCGGACGACCGTAAATTGCAGCTCGCCGCTCTTGCCCACCCGCCGGTCATAGACCACGGCGGGAATCAGTCCCAGAAAGAAGCCGGCGATGGCGATGCCATAGCGCACCCCCTCGGAGAACAGGGAGGCTGTGGTGAAATAGCCCAGTAAAAACAGCACCAGCGGCACCATATAGACAATCAGCGCCACGCCCAGCATTTTTTTGGTGCTGCTCTCCACCACGACCTTGTCCCCCACTGCCGCGCCGATGAGGTTCTTCGCCGTGGTCACCACGGTGGCACCGGAGATGCCACAGCCGGCGCACTCCTCGCAGTCGTGTCCGCAGGCGGACTTTCTGGGGACGGCAATCTGCACATGGGTCGAGTCCAATATCTTTTCTACCGTTGCAACCTGTGTCATGTTATCAAGACCTTTCTTTATTGCCACGGACACCGGGGCTATCCGTGAAACCGCTCTATTCCCCCGGCTCCGGCTCTGTCATGGGCGGCGCCGGCTCCTCGATGGTGACCTTCAGGTGATAGGTACCCACAACGCCCACATTTCCGTTGGATCGCGCCGTGACAATGGCGGGCACCGTATAGCTGCCGCTGGCGGTGGTCACGCCGGACAAATCCGCCGCCACCTGCACATCCGTGGGCGTAAGTGCGTCCAAATCCACGCTGGTGCCCCGCAGGACAACCTCCAACTCCGGTGTCAGGACGGTGATCTCCCTGCCCACCGGCGCGTTTTCATAGGTGAAGTCCGTGACGGTGAATTTGCGGCTTGCCATGTCCCGGAAGGAGATCGACACCCGCGCCGTCTCCACGCCGCTGAGATTGTCACAGCCCTCTGGCAGGGCGATGGCGTATTCATAGCTGGCAGAGTCGGTCAAATCCTCTAAATGGATGGTGTCCAGCACAATGGAATCCACCGCCTCCAACGTGGCGGGGTCGCCGGATACCTTGATGGTGGCGGGCTGGATGGCGTAGTTGATGTTATTGGTGCTGGCGCCCGGTGCCTCCTCGAAAATCAGCTTAAGGGGCAGATCCTTCACCACCTCCACCGGCAGTGTCACCTGAACGGTGTCCCCCGCCGAGTGGATATTGGGGGTTTCGATGGGCTGGTCGTTATAGTTGAACAGCTCGTAGTCCAGCAGTCGCACCACGGTGGAGGTGGCATCCGCGATGTCCAGCGTCACCTTGGCATAGCTGATTTGCATCACGTCCGCCTGCTGTCCCCACAGCTCCAAGGTGGCGGGGGTCAACTCTAACGCGCCGGCAAGATAGCCCTCCGGCAGGGTTCCCGTCACATCGCAGAGGATGTCCACGCTTTTGCGATACAGCTCGCCCACATTGACCGCCACGTTATAGGCGCTGGCGCTCTCCACCGAGATACTGCCGGAGGAGATGTTGCTGGGATAGATGATTTTATAGCTGAGATTCTGGGTGCCCACAGCGGTCACGTTGGATAAATCCACCTGAATCCGCAGTTTTTTCGTGTCCAGTCTGGAGATGGTGGTGCGCTTGCCCCGCAGCTTTAAGCTGATGGTGGGCGGCTCCTGCTCCTCTTGAATCAGCATCAGTCCCCGGGCGGCAAGGGTGGTGTCCGCCCCGATAAATTCCACGGGGACATTATTTGCCGCCTTTGTCACCTCGGTGGTATCCGCCGTATACAGCCAGATGGCAAAGGCGACCAGAATGGAAATGGCAATATGCAGTACTTTTTGCCCCTTACTCTGTTTCATCGTCGCCTCCGTTTTTCTTCGACTTCAAAAAACCGGTCAAGCTGAATCGCTTCTTCTCCACCTCTTGGGGCAGCAGCTCGTTCCGCAAGAGGTTTTCCAAGGTCTCTGGCATGAGATGCCGTTTCAGCATCCCGCCGATTGCCACGGAGATGGAGCCGGTCTCCTCGGAGACGATGACCACCACCGCGTCGGAGTTTTCACTCATACCGATGCCGGCGCGGTGGCGCATCCCCAAGTCGCGGCTTAAATTCACGTTTTTGGACAGGGGCAGCATACAGCCTGCCCCCAGAATCCGCCCCTGCCGCACGATGACCGCGCCGTCGTGCATGGGTGCCTTGACAAAAAAGATATTTTTCAGCAGCTCGCTGGAGACCGTTGCCTCTAGCACCGTGCCACTGCGCACCATGTCGTCCAACAGAATCTCCCGCTCGAACACCAGCAGCACGCCGGTGTGGCTCTGAGACAGCTCGGTACAGGCCACCACCGTCTGGCGGATGGCGTGCTCCATGGTGCCCGACTGCTGTTCCCGGGCAAAAAAGCCCAAGATATTAAAGCGGCTGCTGCCCACCTGCTCTAAAATCCGGCGAATCTCCGGCTGAAAGAGGATGATCAGCGCCAGAATGCCCCACTCCACCATACGGCTTAAAATGAAATTGATGCCGTGGAGATTGAACTTGGAGGACAGCCACAGCATCATCATAAAGATGAAAACGCCCTTCAGCAGACTTGCCGCCTTGGTGCTTTTCACCAGCTTTAACAGCTGATAGCACAGAAACGCCATCAGCGCCACATCCACGATGTCCGTCACATTGATGGTCAGGAGATATCTGCCCGCATTTTCCAAGATATTGACAATTGTCTCCACGTTGACAGCTCCTTCCCATACCCTCAGGCAATTAGTATTCCTATTATATAAAAAATTCGTCCTAATTGCAAGGTTAACTCCGTGGAAATTTATGAATTTCTGTTCATATTCTCTCGTAAAACGCTGAGAAATCTAGTAATTTCGCCCTCTGTGTTGAAGATGGAAAAGCTGACACGGACGGTGCCGCTGTCAATCGTCCCCCCGCTGCGATGTGCCAGCGGCGCACAGTGCAGGCCGGCGCGCACGGCGATGCCCCCATCTGCCAGCTGTTCGCCGCAGGTTTCCACGTCCAGCCGCCCCGGGACAAAGGACACAACGCCCGTCTGCGCCCGCAGTGTGGGGGTTGCGAAAACAGAGAAGTCCGGAAATGCGCCCAGACCCTCTGCCAGCCGCTGTGCCAAGCGGCGCTCGTGCAGACAGATGCGCTCCGGTGTCTGGGCGCGGACAAAGCGAACCCCCGCCAGCAGTCCCGCGATGCCCGGCATATTGTGGGTGCCCGCCTCTAGGCGGTCGGGCAAGAAATCCGGCATCTCCTGTAGCCGGGACTGGCTGCCGGTGCCGCCCTCCAACAGGGTCTTGCTCTGGGCATTGCACAGCAGCACGCCGGTGCCTTGGGGGCCATACAGCCCCTTGTGTCCCGGCATGGCGGCAAACGCCGCCCCCAGCGCCGAAAAATCCAGAGGCAGCATCCCGCCGGACTGGGAGGCATCCACCACAAAGGGCACGCCCCGTGCCTGACACAGGGCGGCAATCTGCTCCACGGGCTGGACAAAGCCAAACACGTTGGACACATGGTTGCAAATCACCGCGTCGATATCAGGGGTAATCGCCCGGTCAAATGCCGCCAAGACCTCCTCCGGCTGAAACAGGCCGCCCCCGGCGACCCGGATCTCCACGCCGCCGATCGCCGCCAGCGGTCTGGTGACGGCGTTGTGCTCATAGCCGGAGATCACGGCTTTTCCCCCCGGCGGCACCAAGCTTTTGATGGCGATATTCAGTCCGTGGGTGGCGTTCATGGTAAAGACCACCTGTTCCGGCGAGGAGACGTGGAACAGCTCCGCCAGCTCGCTGCGACAGGCAAACGCGGCATCGGCGGCGGCGCGGGCGGCGGGATAGTTGCCCCGTGCCGGCGAGCTCATGGTCTCCATGGCGGCGGTCATGGCGGCGGAGATGGCCGGCGGCTTCTGAAAGGTGGTGGCTGCGCTGTCAAAATAAATCATATCGCTCCCTCATAGTACGCGCCGTTTCGATTCAAAAAAATCTGCGTGGGGGACAGTCCCGCCTGACGCAAAACGGCAAGCGCCCCTTGCAGCTTATCGGCTCTGACCCGGACAGCATACGAACAACCGCGCTCCGTCAAGCTCACCGGCGCGCGAAAAATTTGCGCATAAATCCCAAATTTTGCTAACTCCATCTCCATGCGCTGGGCGCCGGTGATGGAGCGGGTAATCAGCAGATCATATTCCATAGGACACTACTCCTCTCCAGAGAGCCTCCGCTTCCATCCGTCCCATGGATTGCCACGGGATTTTTTGTCTGGCGAGCCAAAACGCCCAGGAATACTGCGGTATTGCAAGGGTTTTGGCGATGTCCAAGCGAAAAAGACACCGCCTAGCGGGATGGATGCAGAGGTTCCCTAGAGCAGTCTATGCGTCGGCGGCTGGAAATGGGACGGCTGTACCTGTTTTTTCCCGCGAAAGAGCACACGCTCCAGCGGCGGGATCGATACAGAGGTTCCCTATAGGACAGGTGGAACCCCCCACCCTCTTTTTCGACGGAGAAAGAGAATGGGGGGTCCCGCGCCGTTCTCCGGGGCGGAAAGCCCCCCCTAAAACAGCGTGATTTGACTGGTCTCCGCCATACCGGCGAAGGAGCCCAGTCCCTTCAATTGCTCGATGTTGTTCTTGGACAGCTTGCTGCAACACATGGAAAATTCCTCGATGGAGATGAAGTCCTTCCCTGCCCGCTGCTCCACTGTCGCCTGCGCCGCCGCCTCGCCCAAGCCGTGTATGGAGGAAAAGGGGGGCAACAAGCCATTCTCCACCACCAAAAACTTGCTGGCATCGGAGCGATAGATGTTGATCGGCTCAAAGTGGAAGCCCCGGAGGTAGAATTCATAGCAGACCTCCAACGTCACCAGCATATCCTGCTCCACGGCGGTGGCATCCTTGTTGTTCTCGATCTCGTGGATTTTCTTTTTCACCGCGTTCATCCCGGCGGTGCAGATCTCCGCGTCAAACGCCTTCGCCCGGATGGTGAAATAGGTGGCGTAAAACGCCAGCGGCTCATGCACCTTAAACCACGCGATGCGAAACGCCATGGTCACATAGGCGACGGCGTGAGCCTTCGGAAACAGGTACTGGATTTTGCGGCAGGATTCAATGTACCAGTCCGGCACGCCGTGTGCCTTCATCTCGTCCACAATGCCGTCCGGCCAAGGCTTTCCCTTGTGGATGGCACCTTTTCGCACCGCCTCCATGAATTTGAACGCCCGTTTCGGCTCCAAGCCCTTTTGCATCAGGTAAATCATAATATCGTCGCGGCAGCCGATGGCCTCGCCCACGGTGGCGGTTTTGGAGGTGATCAGCTCCTGGGCGTTGCCCAGCCACACGTCGGTGCCGTGGGAAAAACCGGAGATCCGCACCAGCGTGTCGAACTGGGTGGGCATGGTGTCCAGCAGCATCCCCCGGACAAAGCGGGTGCCAAATTCCGGGATGGCGCAGGCACCCGTGGGTCCCAGCACCGGATCCCCCTCAAAGCCCAGCACCCGGCTGGACGTGAAGATGCTCATGGTGTCCGGGTCGTCCAACGGGATTTCCGTGGCGACCTGCCCGGTCAAATCCTCCAGCATCCGCACCATGGTGGGGTCATCGTGCCCCAGCATGTCCAACTTGAGGAGGTTGGCCTCCATGCAGTGGTATTCAAAATGGGTGGTGATGGTGTCCGTATCCGTGGCATCCGCCGGGTGCTGTACCGGGCAGAAATCCTCCATCTCCATATCGTCCGGCACCACCACCAGACCGCCGGGGTGCTGTCCCGTGGTGCGCCGCACGCCCACACAGCCCAGTGTCAGACGGTTTTCCTCTGCCCGGCCGGCCACAATCCCGTTTTCCTCCAAATATTTTTTCACATAGCCATAGGCGGTTTTCTCCGCCAGTGTGCCGATGGTGCCCGCCCGAAACACCTGCTTCGTGCCAAACATCTCGATGGCGTGGCGGTGCGCCCGCGCCTGATATTCGCCGGAAAAGTTCAGGTCGATATCCGGCACCTTGTCGCCGCCAAAGCCCAAAAAGGTCTCGAACGGGATGTCAAAGCCCTCCTTGGCATAGGGCGTGCCGCAGTCGGGACAGACCGCGTCCGGCATATCCACGCCACAGCCATAGGCGTGGTCTAAGAAAAATTCCGTGTGCTTGCAGTTGGGGCAGCGATAGTGGGGCGGCAGGGAGTTGACCTCTGTAATCCCCGACAAAAACGCCACCAGAGACGAGCCCACCGACCCTCGAGAGCCCACCAGATAGCCGTTTTCCAGCGACCGCTGCACCAGCTTTTGGGCGCTCATATAAATGACATCATAGCCCCGTCCCAGAATGCTGTCCAGCTCGATCTGGATGCGATCCAGCACGATCTGAGGCGGGTTCTCCCCGTAAAGTGCATGGGCTTTCCCCCACACCAAATCAAAGAGTTCCTCCTTGGAATTCTCCAACCGAGGCGGGTATAAATCCTTGGGCAGCAGCTGAATTTCCTCCACCTGCGCGGCGATGGCACAGGGGTTTTTCACCACCACCTCCAGCGCCTTTTCCGCCCCTAAATAGGAAAATTCCTCCAACATCTCGTCGGTGGTTTTGAAGTAGAGGGGCAGCGGCTCGTTGGCATCCGCAAACTTCTTGGACGCCAGCAGAATATGGCGGTAAATCTCGTCCTCCGGCTCCTGAAAATGGACATCGCCGGTGGCGCAGACCGGCTTATGAAGCTCCTCTCCCAAGCGCAAAACCGTGCGGTTAAAGTCCCGCAGATCCTCCACAGATTTCACATCGCCGTTGCGCAGCATGAACATATTGTTGCAGATCGGCTGAATCTCCAAATAGTCGTAGTAGGACGCGATCCGGCACAGCTCCGACCAGTCCTTGTGGTCGGAGACGGCGCGAAACAGCTCTCCCGCCTCGCAGGCAGAGCCGATGATCAGCCCCTCGCGGTGGGCGTTCAGCTCACTTTTGGGGATGATGGGCACTCGCTTGAAATATTTCAAATTCGAGGCAGAAATCAGCTGATAGAGGTTTTTCAGCCCCACTTTGTTCTTCGCTATAATGATAATATGCTTGGGAAACCGATTGCTTTTGCTGCCCATGGGGCGCAGGGTTATCATGTCGTCATTGATTTCCTGTAGCCGCGAGACACCCCGTGCCCGCAGCATTTTCCAGAAGGACATCAGCATATAAGCCACCGTCGCCGCGTCGTCGAAGGCGCGATGGTGCTGGAAGGCCGGCAAGTCCAAGTGCGCCGCCACGATGTCCAGCTTGTATTTCCCCAGCTCCGGCAGGAGGTTTTGCGCCAAAATCAGGGAGTCGATATAGGTGGGCGCAAAGGGCAGCCCCACCCGGCGACAGCCCTCCCGCAAAAAGCCGATGTCAAACTCCGCATTGTGCGCCGCCAGCGGACGACCGTCCACAAAGGTCAGGAAAGCGCCCAGTGCGTCCTTCAACTGAGGGGCATCCTTCAACATGTCGTCGGTGATGCCGGTGAGTCCGGTGATCTCCGGGGTCAGGCGGCGGTTGGGGTTGACAAAGGAGGAAAATCGATCCACCACCTCCCCGCCCCGCAGTACCACCGCGCCGATTTCGGTGATTGCCTCCTGCATGACTTTCAGCCCGGTGGTCTCCAAGTCGAAGCAGACGATCTCCTCGTCCAAATCCCCGTCCTGCAAGCCATGGACGGCGACGCGGTCGTCCAGATTGTTGATGAAATAGCCCTCGACCCCGTAAAGTATTTTGATTTTACCCCCACTGGCACTCCACGCATCCGGGAAGGATTGGGCAACGCCGTGGTCGGTGATGGCGATGGCGGGATGCCCCCAGCGGATGGCCTCCTTCACCACGGCTTTGGTGTCGGTCAGCGCATCCATGTTGGACATTTTGGTGTGCAGATGCAGCTCTACCCGCTTTTCCGGGGCGGTATCCTGCCGCTCTTTATGGTCGGCAAGCTGGATGGCATAGGGGTTGAGCTGGACATCCTTGCCGTCTCGGGTCAGCTCCATTTTGCCCTGCACGGTCAGCCACATGCCGGTTTTCACGGCATCCTTCAGCTGCTCCACCTCTTTATCCCGCAGATATTTCCGCACGCTGACAGAGTTCTCATAGTCGGTTATATCAAAGGTGAGGCACCAGACACCCGGGCGGCGGGTCTCGTAGCAGTCGCAGAAAAACACCTTGCCCGACACGATCACCGTGCCCATTTTGGGATTCAGACCCACCATGGAGACCGGCTTTCCCCGGATGGCACTGCCCAGCAAAATCTGCTGTGGCGCGGCTTTCCCGTCTTTTCCGCTCTTTGCCGCCGCCACCTGCCGAACCGTCAGCGCGATATGGACGGTCTCCAGCTCGTACCCCGCCGCGATCGCTGCCTCCAACTCGGCAAGGCCATCCCCGGACAGCTCGGTTTCCGTGGTCAAGGCGACCTCCATGGAGGAGGTCGCCTTTTCCAGCACCGCACCGGTCAGGTACGCGCCGTGGAGGGCAAACTGCAACTCGCGGGACAGCGTCAGCCCGGAAAACATATCGAAAAATGGTATTTTTTGCGCCATTTCGGATTCCTCATTTTTTCTAAATTGACCGCCACTTGGCAGCAAGCATGGGGACGAGGTGGGGACGAAGGGTACGAGGGGTACGAGGGGTACGAGGGGTACGCCAACTTTTTAAAAAAAGTTGGACAAAAATTTTAATGATTTAAATTTCTGGTCTGGCAAAAATCCTGACAGTTTGCAAGAAAAAAGCAGCTATGGAACGTTTGGGATATTTTCAAACAGACCCGAAAGGGGATTCAATGATTCCTCAAAAGTTTTTGCTCCACTTTTTTCAAAAAGTGGACGTACCTACCCTCGTCGTCTACAGCTTGTCGATCTCCGCCATCAGCGCGTCTACAAGCTTGTCCTGCGGCACCTTGTAAAGCACCTTCCCTTTACTGAATAGCAGTCCCTCGCCGTCGCCGCCAGCGATGCCGATGTCCGCCGCCGCCGCCTCGCCGGGTCCGTTGACCGCACAGCCCATCACCGCCACGGTGATGTTTTTTTGGCAGTCCGCCAAGCGGCGCTCCACCTCCTCCGCAATGGGGATCAGGTCGATCCGCGTCCGTCCGCAGGTGGGGCAGGCGATGAGATTCACGCCGGATTTTCGCAGTCCCGCCGCCGCCAGAATCTTCTTTGCGGCGACGATCTCCTCCACGGGATCGGCGGTCAGCGTCACCCGCAGGGTGTCTCCGATGCCGAGACAGAGCAGGCCGCCGATGCCCATGGCAGATTTGATCATGCCCATGGACGGCGTTCCCGCCTCGGTCACACCCAGATGCAGGGGATAGTCGCACCGCTCCGCCAGCAGTCGATAGGCGGCGATGGTCAGGGGCACGTCAGAGCATTTCACAGAGATGCAGATATCCTCAAAATCGAAGCGATTCAGCAGCGCCACATGCCCCAAGGCGCTCTCCACCAAGGCCTCTGCCGTGACACCGCCGTATTTTGCCAGCAGCTCCTTTTCCAGCGAGCCGCCGTTGACACCGATGCGAATGGGGATGTGCCGCGCCCGACAGCTCTCTGCCACGGCGCGGACATTTTCCATGCCGCCGATGTTGCCGGGGTTGATGCGGATTTTGGAGATCCCCCGCTCTGCGCAGGTCAGCGCATAGCGATAGTTGAAGTGAATGTCCGCCACCAGCGGAATCTGAATCCGCTTTGTGATCTCCCCCACCGCCTCTGCCGCCGCCTGGGTGGGGATGGCCACCCGGACAATCTCACAGCCCGCCGCCTCCAGTCGATGGATTTGCTCCACCGTGGCAGCCACGTCCTCGGTCTTGGTATTGCACATGGATTGGATGGAAACCGGTGCGCCGCCGCCCACAAGCACACCGCCCACCGAGATTTGTCTGGTCATTGTCCGACTCCCTCTCCCTATCGTTTTTGTATATCTTTCGTATATTGATACGTTTTCTACTGAAACAGCTTCACCACATCCCGGAAGGTCACCACCAGCATCAGACCCATCAGCAGGACAAAGCCGGCGGTGTGGATAGCATTCTGATATTTGTCGGGAATCCGCTTGTGCAGCACCGCCATGGTGGCGGCATCCAGCACCAAAAAGAAGATTTTTCCACCGTCCAACGCCGGCAGCGGCAGGAGATTCATCACCGCCAGATTGACGGCAATCAGCGCCGCAAAATAGAGGATGTTGTTCACCGCGTCCGCCGTGGTGGCGGAGTCCTCCCCCACCTGAGAGATGGTGGAGACGATGCCCACCGGACCGCTGAGATCCGCCATGGTGGCACCGCCGGTCAAAAGCTCCTGCAAGCTGTATCGGATGATGCGGACAAAATCCACCGCATTGTACCAAGTGTATTGCAGCTTGAGCAGCGGCGTTGCCGCCTCGGTGCCGAAATACAGACCGTAGCCGGTGTATTTTCCTCCGTCAAAGGAGCTGTATTCCCCTCGGGTCAAGGGAAAATCTTCCAGCGTGACCCGCTGACCATCCCGCTCCACCACCAGATCAAAATCCGTGCCGTTGCCCCGGGGGAAAAACATGGAGAGGTCGTTGTACAGATAAATGCGCTCGCCATCCACCGCATAAATCCGATCGCCCACCTGCAAGCCGCTCTCGCCGCCGTGGGTAAACTCCGGCGCAAGGCCAGTGATAACCGGGGTGTAAAATGCGGAAACGCCGGAATATAGAATCAAAAGAATCACAATTCCAATCAAAAAGTTCATCACTGCACCGGCGGAAAAAATGAACAGCTTCCGCCAAAAGCCCTGTCGGTTCAGGGCATGGACATCCTCGGAGTCCTCGTCCTCGCCCTCCATGGCGCAATAGCCGCCGATGGGAAACAGCCGCAGGGCGTACTCGGTCTCTCCCCGGGTGCGATGAAACAGCGCCGGCCCCATGCCGATGGAAAACTCGTTCACCCGCACGCCGCAGACCTTCGCCGCCAGAAAATGCCCCAGCTCATGGACGGCAATCAATATGCCGAACATCAAAATTGCCGCTAAAATATACACTATTTTGCTCTCCTATCGGTCGCTGATTCGCCCAACACAGCCGCTCTGGCGCGTCTGTCCGCCTCCAATATCTCCGTCAAATTGGGATTTTGCCGCACTGTGATCGCCGCGCGTGCCGCCGCCACCCGGGCGGGAATGTCACAAAACCCGATTTCGTCCCGCAAAAACAGACCCACCGCCGCCTCGTTGGCACCGTTTAAAATCGTGCAGGCCGTGCCGCCCTCCTCCGCCGCCTCCATGGCGAGACGCAGACAGGGAAAGGCGTCCAAATCCGGCGGCGCAAAGGTCAGCGCTG
>JAVVOA010000007.1:9434-13637 GCA_036656515.1 Oscillospiraceae bacterium | reverse complement strand
TGGACAGGTCAGCAAATTCAGGGGCGGAAGCGGGCTCTCTGCCCGGTTGGGATAGGTCAGCGCATAGCGGATGGGCAGCCGCATATCCGCCGTGCCCAGCTGTGCCAAAATCGCGCCATCCCGAAATTCCACCAGAGAATGGACGATGCTCTGCCGATGAATCACCGCCTGTATCTGGGACAGCGGCAGTCGATACAGCCGCATGGCCTCGATGATTTCCAGACCCTTATTCATCAGCGTGGCGCAGTCCACCGTGATTTTCGGCCCCATTGTCCAGTTGGGATGGCGGAGGGCATCGGCGCTGGTCACGCCGGTCAGCTGGGAAAATGTCTTGCCATAGAACGGGCCGCCGGAGCAGGTCAAAATCAATTGTTTGATTTCCCCCGGGTCTTGACAGCCCTGTAGGCACTGAAAAATCGCAGAATGCTCGGAGTCCACGGGGATGATTTTCGCGCCATAGCGGTCGGCGGTGTCCATGACCAGCTCGCCGGCGCAGACCAAAGTCTCCTTGTTGGCAAGGGCAATCCGCTTCCCCCGCTCCGCCGCAGCCAAGGTGGGGGTCAGCCCCACCATGCCCATCACGGCGGTGACCACGGTGTCCGCCTCCTGTAGCGTCGCCGCCGCCAGCAGTCCCTCCATGCCGGAGAGTATCTTGGTATCGGGCAGCCGTTCCCCCAGCGTTTCTGCCGCCTCTGGGTCAAAGACCGCCACCAGATGGGGATGAAATTGCCGCACCTGCTGCTCCAAAAGCGCGATGTTGCTGTGCGCCGTCAGCGCCGCCACCGGGATATCCAGCTGTGCCGCCACCTCCAGCGTCTGTCGTCCGATGGAGCCGGTGGAGCCCAAAACAGAAATTGTCACAGCAATCCCCCCCATGTCGTCAGTAAAAACCACAGCATCGGCGCGACGAAAATCACACTGTCGAACCGATCCAGCACACCGCCGTGTCCGGGTAAAAGCTTGCCGAAGTCCTTGACCCCGAATTCCCGCTTGATCACGGAAAACGACAGATCCCCCAGCTGTCCCATGGCGCTGCCCAGCAGTCCCAGCAAAACCGAGACCGCGACACTGAGCTGCAAGCCCACCGTCAGCTTGGCAATCCAGCGAAACAGCAGCATCCCGACGACACCGCCCGCAAAGCCGCCCACACAGCCCTCCACCGTTTTCTTGGGGCTGACCAAGGGAATCAGCTTGTGCTTGCCACAGGAGATGCCCACAAAATAGGCAAAGGTATCGCTGCCGAACGCCGCCACCAGCGGCACCATCACCAGTGCCTGCCCATTCTCCATCACCCGCAGGCGCAGCAGACAGGTCAGCATCAGCGGAATGGCAAAGCCCGCAAACAGCGCCGCCGACACATGGGAAAAGGGCAGCTCCCCCGCCGTGCCGTGGCTGAAAATCAGCTTTCCAAACAGCAGCACCAGCGCCACAAGTCCCAGCAGGCCATAGATCTGCATGGGCGAGAGCCCACAGTCTATCACCCCGGTCTCCATCGCCACAGCCAGCGGAATCAGCAGTGCGCAGGCGATGGCAATCCCGGTCATGGCACCGCCGGACTTCCCGGTCACGGCCTGCATCAGCTCGTGGGCACCGATGGCAAGCAGCGCCATCAGCAGTGCCAGCGTGGCGACAGGTGGCAGAAAAATCAGCACCCACACCAACAGGGGCGCACCGATCGCGGCGACGATAATTCGGGTTTTCATGGGGCAATCACTCCTAAACCGTGTAACGGTAAATTACTTTACACCGCCGAAACGACGGTCTCTCTGTTGATAGGATACTATGGCGCGGCGCAATTCCGCCTCGTCAAAGTCCGGCCAGAGCACATCGGTGAAATACAGCTCGGCATAGGCGCTCTGCCACGACAGAAAGTTGGAGAGCCGCAGCTCGCCCGAGGGGCGGATCAGCAGCTCTGGGTCGGGGATGCCGGCAGAGTCCAGCAGGCCGGAAAACAGAGCTTCGTCCAGCTCCTCCGGCGACCGCTTTCCCGCCGCGCAGTCAGTGGCAAACCGCCGGGCGGCGCGCAGGATTTCATCCCGCCCGCCGTAATTGAGGCAAATATTCGCCTGAAAGCCATCGAGGCCGGCGGAGATGGCGTTGGTTTTTTCCGTCAGCGCCCGCAGCTCGGGAGAGAGGCGGGACAGGTCGCCGAAAAAGGACAGCCGGATATTGTCCCGCGCCATGGTGTCGATTGCCTCCAGCAGATACTTTTTCAGCAGCAGCATAATGGTGCCCACCTCGTCGGCGGAGCGCTTCCAGTTCTCGGTGGAAAAGGCATAGACGGTGAGATACTGCACGCCCATATCCTTGCAGCAGGTGGCGATGGTGCGGAAGGTCTCTGCCCCCACCTTGTGTCCGGCGGTGCGAGGCAGTCCCCGCTTCTTTGCCCAGCGACCGTTGCCGTCCATAATGATTGCAATATGGGAGGGCAGGCGGAGCGGATCCACCTGCCCGATTGGAGTGGCAGCCATCAAACCACCATCAATTCCTTTTCTTTTCTCGCCAGCAGCTCGTCAATCTGCTTGCAGGTATCGTCCGTCATTTTTTGCAGGTCTTTTTCCACGGTTTTCATTTCGTCCTCGGTAATTTCGGACTTTTTCTCCTGCTTTTTAAAGGTCTCCATGGCGTCCCGACGGATGTTGCGCACGGCGATCTTGCCGCCCTCGGCATATTTATGGATTTGCTTCACCAGCTCCTTGCGACGCTCCTCGGTCAGCTGGGGGAAGGCGAGGCGGATGCCTTTGCCGTCGTTCTGGGGGTTGATGCCCAAATCCGAGTTTAAGATTGCCTTTTCAATGGCCTTCAACGCGCCCTGATCCCACGGCTGGATCACCAGCGTGCGGGGGTCGGGGGATGCGATAGACGCAATCTGCTGGAGGGGTGTGGGGGTGCCGTAATAGTCCACGTTGATGCGATCCAGCACCGACGAGTTGGCGCGTCCGGCGCGCACTGCCCCGAAATCCGCCATGACGGACTCCACGCTCTTTTGCATCTTCTCTGCGTATACCTTATATTCTTCCTTTGACATGGTTATGCCTCCTTCACAATCGTACCAATTTTTTCGCCGCAAACGACGCGTACAATATTTTCTGGGTCCTTCAGCGCGAACAGCACCACGGGGATGTGGTTATCCATAGACAGCGAGGTGGCGGTGGAGTCCATCACGGACAGATGCTGTGCCAGCACGTCGTCATAGCTGATGGTGTCATATTTGACAGCGGTGTCGTCCTTGGCGGGGTCGGCGCTATACACGCCGTCGATGTTCTTCGCCAGCAAAATCACCTCTGCCCCGATCTCTGCCGCCCGAAGCACCGCCGCGGTGTCGGTGGAGAAATAGGGGTTGCCGGTGCCGCAGCCGAAAATCACCACGCGGCCCTTTTCCAGATGGCGGATCGCCCTGGATCGCACATAGGGCTCGGCGATGGCGCGCATTTCGATGGCGGTTTCCACCCGGACATTCACGCCCTTTTGCTCCAACACATCTGCCACGGCAAGGCAGTTGAGCACCGTGGCCAGCATTCCCATATGGTCGGCACGGGTGCGCTCCATCTTGCCCTCGCCGTCCTTCATGCCGCGCCAGAAGTTGCCGCCGCCCACCACCAGGCCAATCTGTACGCCCAGCTCTGTGCAGGTGCGAATCACGTCGCAGACCTTGGAGATCACCTCGAAGTCCAGACCGGAGTGTTTGTCGCCGGCAAGCGCCTCGCCGCTGATTTTCAGCAGGACGCGCTTGTATTTTGGCTCTTGCATCATAATATCCTCCCATGAAATGAAATAGCATGTTACGCGGGACGTGGGGGCGGGGCGGGGTACGCCAACTTTTTGAAAAAAGTTGGACAAAAACTTTTAAAGATCAAATTTAGTAGATAAAACGCTCTGGTTGCCCGTCTGTTCTATCCTTGAAACATTCAAGTTTTTACCCCGCTTATTGGAGAAAGCGGGCGTAGCTCCGTTGCCCTCGTTCCTTGATCGCCTGTTCTATCCTTGAAACATTAAAGTTTTTGCCCCGCTTTTTTCAAAAAGCGGGCGTAGCTCCGTTGCCCTCGTTCCTTAGTCGTCTACGCCTATTTTACCACAGCCGCAATGCGGCGTTGTGGTAAATATTTTGAATTAAATAAAATAGGCTACGCCTATTTTACCGTATTTTCCCCGCTTTGCATAGGGGGTGGGCAAGTTTTTTTATCCGTTCCGCTTTTCGCAGGA
>JAVVOA010000007.1:0-9334 GCA_036656515.1 Oscillospiraceae bacterium | reverse complement strand
TCGTTCAGCAGACGGAGCAGGGTCTCCTTCCCCGTGCCCTTTTCGGCGGAAAACGGCACCAGTGCATCCGTCTCCTCCAGAGACAGGGTGTCTCGAATCTGCTGCAAATTCGGCGCAAGCTCGCTGTTTTTCAGCTTGTCCACCTTATTCGCCACCACCACCATGGGGCAGCCGGACTCCCGAAACCAATTGCACATGATGACATCGTCCGCCGTGGGCTTGTGCCGGGCATCCACAATCAGCACGCCCAGAGAAATCAGCTCCTGCTCATCGTGAAAATAGGACTCCATCAGCTGTCCCCAGCGATCCTTTTCCGTCTTGCTGACCTTGGCATAGCCATAGCCCGGCAAATCCACCAGATAGAGATGTCGATCAATTTTGAAGTAGTTGATGTGGGTGGTCTTGCCCGGCGCAGAGCCCACCCGGGCAAAATTATTCCGCCCCACCAGCCGGTTGATCACCGAGGATTTGCCCACGTTGGAGCGCCCGGCAAAGGCGATTTGGGGCATCCCATCCCGGATGAATTTGCTGGGCTCCACCGCCGATAGGATGAATTCAACTTGATTAAAGCGCGCCATATAAAAGACCATTCCTTTCGCTGTACGCCAGGCACCAAAAGACGATAAAGAGGGATGGTCTTTTGTGTCCTGTTTTCGCCCCAGAGGCGAGAAAAAGTGTTGCCTGAAGCACCGGCTTCAAAAGCAGACGACCGCCTTACTGCCGCAGTGCCGTGTCGCCCACCGTCTCGTGGTGGGTGTGGGAAAACGCCGCTACCGCCGAAGGCTGCCCGTCTCTGGCGGGTGTCGCCGGATAGCAGATCGCCTCTGCCAGCACAGCGTCGATGGTGTCCACCGGCACAAAGCGCAGACCTTGGCGCACCGTCTGGTCGATCTCCTCCAAATCCCGGAGATTTTCCCGGGGAATCACCACGGTCTTGACACCGTTGCGCAGTGCCGCCATGGTTTTTTCCTTCAATCCGCCGATGGGCAGAACACGTCCCCGCAGGGTGATTTCGCCGGTCATCGCCAGCTCGGCATGTACCTTCTGCCCCGTCAGGGCAGACAGCATCGCCGTGGCGATGGCAATCCCCGCCGAGGGGCCGTCCTTGGGCACCGCCCCCTCCGGGAAATGGACGTGGATGTCCTTCGTCTTATAGAAGTCCGGCTCGATGCCCAGCGCCGCCGCCCGACTCCGCAGACAGGACAGCGCCGTCTGCGCCGACTCCTTCATCACGTCGCCCAAGTTGCCGGTCAGCTCCACCTTGCCGGTGCCGTCCATGACGTTGACCTCCACCTGTAGGATCTCGCCGCCGACCTCTGTCCATGCCAGCCCGTTCACCACGCCGACCTCCTCGCTGTCCGTGTGGACAGCAGGGCTGTAAATGCGGGCACCCAAGAAGTCATGGAGGTCTTTTTCTGTAATGGTAATCCGCTTTACATCACCTGCAATCAGGCGCATTGCGGTTTTTCGACACAGCTTTGCCAGTCGCCGCTCCAAAATGCGGACGCCGGACTCCCGGGTATAGCCCGTGATGATGGCGCGGAGGGCATCGTCCCCCACCCGCAGGTTGGTTTTTCGGATACCGTGCTCCTTCATCTGCTTGGGCAGCAGGTGCCGCTTGGCGATTTCCAGCTTTTCCTCGTCGGTATAGCTGGACAGCTCAATCAGCTCCATGCGGTCGAGCAGAGGGCGGGGAATGGTCTCCGTGGTGTTGGCGGTGGTGATGAACAGCACCCGGGACAGATCCACGGGAATTTCCAAAAAGTGGTCGCGGAAGCTGTTGTTCTGCTCCCCGTCCAGCACCTCTAACAGTGCGGAGGCGGGGTCGCCCCGATAGTCGTTGCCCAGCTTGTCGATCTCGTCCAACAGCAGCAGCGGATTCATGGAGCCGCTGCGGGTGATCGCCTCGATAATCCGTCCCGGCATGGCACCTATGTAGGTTTTCCGGTGTCCCCGGATGTCCGCCTCGTCCCGGACACCGCCCAGAGACAGCCGCGCCAGCTTGCGATTCAGCGCCTTTGCCACTGAGATGGCGATGGAGGTTTTGCCCACGCCCGGCGGCCCCACCAGACAGAGAATCTGTCCGTGTCCGGCGGGATTGAGCTGCCGCACGGCAATCATCTCCAAAATGCGCTCCTTGACCTTTTCCAGTCCGTAGTGATCGTGCTCCAAGACCTTGCGGGCAGCCGCCACGTCGGCGCGCTCCTTGGTGGTCTTGTTCCACGGCATCTCCAGACAGGCATCCAGATAGTTGCGGGACACCGCCGACTCCGCGCTGCCGAAGGGTTGCTTCGCCAGACGATCCACCTCGTGGAGAAGCTTGTCCTCCACCTCCTCGGACAGGTGGAGGGCGAGAATGCGGTTGCGATAGTCCCGCAACTCATCGTCGCCGTCGTCGGTCTCTCCCAGTTCACTCTGCATGACCCGAATCTGGGTGCGCAAAATCTGTTCCCGCTGGCTTTTCACCAGCTGATCCCGGATTTTGTCCTCCATCTCGTGCTCAAAGCCCAAAATGTTCAGCTCACGGCTCAAAAAGCCATTGAGCTTCCGCAGGCGGGGAAAGGGGTGCAGTTCCTCCAACAGCTCCTGCTTGTCGAAATAGCGCAGGCTGATATTCTGGGCGATATAGTCCGCCAGATAGCCCGGCTCCCGACAGTCCAGCACCGCCGCCGTGACCTCGTCCGGCACATTGGTGGCAAGCTCGGCATAGTCGCCAAACAGGGTATAGGTCTGGCGCACCAGCGCCTCTGTTCGAGGGGCTACGCGCTCGACAGGCTCCTCCAGCTGCTCCACATTGGCCTGCAAAAACGGGTCGGTCTGCCACAGCCGTTTCAGATGGCCGCGGTACTCCCCCTCCACCATCACCCGGACAGAGGTCTCTGACAGGCGCAAAATCTGGCGGATATGCGCCACTGTACCCACGGTATAGAGGTCTTTTTCGCCGGGCAGCGCCACGCCGATCTCCCGCTGTGTCACCAGAAAGACGTGTTGATCCGTCTCCATAGCGCTCTCCAAGGCGCGGATGGAGATGGCGCGTTCCACGTCGAAGTTCATGATCATGTGGGGAAACACCGTCAGCCCCCGCAGGGCAAGGACGGGGATATTCCAAGTTTTAGGTTCCATGGTGAGTTCCTTTCTTGAAGTCTGCAACGCGAAAAAAGGAGGGGCATCGCCTCTCCTTTTTTATGCTCTTAGGAAGCCGAGGCGGGCGTAGAGGTTCCGGAAACCGGCAAGCCCTCTGTTTTTCCGTTATTCAGCTTCACCGCGTAGTTGATTTTATCGGGATTGCGCACCAGCTCCGCCTGATCGGTGCCCTCCACCACGCCACGGGTGATGGTCACCTTTTCGATGGTGGGGTCGGAGGGGATGTCGTACATCAGCTGGGTCAGCATGCTCTCCATCACCGCCCGCAGTCCCCGGGCACCGATGGCGCGGGCAATGGCGAGATCTGCCACCGCCTCTAAGGCATCCTTTTCAAAGACCAGCTCCACATCGTCATAGCCCAGCAGCTTTTGATACTGCTTGACCAAGGCGTTTTTCGGCTCGGTGAGAATCCGCACCAGCTCGGTTCTGCCCAGCGCCTCTAGGGGCGCGATGACGGGCAGACGACCCACCAGCTCGGGAATCAGACCGTATTTCAGGATATCGTGGGGCTGTACCTGCTTCAAAATCTTGCTGATGTCCTTGTCCTTCTTGCTCTCCACCACAGCGTCAAAGCCGATGCCCTTCTGGTCAAGCCGCTGCTCGATGATCTTCTCGATACCGTCGAACGCGCCGCCGCAGATGAACAGGATGTTCTTGGTGTTGACCTGAATGAAATCCTGATGGGGGTGCTTGCGCCCGCCCTGGGGCGGCACATTGGCCACCGTGCCCTCCACGATTTTCAGCAGTGCCTGCTGGACACCCTCGCCGGACACATCCCGGGTGATGGAGGTGTTTTCGCTCTTGCGGGCAATTTTGTCGATCTCATCCACATAGATGATGCCGTGCTCGGCGCGCTCCACGTCAAAGTCCGCCGCCTGTAGTAGTCGCAGGAGAATATTCTCCACGTCGTCGCCCACATAGCCGGCCTCGGTCAGGGTGGTGGCATCCGCGATGGCAAAGGGCACCTTTAGCACCCGCGCCAAGGTCTGGGCAAACAGGGTCTTGCCGCTGCCGGTGGGTCCAAGCATCAGGATATTGCTCTTTTGCAGCTCCACATCCTCGTCGCCGCCGAAGAAAATGCGCTTATAGTGGTTGTACACCGAGACAGCCAGCGCAATTTTCGCAGAGTCCTGCCCGATCACATACTGATCCAGCACATCCCGGATTTCGGCGGGGGTGGGCAGCTGGTCGGGAATGTCGGTCAGCCCGGTCGTCCCTGCGTCCTCATAGCCGTCGTTTAAAATACTCATGCAGAGCTGGACGCATTCATCGCAGATGCGCACGCCCGGCCCCTGAATCATGCGGTGCACCTGTTGCTCATGCTTGCCGCAAAACGAGCAGCGGATTGCTTTTTTCGCTTCGTCGTTCATGTTCTATTCCTTTCGCCCCGCGCTCCTCCGGGGAGTTCCCACAGTCTGCGCCGGCATTGTCGGCGGTATCGCCGCCGGCGGTGGTTAATGCTTGTAGATAATGCGGTCGATCAGCCCGTATTCCTTGGACTCCTCGGCGGACATAAAGTTGTCCCGCTCGGTGTCGATGGCGATGGTCTCGATGGGCTTGCCGGTGTTTGCCGCCAGAATCTTATTCAGCTTCTCCCGGGTGCGCAGCATCCATTCCGCCTGAATCTTGATGTCGGATGCCTGCCCTTGGGTGCCGCCGGAGGGCTGGTGAATCATGATTTCGGCGTTGGGCAGAGCGATGCGCTTGCCCTTTGCGCCGGAGGACAGCAGGAAGGCGCCCATGCTGGCCGCCATGCCGATGCAGATGGTGGACACGTCGCACTTGACGTACTGCATGGTGTCATAGATCGCCATGCCCGCCGTCACGCTGCCGCCGGGGCTGTTGATATACAGCTGGATGTCCTTGTCGGGATCCGCTGCCTCTAAATACAAAATCTGTGCCACCACCAGACTTGCCGTGGTGTCGTTGACCTCTTCACCCAAGAAAATAATGCGGTCATTGAGCAGACGGGAAAAAATATCATAGGAGCGCTCTCCCCGATTGGTCTGTTCGACAACGTAAGGAACCAAACTCATATTGCTCATTAGTAACCTCCATGCATTGCGGCGCAGATGATTCTCTGATGCCGTTAGCGCCGCTCTTTCGGCGAGCGGTCTGCCGAATTGTGTTCTGTGCCCCGGGAGAACTCCGTCGGATTTTGTCCGATTCCATCGAATCCTGAACGGGGCGCTATAAACATTCTCTCATGATACCACAGGCACCATGAGAGAATGTGTCGAATCTGTAAAATGTCCGCAAAAATGCCTATTTGGCTTCCTCGGTCTTTTTCGCGTCATCCTTCTTGGCGGTCTTTTTCGCGGCGGGCTTTTTGGCAGCCGGCTTCTTTGCCTTGACTTCCTTGACTTCCTCCGGCTCCAGTGCAACCGTCTCCTCCACCGGGGCGGGGGCAACGGCGACGGCGGTGCTGCGCACCAGCTGGATGGCCTTCTCGTTGAGCACCTGGGCGCGAATTTGGTCGGTGGAGAGATACTTCTTCACCAGATCCAGCTCCATGCCATATTTCTCGGAGAGGGTCTTGTACTCGGCTTCGATCTCCTCGTCAGAGACCTCCAGCTTCTCCTCCTCGATGATGGCGGCAATGGCCAGATCCAGACGCACCTGACGGAGTGCCGGCTCCTTGGCATCCTCTTTCAGCTTGCTCTCCTCCATGCCGGTCATCTGCAAATACTGCTCATAGGGGATGCCCTGCTGCTGGAGCTGGGACTTGAAATTCTCCAAGAATTTCTCTGCCTGATTGTTCACCATAGCATCGGGCACGTCGCACTCGATATTCTGGGCGACCAAGCTCATGAGGTTTTCCTCAAAGGCGCGGTTGGCGGTCTCCTCCCGCTCGGCGATGACCTTCTTCTCCAGATCGGCCTTCAGCTCCACCAGCGTGTCAAACTCGGAGACATCCTTGGCGAACTCATCGTCCAGCGCGGGAACCTCCTTGACCTTGACCTCGTTGACCTTGACGTGGAAGACCACGGCCTTGCCGGCAAGGTCTGCATGATAATCCTCGGGGAAGGTGATGTCGATGTCCTTCTCCTCGCCGGCGCTCATGCCCACCAGCTGCTCTTCAAAGCCGGGGATGAACTGACCGGAGCCGATTTCCAGATTGAAATTCTCGCCCTTGCCGCCCTCGAACGCCACGCCCTTGTCAAAGCCCTCGAAGTCGATGACAGCGGTGTCGCCCTGTGCCACGGCGCGTGTCACGGAGACCAGACGGGTGTTGCGATCGGTCAGCTCTTGGATGCGGTTGTCCACATCGGCGGCGGTGACCTTGACCTCAGGCTTCTCTGCCTGCAAATCGCGATAGGCACCCAGCTTCACGTCGGGATAGACAGCGGTCTGTGCCGTAAAGGTAAAGCCGTCCTTGGTGACCTCGCCCACCAGCTCCACCTTGGGATAGCCCACCACGTCCAGTTCTTTTTCTTCCACGGCGGCCTCGTATGCGTCGGGCAGTACAATATTCACCGCTTCATCATAGAAAAATTCCGCGCCATATCTGGTCTCGATGATCTTGCGGGGTGCCTTGCCGGGACGGAACCCCTGCACGTTGACTTGGTTGCGCAGCTTCTGGTACGCCTTGACGATGGCGGCTTCAAACTCGTCCGCACCCACCTCGATGGTCAGTGCGACCATACTTTTTTCCAATTTCTCAAAGCTCTTAACACTCATTTTTACATTTCCTCCGTTCATCACCGATGATTGACCGGTGCGACTATATATTTTAGCAGAAAATAAACCAAATTTCCACACTTATTTGCACTTTTAGCAAATTTTTTTCGGAATAAACCCCAAATAGTCGGAAGCGACCAGCGAAAAGTCGATTCCATCGTGCTTTCCCTCGATGGCGCGGCGATGTCCCGGGCCGTGGAGGTGCCCATAATAGCAGGCGGTCACCTGATATTTTTGCAGCATCGCCAGAATTTCCGGGCAGCGATAGCCCTGATACAGCGGTGGGTAATGCAGAAAGCACAAAATCGGCTTTTCCCCCGCCCCTCGCAGAGAGGCCTCCAATCGCATGACCTCTCGATTGAGCACCTTGGCATCGTGGGCACCCTGTTCCTCCTCAAAAAACCAGCCCCGGGTACCGCAGAGGGCATAGCCCTCGTAAGTATAGCAGTTGTTGTGGAGAATTTCAATGGAGCGGATGCCCTCCTTCTCGAAAAAGGCATTCATCTTGGCGGCGGTGTTCCACCAATAGTCGTGGTTGCCCTTGACCAGCAGTTTTTTCCCCGGCAGCGCGTCGATGAAATGGAAGTCTGCCGCCGCCTCCTCCAGAGAAATCCCCCAGGAGGTATCGCCGCAGAGCACCAGCAGGTCATCCTCTCCCAATTGGGATAGGGACTCCCGCAGACGCTGGGTATAGTTCTCCCAGCCCGCGCCGAAAACCTCCATGCTCTTGTTCACCGATTGGGAGAGGTGCAAGTCCCCGATTGTGTATAACCCCATGGCGTGCCGCCCTTCCGCGTCTGATTTTTTCTGTCCTATCCCAAGAGCAACATCGCACTTAGGATCGTGCGGGGTTGCCCAAGAAATCCAGCACCACACCGTCCATGCCGCTCTTTTCGGTACAGCGGTCGAACCGGCGGGGTTTGCCCTGCAATTCCGCCAGCCGACGGGGCACGGTGACACCCGAGACCTGATGGAGCTGCTCTAGCAGTGCCACGCCCTCCCCTGCCGGGGTTTCCCCGATTGCCGCCAGCACATGGTTGCAGAATTTATAGGGGCTTGCGGTGGACACAAAGACGGTCACAGCGCCGTCGCCGGTGGCCGCCCGATAGTCCGCCAGCACCCGCGCCGCCACGGCGGTATGGGTGTCCATCAGATAGCCCTTGTTCTGATAGGAGTCCGCGATGGTGGCGGCGGTCTGTGCCTCGTCGCAGGAGCCACCCCAAAACAGCTCTTGCAGCTGGGACAGGATGGCATCGGACACCTGATATTTCCCGGTCTTCGCCAGCTGCTCCATATAGCCCCGCACCTCCACATCGTTCTCGCCGGACAGGGCATAGAGCAGCCGCTCCAAATTGCTGGAAATCAGGATGTCCATGGAGGGGCTCATGGTGCTGTAGAACGCGCGGTTGCGGTCATAGACACCGGTGCGGAGGAAATCCGTCAGCACGTCGTTGCTGTTGGAGGCGCAGATCAGCTTACCCACGGGCAGACCCATGCGCTTGGCATAGTAGGCCGCCAGAATGTCCCCGAAGTTGCCGGTGGGCACGCAGAAGTTCACCGGCTGTCCCATGTGCAGCTTGCCATCCCGCACCAGATCGCAATAGGCGGAGAGATAGTAGACGATCTGGGGCAGGATCCGTCCCCAATTGATGGAGTTGGCAGAGGACAGGAAGTAGCCGCGCTGTGCCAGAGTATCCCGCAGGGCCTCGTCGGAGAAAATCCGCTTGACGCCGGACTGGGCATCGTCGAAATTGCCCTCCACGGCGCAGACAGACACGTTGTCGCCCCCTTGGGTGACCATTTGCAGCTCTTGGATGGCGGACACGCCGCCGTTGGGATAGAAGACCAAAATCTTGGTCTGGGGCACGTCGGCAAAGCCCTCCATCGCCGCCTTGCCGGTGTCCCCGGAGGTGGCAACTAAGATGCAGGCCGTCTTGTCCTCGCCGGTTTTCCGCAGGCTGGCGGAGAGCAGCCGGGGCAGCATTTGCAGCGCCATGTCCTTGAATGCGGAGGTGGGGCCGTGCCACAGCTCCAGACAGTGGGTGCTGTCGTCCACGGTGTGTACCGGCGCAACCGCGTCGGTGTCGTACTGGCTGGGGCCATAGGCTTGCTCCGCGAAGGTGTGGAGCTCCTCTGCCGTATAGTCGTCCAAATACAGACCCATCACCGCCGCCGCCCGGTCTTGGTAGCGCATGGCGCACAGGTCTTTGAAAAACCCGTGGTCGAGGGTGGGGATGCATTCCGGGGTCAGCAGTCCCCCATCCCGCGCCAGTCCCTGCTTGATCGCCTCTGCCGCCGTCATCCGCAGACTCTTGTCTCTGGTACTGATGTAGTTCATTTTATCCTCCTGACTTGATTTTCAGTCTCAATCAAACGATAGATACGAGGGGTAGGTGAGGTACGAGGGGTACGCATTCTTTCTTTTGAAAAAGAAAGAACCAAAGAAAACTTTAATGATCAAATTTAAATGATACCGCCCTATCTAAACTCTCACAAAAGTTTTTGCAAG
>JAVVOA010000006.1:0-43219 GCA_036656515.1 Oscillospiraceae bacterium | reverse complement strand
ACACCGCGCCCATGTTCGAGATTGCCGATTACGGCATCTGCGGCGACCTGTTCAAGGTCACTCCCCTGCTCATCGACGCCATCAAGGCAGCGAAAGCAGCGAAATAAGAGTACCGGTTATAATAAAAAGGAGGTTTTGACATGACAGAAATTCGTTGGCACGGACGTGGCGGTCAGGGCGCATTTACGGCGGCCAGACTGCTGGGCGGCGCTGTCTCCATCCATGAAGGCAAGTATGCGTTGGCGTTTCCGTCCTTCGGTCCCGAGCGGCGCGGCGCACCTGTCTTTGCATTTACCAGAATTGACACAGAGAACATCACAGACCGCAGCGAGGTAGTCGCCTGCGACTGCGCGGTGGTTTTGGATGATACACTCTTTGGAGATCCCGTGAAAAACGGACTGAAGCCCGGCGCGACCGTGATCATCAACACCACCAAGGATGCAAGTCGGTTTCCGGTGGAGAACTGCAAGGTTGTGACGGTGGATGCCACTGGGCTGGCGCTGGAAATTCTGGGACGCCCCATCACCAACGTGCCCCTGCTGGGCGCGCTGATCGCGGCCACCGGCATCACCACCATCGCGGCGGTGGAAGCGGCCATTGACGACCAGATGGGCGTGAAGATTCGGGAGAAAAACAAGAAGCTCCTCAATCGAACCTATGAAATTGTAAAGGAGCGGGTATAAATGGAAAGACCACAGGCTGATTTACAGTACGTTGTAAAGAACATTCCCATGGGTCCCGCATTTGCCACGGGACAGCTGCATGATATTTCCTCCGGCATGAGAACCTTCCGCCCTGTCATCAACGTCGACAAGTGCGTGAAGTGCCTGCGTTGCTTTTTGACCTGCCCCGATGGCGCGATCGACAAGTCGGGGGAGCATTTGGAAGTGGACTATGACTATTGCAAGGGTTGCGGCATCTGCGCCCACGGCTGCAAATTCGATGCAATTTCCATGGAGAAGGAGGTAGACGCATGAGCGAGAAACTATTTGTTTCCGGCGATGAGGCAGTTGCGCTGGCGGTTCGTCAGGCAAAGCCCAATGTCATTGCCGCATACCCCATCACGCCGCAGACCATCGTTGTGGAGCGCTTGGCGGATTTCGTGGAGGATGGCTCTCTAGAGAGCGAATACCTGTATGTGGAATCCGAGCACAGCGCCATGGCTGCAAGCATCGGCGCTGCCGCCATCGGTGTGAGAACCTTTACCGCCACCTCCAGTCAGGGACTGCTCTACATGGTGGAGGGACTGCATTACGCCAGCGGCTCCCGGTTCCCCATTGTCATGATGAACGCAAACCGCTCGGTGGCCACCCCGTGGAACATCTATGGCGACCAGCGCGACTCTCTCTCCCAGTTGGAGACCGGCTGGATTCAGATGTATGCGGAAAACGCACAGGAAGCCTATGACATGATTTTCCAGGCCTATAAGCTGGCCGAGGATCCCGCTGTGATGCTGCCGGTTATGGTCAATCTGGACGGCTTCGTCCTCACCCATACCTATGAGTTGATTCAGTTGGTGGATCAGGCAAAGATGGATGCCTTCCTCCCCCTCAAGCCCTTTGCCAATCGGCTGGACTTGGATCACCCCAAGGGCACCTGCATCACCGCAGGCCCCCTCTATAACATGGAGTTCCGCTATCAGCAGCAGCAGGCGACGCTGGATGCCGCCGAAAAAATCAAGGAGATCGACAAGGAGTTCGGCGAGACCTTTGGCCGTTCCTATGGCGGTATGCTGGAAGCCTATCACTGCGACGATGCCGAGGCGATCCTCGTCACCCTTGGCAGTGTGGCTGGTACCACACGCTGCGTGGTGGACGCGCTCCGCCAGGCGGGCAAGAAGGTCGGTATGCTGAAAATCCGCTGCATGCGTCCCTTCCCCACCCAGGAAATCGTGGACATTGTCAAAAATGCCAAGGCGGTGGGTGTGATGGAGAAGGACATCGGCTTCGGCTACGAGGGCGTGGTGTTCTCCGATATCAACTCTGCGCTGAAGCAGAAGAACGTGACTGTCCCCACAGCCAACTATGTAGGCGGCCTTGGCGGCAGAAGCATTTCCAAAGAGGACATCGAGAACATCTATGAGGAACTGCTCACGGGAAAAATCAAGACAGACGATGTCACATTCGTTAATTTAAGGAGGGATATTTGTGGCGCTTAATGCAAAAACGATCACGAATCAAGAGCTGTTTTATGGCCACAAGGCGTGTGGCGGCTGCGGCGGCGCACTGGCAATCCGTCTGGCACTCAAGGTGCTGGGCGAGCGTAGTATTGCGGTGATTCCCCCCAACTGCATGTCCACCGTCGCCTTTATCTATCCCCATATGCCGCTGTTTGTCAACGGCATCATCCCGCCCTTTGCCGGCACCGCTGCCGTGATGTCCGGCCTTTTGGCCGGCGCAAAGGCGCAGGGGCTGGAAGATTTCCATGTGGTGGGCTTCGCCGGAGACGGCGGCACCGCCGACATCGGCCTACAGGCGCTCTCCGGCATGATTGACCGCAATGACAAGGCAGTGTTCATCTGCTATGACAACGAGGCGTACATGAATACCGGCGTTCAAAAGAGCAGTCTGACCCCCTATGGCATGAAGACCACCAACTCCCCCTCCGGCAACCACATCCACGGCTGCCAGACCTCCAAGAAGCGGATGTTCGAGATTGTGGCGGCCCATGGCATCCCCTATGCCGCCACTGCCAGTCTGGGCTATCCCGAGGACTATTTGGCGAAGGTGGAGAAGGCCATGCATACCGATGGCACCTCCTATATCCATGTGATGGCGCCCTGCCCCACCGGCTGGGGAACCGCCTCGGATCAGACCATCGACTTGGGCAAAGAGGCAGTGGACAGCGGACTGTGGTATCTTGCCGAGTATGAAAACGGTGAATTTAAACTCAACCGCAACCCCAAGGAGTTTACTCCCGTTGAGGACTATCTGAAAAAACAGTCCCGCTTTGCAAACCTGAATAGCGATGACATCAAACGCGTTACGGATGAACGGGATGTGGCGTGGGAGCGGATGCGTCGGAACTGGGTTAAGTGAGAAAGGTATAAAAAATGAAAACAGCTCAAGAGTATAAAGACAGTCTGCGGGATCGCAAGATTCAGGTTTACCTCAAGGGCGAGCTGCTGGACAGTGCCACGGTGATTGACCACCCCTTTATCAAGGGACATGTGAACGCCGCCGCCATGACCTATGCCCTTGCCAACGCCCCTGAGTACGAGGAGATTATGACGACGACCTCCCACCTCACCGGACGTAAAATCAATCGGTTTACCCATATCCACCAGAGCACAGAGGATCTGATTACGAAAATCAAGATGCTCCGCATGATTTCTCAAAAAACCGGCACCTGCTATCAGCGCTGCGTGGGCTTCGACGCGATGAACTCCACCTATACTGTGACCTATGAGTGCGATCAGGCGCTGGGCACCAACTACCATGAGCGGTTTAAAAAGTTCTTGACCTATGTGCAGGATAATGATTTAATGATTGCTGGAGCCATGACCGATGTGAAGGGCGACAGAGGACTGCGTCCCGGTCAGCAGAAGGATCCGGATATGTTTGTCCATGTGGTGGAAAAACGCGAGGATGGCATTGTGATCCGCGGTGCCAAGGCGCACATGACCGGCATGGTCAATTCCCACGAAATGCTCATCATGCCCACCATGGGGATGAAAGAGGACGAGGCGGAGTATGCCGTCTGCTGCGCACTGCCGGTGGATGCCCCGGGTGTTGTCCACATTTTCGGCCGTCAGACCAATGACGACCGCAAGCTGGAGGGTGATATTGATCAGGGAAATGCACAATTCGGCATTGTGGGCGGCGAGTGCCTGACTGTTTTGGACAATGTTTTTGTCCCTTGGGAGCGTGTGTTCCTCTGCGGCGAAACGCAGTTTACCGGACTGCTGGTAGAGCGCTTTGCCTGCTATCACCGCTCCAACTACGGCGGCTGCAAGAGCGGCGTCTCCGACATTGTCATCGGTGCCTCGGCGCTGATGGCGGACTATAGCGGCTATGGAAAAGCCGGACACGTCAAGGAAAAGCTCAACGAGATGATTCACAAAGAGGAGACCCTCTTTGCCTGCTCGCTGGCCTGTTCCTGCGAGGGGAAAAAGACCGCCTCGGGTGCCTATTTTGTGGATCCCCTGCTGGCGAATGTGGGCAAGCACAACGTGACCCAGCTCATCTATGACATCGACCGTCTGGCACAGGACATTGGCGGCGGCATCATTGCGACCATGCCCTCTGAGGCGGATTTGAAGTCCCTGCAAATCGGCGGCTATGTGGACAAGTATCTCCGCGGTGTGGATGAAGTGCCCACGGAAGACCGGATGCGCGTGGGCAAATTGATTGAAAACATGACCGGTGGAACGGCACTTGTGGAGAGTATGCACGGCGCGGGCTCTCCCCAGGCACAGAAGGTCATGTACTCCAAGCTCTCCAATTTGGAGATGAAGAAAAAATATGCCGCGAATATTGCCGGCGTCGGACACGACAGCACGGCGAAAAAGAAGTAGGAGTGGCAGACATGGAACAAAAATTGCAGTTTTCAGCGCTGGCGCAGAAATATCCCCCCTCCGGCATTCGCAAGATGTTCAACCTTGCGGCGCAGTACAATGATGTCATCAAGCTGACCGTGGGCGAGCCGAATTTCGACACCCCGGTCTACATCAAGGAGGCGGCAAAGAAGGCGATTGACGCGGGCTATACCCATTACAGCCCCAACGCCGGACTCAACGAGCTGCGAGAGGCGATTGCAAACAAATATCAGGCGTATTGGGACGGCTATACCAAGGAGAATGTCATCATTTCCGTGGGCGCGCTGGAGGGCTTGACCCTGGCTCTGATGGCGCTGATCAATCCCGGGGATGAGATTCTGGTGCCCGATCCCTGCTTCCCCAACTATTTCGGGCAGGCCACCATCATCGGCGCAACCGCAGTGCCCGTCCCCACCTATGAGAAGAACGATTATCGGCTGCAAGCGGCGGATATCGAGCGGGCCATCACCCCCAAGACCCGGGCGATTATCCTCAACTCCCCCTGCAACCCCACCGGTGCCGTACTGATGGAGGAGGATATCCGCGCCATTGCCAAGCTGGCGCAGGAGCACGACCTCTGGGTGTTTTCCGACGAGCCCTATGACTGCATCGTCTATGACGGCATCAAGCCCTTCAGCATCGCGCAGGTACCCGAGGTGCGTGACCGGGTGGTCATCCTCAACAGCTTTTCCAAGTCCTATGCCATGACCGGTTGGAGAATCGGCTATCTGGTGATGGATGCCGCCTATGTGCCCAAGCTGGCGCAGATTCAAGAGGGCGTGGTCTCCTGCGTCTCCACCTTCTCTCAGGTCGCCGCCACAGAGGCGTTAAAGCGCACGGACTGCGTGGCACAGATGGTGGAGGACTATACCAGACGGAGAGATATTCTGGTGGATGGAATCAACACCATTCCCGGCTTCCACTGTAAAAAGTGCTTGGGCAGCTTCTATGCGTTTGCCAATATCGAAGCCTTTGGCAAGCCGTCTCAGGAGTTTGCAGAGGAACTGTTGGAACATGCAAAGGTGGTTGTGGTACCCGGCTCCGCCTTTGGCGCAATGGGCGAGGGGCACCTGCGTCTCGTGTTCGCGAACTCTGATGAAAATTTGAAGGAAGCGGTCAAGCGCATTGGGGACTATGTGAGAAAAGCATATCCAAATATGAAATAGGCGGACGCTTTTATGACAGGTTTTCTTTCAAAACCAAAAAATTACAACTGCCTTCCGACAGAACCCCGAGCGGTTCTGCCGGAAGGCTCGCGCGCGCTTATAAGCGCAGGGCAGTCAACTCAAAAATATGATTTAGGAGGACAAAATCATGCCAATTGTTTCTATTGAAAAGACAGGCGGAAATGACTATGCAAGCATCAAGGCGACAGTGGACAAGGTGATTGAACAAATCGGGGGGCTGGAGGATGTCATCAAGCCCGGCTACAAGGTCATCATCAAGCCCAATCTGGTGGCGACACCTGCGGAGCGGCTCTCCGGCGGCGTGACCCGCTGGGAGGTCTGCCTCGCCATCTGCGAGGCGGTGAAGGCAGTGGGCGGAATTCCCACCATTGCAGAGTCCTCGGCGGCTGGCGCGGATACCGAGGCGGTCATCCAAAAATGCGGATATCAGGATCTGCGGGATCAGGGGATTCCTGTCATCGACCTCAAAAGCCTGAAGGCGGTCTGCAACATCCCGGTAAAGGATGGGGAGATCACGGATCATATCAACACTTGGGAAATCATTCGTGACGCAGACGCCATCATCACGGTGCCTGTGATGAAAACCCACGATCAGACAGAGATTACGCTGGGCATGAAGAACCTGAAGGGCACCATGACGGACGTCTATAAAAAGCAGTTCCATAAAATGGGACTGGTGGGCTCGGTCTGCGATTTGGTGGAAACCCTGAAGCCTGCCATTGAAATCATCGACGGCACCTTTGGCCAGCAGGGTCTGGGTCCCATCTTCGGCGAGACGAAGGAGATGAATTTGATCATCGGCTCCAAGGATCTGGTCGCCTGTGAGACTGTGACAGGTCTCATTATGGGCTATGAGCCGGAGGAGGTAATGATCACCAAAAACGCCGCTCGCCGCGGTCTGGGCGAGATGGACATCAACAAGATCACAGTTCTGGGCGCGCAGATTGCAGATGTCAAAAGCCGGTTCAAACGCTCCTGCGAGGTGGAGATCGAGGGTCTGCCCACAAGCTTCAATCTGATTTTTGACTCCAATGCCTGCACAGGCTGCCGCAACACGGTCATCAGCTCGCTGATGGATATGAAGGCGCAGAATCTGTTCCCGTATCTGGAGAATATGAATGCCATCGTGGGCCCCTGCACCAAGGAGCAGCTGCCCGAGGGCGCGACTGCGGAGAATACGGTGTGCATCGGCGTTTGCACCAAAAAGCTGGCGGATGCCTGTGGCTTCCGCTGGGTCATTGGCTGCCCGCCCGGCAATGCGGATACCGTGCAGGGTCTTCTGGGCGACCGTCTGGAATATGGCGTCCGGTATAAGTAATCCTGTATAAGCGCTCTGTGACAATGGAATCGTCGTTTTTTGCAAAGTGCCGTTGGACGGCGGGAGAAACGACGGGGGCAGGGAGAAAATTTTTCCTGTGAAATGACTGACCGCTCCCGGCAATTTGCCAAGGGGCGGTCAGTTTATTTAAAAAATGCCGGAGCGACAGAGAGTGGGGAGGACGATGGAGATGCAATACGCCATACTGATTGATTTTGGGAGTACCTTTACAAAGCTCACCTGCGTCCATCTCGGGGAACAAAAAATTGTGTTGACGGATCAATTCCCGTCCACGGTGCGCAGCGATGCCGGAATCGGTCTGCACCAGTGCTTCGAGGCGGCCCGCAGAGAGATCGGCGCGGAGGGCGTTGCCCGGGCGCTCAAGCTCTCCAGCAGCAGTGCCGCCGGCGGATTGCGCATGGCGGTGATTGGACTGACCCCCAGTCTGAGCATTGCGGCGGGAAAAAATGCCGCTTATGGCGCAGGCGCTAAAATTATGAAGAACTTTTTTGGCGCCATGACAGCGGCGGATATTTCCCAGCTGGAAGCTGCCGGTGTGGAGATCGTGCTGCTTTGCGGCGGCTATGAGCACGGAAACCGCTCGCTGGTGCTGCACAATGCGGAGCTGCTGAGCAAAAGCAGGCTGCTGGCACCGATTATCTATGCCGGCAACTCGGAGGCCGCCCGGGATGTCCGCAGACTGCTGGCAGCCGGCAACAAGGAATGCTTTCTGGTGGAGAATATCATTCCCGCCATCGGCGTGCTCAACACCGCGCCGACAGAGGCGGTCATCCGCAATCTCTTTATGAAACGGATTACAAATATGAAGGGCATGGGGGCTGTACAGGCGGAAATCGGCGAAATTTTGATGCCCACGCCGGCGGCTGTTCTCGCCGCGGGTACCCTGCTGTCCCGGGGCACCGACCAGACAGCGGGGCTGGGGCCTCTGCTGCTGCTGGACGTGGGCGGCGCGACAACGGACGTGTATTCCTTTGTGGAGAACACCGGCTATCTGGGAGCCAAGAGGGTCGGCGTGGAGGAGCCCTATGCCAAGAGAACGGTGGAGGGCGACATGGGGATGCGGGAATCCGCGGCCTGTCTGCTGGACGAGGTGGGGGCGGAGACACTGGCCAAGCAGGCGGGGCTGTCTGTGGTCGCACTGGAAAAAGCAATTGAAAATCGCATGACAAACACCGGCCTTCTGGCGGACACAGAGGCGGAGCTTCGGCTGGATCGAGCCATTGCGGGAGAGGCGGTTGCCATCTCGGTGCGCCGCCATGCAGGCTATGTGGAGCGGGTCTATTCCAACGGCGGACATCAGGTGCAGCGGGGAAAAAATCTGACGGAAATTCGGACGGTGATCGGCACCGGCGGCGTGATTGTAAGAGGCGGAGCCGCCGACGGAATTTTGCGCCGGGCACTGCTGTCCGATCCCCGGGAGGAGTTTCGACTGCTGCCCCGAGAGATGCAGACCTCTGTTGACCGGGCGTATGTCCTCTATGCGGCGGGGCTGCTGCGGAGCTATGACGAGGAGACGGCCTTGGCGATTATGAAGGCCAGCATCTGCCGCTGAGGGGAACCCGGATACCGCCGGAAAATCAAGAAGCAAGGGGAAAGGATGTCATTTGATGCCTGAAAATTCAAATTGCCGAAAGGGGAGGCAGTCTGCGTTTTTTTGTCACAGGAGCTGCGAGGCCTTCCCCTGCCACAGCGGGATTGCGCCAGAGGACTTCAATTGCCTTTTCTGCTATTGCCCCCTGTATGCACTGGGTGAAAAATGCGGCGGAGACTTTGTGTATACCCCGCAGAACAGCAAGGATTGCAGCAAATGCACGTTTCCCCACCGGCGTGAAAATTACGAGGCCATTCTCAAGCGTTTCCCGGAACTGGCACAGCTGGCGGCAAAATCCGCACCGGAGCCCTAAGGAACCTCTGAACAAATTCTGTCGCCAATCCATGCGACAGAGTTAATCGGGGGTTTCCTAATCGGTTGCGATTGCCGCTGTTTGATTTCATAAAAACAGGGAGCGCGGGGATCATAAGATCCCCGCGCTCTGCCTTGAACTGCAAACAGAACGTCGAGGGAGCGGGGGAGAACCCCGCACCCCTGACGTTCTGTTTTTATCTGCTGCGGTGACCGATCCACGCCGCTGCAAGGGGCGCAATCAGTCCTCGTGCCCCATGACAATGACTTGCAGTCCCGCATCCAGCAGAAGCTGCCGTGCGTGGGCGAGAATCTCGTCGGAGGGGGTCTCGAACTCCGCCTGCACAATGCCGGCCTCCCGCGCCTTGCCGATGCCCATGTTGTGGTATGGCAGCAGGTGGACGGTGGAAAGCCCCAGCTGTGTCATAAAAGTGGCCAGTGCAGTCAGATTCTCATCGCTGTCATTCACCCCGTGTATACAGGGCATACGAATCAGAATCCGCTGGTGGAGAGCGGGATCCCCGGCCAATTTTTTCAGGTTCTCCCAAATCAACTCCGGTGACACCCCGATATAGTGCTTGTGCGCCGCCGGATCCATGTGCTTGAGATCATAGAGAATCCAATCGCAGCACGCCGCCAGAGACAGCAGCTCCTCGTACTTGCCAAAGCCGCTTGTCTCGATGGCGAGGGAAAAGCCTCTCTTTTTTGCCTCCTTGGCAATCTCCAACGCATAGGCTCCATGAGCCAGCACTTCGCCGCCGCTGAGGGTGATGCCGCCGCCGGAGCTCTCATAGTACGCCCGATCCTTTTCCAGCAGGGTCATCAACCCGTCCAAGGTGTATTCCAGTGATTTTGTATAAAGCGCCTCTGTACAACAGGCCTCGACACAGCGTCCGCACCGGGTGCAGAGCGCCCGATTCAGCTGGATACGGCCGTCGGAGACAGAGATGGCGTTTACGGGGCAACTTTTGATGCAGCGTCCGCACAGGATGCAGTCCTTTGCGCGATGCAAAACCACATAGGAATCCTCTAGCAATTCCGGATTGTGGCACCATTGGCAGGAAAGGGGACAACCTTTTAAAAACACAGTGGTCCGAATTCCCGGTCCGTCCTCTGTTGAAAAACGCTGGACGCCGCCGATATAACTTCCCATCCTGATCAGTCCTGTCTTTTTAGCATTTTAGTCCGGCTTGTGAGAGGTTCTTGCAATCAGCGCTTCCTGCACATCGGTATCCAGCTCGGTGAAATAGGCGAGGTAACCGGCAACACGCACCAGCAGATCGCGATATTTCTCGGGCTCCTTCTGTGCCGCGCGGAGGGTGGCATCGTCCACCACGTTGATCTGAATATGCTCGCCCATGTTTTTGAAGAAGGTCTTTACAATGCTGGTGAGCACCTGACGGCCCTTTTCCCCCTGGATGCTGCGGGGGTCAAACCGGAGGTTATACAGGCAGCCGTCCTTGGCGTTCTTCTGATCCAGCTTGGCGACAGAGTTGACAGAGGCGGTGGGGCCGCTGACATCCCGTCCCATCACGGGGGAGCAGTTGTCGTTGACGGGGGCGTTTGCAAATCGACCGTCTGCCGAGGCCAGCACGCATTTGCCCTGAGAGACGTTCATGGACTGGGATTCCACCACTTCCACAAACTGTCCTCCCCGGGAGTCCCGGTATCCGCCCAGCGTGTGGGAGTAGTGGCGAACCAGATCGGCGGCAATGGCATCCACATAGTCGTTGTCGTTTCCGTACTTGGGTGCCTTCCGCAGCAGCATCTGACGAATGTCCTCCTTGCCCTCGAAGTTGCAGGCAAGCGCATCCAGCAGCTCTTTGCGATCCAGCTTTTTCTCTTTGTTGACCAGTGTGTCAATGGCGGCCAGAGCATCTGCGGTGTTGCCGATGCTCACGGCAAAGGCGCCGGACTCGGAGTAGCGCGCGCCGCCGCACTGCAGTGCCAAGCCCTTTTCGATGCAGTCGTTGACCAGCATGGAGGTGAAGGGAACCGGCATACGGGAGGCGTGCAGAGCGCCCACCACGTTAAAGCCCTGAATCATCAGGTCGGTGAAGTAATCAATCTGGGTGTACAGGGCGGTCTGCAATTTCTCCAATGTGTCCAGCGTCTCCGGTGCGCCGGTCTTGGGACCCAGCTGCTCGCCGTTCACCGGATTGACACCATCGTGGATAGCGAGTTCCAGACACTTGAGCATATTGACATAGCCCACCGTGGGGCGACCGTCCGAATATCCGGCCACACCGGGCTGCACGCAGCCATAGATGCCCCAGTTGCGGGCTTCCTCCAGCGAGCAATTGTACTTTTCCTGCACCATGGGAACCACCAGCTCGTCATTGAAGAAGGCGGGGGTTGCAAGTCCGGCCTGAATCATTTTGATGGAGGCCTGCATAATCTCATCGTTGATGCCATCAAAGCAGCGCAGAGAGGCAGTGGGCTGTGAGGTCTGCACCTCCTCGTTGGCGCGCAGCACCAAGAAGGAGAGGGGATTGGTGGCATCCTTTCCGTCCGCCGTCTGACCGCCCACGATCATATTCTGCCACAGGGGATAGCCGGCAAAGGACTCACTGTAGAATTTATCCCGCAGTTTCATCACATCGGTCATCTTGATGAAGAAGCACTCCAGCATCTCCACGGCCTGATGCTCCGTAATGCGACCCGCCTTGATGTCCGCCGCATAGAGGGGGTACATGTATTGATCGAGTCTGTGGAGGGACTCGCCGTGACCGTTGTTTTCAATGTTCATAATCAGGTGCATGAACCAGACAAACTGAACCACCTCGTGGAAGGTGCGGGGCGCTTCCAGAGGCACATGGCTGCAAATCTCGGAAATTTCCAGCAGCTCCTGCTTGCGGACTTCGCTGGGCTCCGCTGCCGCCATCTGCTTTGCCAAATCACTATAGCGCTGGGCGAAGACACCCACAGCGTCGATGTCGATGATAACGGCGTTCCAAAAATCCACCTGATCCTGCTTTTCCTTGCTGTCGATGACGATTTCTGCAAGCTTCTTCTGGCAGTCCGCCTTATAGGCGTTTAGACCCCGCTTGACGAGATTGAAATAGTCGGGCAGAACGTGACCGGTGGAGCAGTCCCGATTGCCCACCGTCATCACACCGCTCTCCTCGGCGTGCTTGGTCGCCTGAGGCAGCTCGCGCTCCACCAGTTTGTCAAAGCTCTTGCCCTTCCACTGGGGCAGGATATCCAGCAGCTGCTGTCTGTCCTCGGCGGAGAGCTTCAGGGGATCGCTCTTGCGGGTCTCGAAATCGTCGATCTCGTTGACGATCCACTCAGAGGTGAACTCGGGAAACACCGGAGCACAGCGGGGCTTATCGGTCTGGTTGCCGACAATCAGCTCGCCGTCCTGAATGAAGATGGTCATATTTCTCAAGATGTGGGACAGCATATATGCCTTCTGCAAAAGAGGGGGCTGGAAGGCGTGCTCGTGGATTGCCTCTGTGGCAAGCCGCGCGCGTTCTGCACTCAGACTGGGTCTTGCGTCAACTTGCATTTTCTTCAGTTTGATAACTCTCTCTGTCATAGCGGTGGCCTCATTTCCTTCAATTTTATTCCTGCGACAAATCTTTGCTATCGATTCGTTTTCTATTTATCATAAGCTTACAGAAGTATTGGCGAAAAGTATACTTCGACTTTTCAATACTCACCATAACCAAAAGCTATACCGGGCAGACCGTTGCATGGTCTTTATTTCAGAAGTGCCAAGCGCTCCTCTTGAACGGAGGCGAAGGAGTCCTCTGCCACGGATTGGGCGCACTTGATGAAGCGACTCATGGCGGGGGAGATGTCCTTGGCAGAGCGCACTGCGATGCCCAGCTGACGAGAGGCGGGAGGCTCCGTGGGGCGAATTTCCAGCCCCCGGTGCCCACCGTCGAAAAGCGTGCGCAGCAAGAGATCCGGCAGCATGCTGATGCCGATGTTTTCCCGCACCATAAATGCGATGGTATAGTCCAGATTGGAGCTGAATTTCAGCTGTACCGACAGGTGATTTTCTGCGAAATATCGGCTGATATCCGCGTCCGGCCCGTCCTTGGATTTGCAGATCAAAAATGGATACGCCGCCAGCATCTCGACAGGAATGCTCTCATAGGCGGTCAGCGGGTGTCCGGTTGACAGCAGCGCGTAATACGGATCCTCCCGCAGGGCAAACCATTTGAATGTGTGGTGGGGCTGCTTGGAGATGAAGCACAGGTCGATGTATCCCGACGACAGCCATTTCTCTAAGCAGGTCAGACTGTTTTCCTCCAACAGCTCGATTTGAATGTGGGGATATCGCTTTTCGAAGCGGCTGATGATTGCAGGCAGCCAGGCACAGGCGACGGTGGGAAAGCTCCCAATGCGCACACGCCCGGTCTCTAGGCCGCGGAGCAGATCATATTTTTGCGTCAGCTTTTCGTTGAGATTCACAATCTCCTGAATCAGCGGCAAAACCTCCTCCCCCTCGGTGGTCAGCTGGATGCCCTTGTTGCTCCGCCTTAAAAGGGGAAAACCGATCTCCTGCTCCATACTTTTCATCATACCGGTGATGGCCGGTTGGGTATAGCCCAGACCTTCGCAGGCCTTGGTAAAGCAGCCCTTGTCCAATGCACCCAACAGAACTTCATATTTTTTGATGTCCACTTGCGTCCCGCCTTTCAAGAGTTGTCCGCTTTCAAACGGATTGCTTGCGCATAGCGTTTGTAAATGCACTTCAGATTGTCCCAAAGGGATACGATGCATCCCAATACTTATGATAATTATTCTATATGTTTTTTTAAAAAATGCAAGATGCAATTCTGTATATTGGAATTAATTCTATTTTTGTGCGCAGGTTTTCGTGCAAACCACCGAATAGGAGGAGAATAACCGCCACATATAATAGATTCCTACATGTTGCCACGATTATAAACAAAATACTTATTCTGAATACTGGAATTGCTTATTGCAAATGTGGAATGAATGGCATAAAATGAATGGGGCGACAAAGAGGGATACACAAAGCACAATCCCGCCAAGCACTTGGCGGAAAAGGGAACCCGCGCGCGCCTGTCCTGTTTGGCATGATCCGCGCAGAAAGCCCGGATTCTCACAGGGAGAATCCGGGGCTTTCCGAAGAGGTTTTCCGATCAATGAGAGCTGTCTCGGCTGTCCTATGCCTTCAAAAATGTGTCGATGTTTGCCAGGACCTTGTCGCTGAGACGGGCTGTTGCCTCGGCGGTGCTGCCGGCGGCAATCTGCACGCAGTTGACATGGGGGTTGTCCAGCAGCGCAGGACTGCCCACACCGCCCACGTTGTCGCAGAAGAACTCGTTGTCCCCGTGGGAGAGCCATTTTTCCAGAGCGACGATGTCGTGACCGGGGCCGATGGAGGTGTTGAACACGATTTTGTGGTTGCCAAGCTGTGCAAACTGCTCCTCGCCCAGCAAAATCGCGTTTTTGTTCAGGCAGAGGCAAACCACATCCACCGTACGCAGCAGTTCCTCCAGAGGCAAGAATTTCAGCCCGTTTTGTTCGCAGTCCGGCTTGCGGGTGCGGCTGAAATAGGAGAGATCTGCATCAAAGGCCTGTAGGCAGTGGGCGATGAGCATTCCGGTTGTGCCCAAGCCCACGATACCGACCTTTAGGTTGGTCAATTCTCTCTGCTTTTCGCCCCAGCGTTTGCCGCCGAAGCCGTGGAGGTAATTGACCAGCTGACTGACCACATATTCTGCCACGCCGGGATCGCCATAGTCCCGAATGCCTGTTACGGTGATGTTCCGGCTCCGGGCGGCGGGGATGTCCACGTTTGCGCTGGCCTCGGAATAGAGGCTGCAGCACATACCGACGTAACGAAGATTGGGGCAGGCTGCGATGACGGACGCATCCATCCGGCTGGTATAGCTGATTAAAACGGCGTCCGCATTGCCGATGCGCTGGATCATTTCGGCGTTATCTGCGGGGATATCGCGAAAGAGAACGACTTCCTTGGCATACTGGTGGAGTTTTTCCTCGGCGGAGGGGATCATGTTGGTGGGCTCGATGGCGACAAGTTTCTGGAACATAGTGTTTCCTCCTTTGTTTTATGGGCTGTATTTTTGGCGGGGTACCATGGATTGGCGTCCGCTGAAATGGATAAAACGCCGATGCAAGGTCTATCAACCAAAAGTTCCCCTATATAGTATCCGCAGAACGTGCAGCACTTCAGGCGGATGGACAACAGCGATGCGGTGTGCAGTTGACACCGCAAAATGACTTTCCTGCTATTCCCCTTTACCTGCTGCTTGCAGATGCAGATAGTATATACTTGATCAAGGCGCCACTGTGGCGCGGAAAGCGTAGAAAAATGGAACAATCCTCATTTTCCCGGCGTGTCATCCGAGCGGCGCTGGGCTTGCTGCTTGCAGCTGTAGCGACCCTGCTCATGGTGCGCGCGGGCATTGGACTGGCACCGTGGGACGTTCTGTCGATGGGTCTGTCCTATCATTTGCCCATCACATACGGACAGGCCACCATCTGTATCAGTGTGCTGATTTTATTGGTGGACGTGGCCCTGAAAGAGGAGGTGGGCGTGGGCACCATATTGGACGCAGTCCTTGTGGGCTGGGCGGTGGATGTCTATATTGCCATGGATCTGGTGCCTGTTTGCAAGACGCTGGGAGGCGGTCTGCTGATGATGACCGTGGGAATGGTGATACTGGGCGCGGCACAGGCGATGTACATGAGTGCCGGGCTGTCCTGCGGACCCCGGGATGCACTGCTGGTGGCACTGGGAAAACGGCTGCGCTGGCTGCCCATCGGCGCTGTACAGATTTTGATACAGGCGGCAGGGCTGCTGGTGGGTCTGCTGTTGGGCGGCCCCGCAGGCGTGGGCACGGTGGTGGCGGTGTTTGGCAGCGGCATGACCATGCAGCTTGTTTTTCGACTGCTGCACTTTGAACCCCGGGAGGTGCAGCATGAGGGACTGCAACAAACACTGGCACGCATGAAAAAGCAGGCGGCATCATGACGGTGCCCGGAGACGCTCTTCCTATCTGGAAAAGCGTCTCCTTTGCACGGACTGCTCCGGCAAAAAGGCCATGGGCGCCGGGTGGGCGCTATGTTTTGCAGGCGAGGATCAAATCCACGATTTTTTCTGCATTGTTATCCACATTGATGCCCAGCTCGACCAACCGGTCAGAGACATCCTCCGGCAAATCATTGCCGGGCATTGCCTCGTTCAGCCGACCGCCCATGAGCACCCGGACATCCTCCATATGGTGCTCCCTGAGCTTGGCCAACAGATCTGTTGCAAAACTATAGGCGATGCCGTTGTATGTGCTTACGGCGATGACCCGGCTCTCGGTTTCGATGGCGGTGTCCACAAATTCATCCACAGAGGTGGCATCGCCCAAATCGAATACGGTGCCGCCTGCCATTTTGATGATGTTCTTCACCACTTCCTTGCCGAAGACGTGAATGTCGGTGGCACCGATGACCACGTTGATGCCGGTGAGAGGCTTGGTATCCAAGTCGGGAATCTTGGCGGTCAACGCGTCCTGTATGCCGGTGATGGTTTTGATGATGCCGGTGGGGCAGACGGGAATCCGTCCCCGCATGGCAAAGGCATCCCGCCGCCCTGCGCCAAAATGCATCTCCAGCTGTTCGGTACCGATTGCTTTGAGCATGGCGATGACCTGCCCGGCGTGTGTGATATCTGTACCCAAATCATCCAGACAGTTTAAAACCCGTTCAAAAAAGGTGTTTCCGGAGGCAACCAGCAGATCTGCCTGCGCCTCCACCCGCCCCCAGTCGATAAAGCTGGCATAGTAGGGCGCTTTTTCTATCATGGCATCCACCGTGTGGTGGGCATCGATGATCTCTTGGGCAGAGGGGACACGCATGGCCTCGGTGACGGGGATGGGGCAGACGGCATGTCCGCTGGGATATTTCATCTGGCCGATGATATCCGCCAGCACGAAAGAGGAGAGGGCACCATAATTATGGGGGATATCCGTGCCAAAATCAATGGTGTTGCCATAAATCATAGAGCCGGGGGTTTGGAAGGTGTTGATGTTCCACATGGCTTTGTTGAAAATAATGCGCATCATGGGATCGCTGAAGAGGTTGCCAAAGCAGTGGTTCATCCGTCCACCCAACAGTTCCTCCACCACATAGCGCTCCAATTGCGCCCAGCCGGTCAGGTTGGCGAGGTCGTGAAACTGCGCGCCGAAGCCATCATCCAGATTGGAGTGCAGGATGGTACCCTGCTCCCGAAAATTGCCCATCAATGCCACGGACTCGCAAAACTGCACCGTGCGATCCAGCTCCATATCCAGACCGGGGTACTCATAGCTGTAGTAGTGGGAGATGTTGCCGATGGTGGTGACACCGGCGCTCAGCGCGTTGCAGGTGTTTTCCACCGCATTTAAAGAGCCGATCATATGGTCGCCCATATGCACCTGAACGGGGACGCGCTGCCCCAGAAGCTTCCACTCGTCGGCGTTTCGATAGACCTGTCCTGTGCCGACTTGAAAGCTGCCGCGATATTGCTCTGGAACACCCATGGTGCCATCCAGACAAACGCCGAAGCGATCCACATAGGAGCCGGCTGCCTGCAAGGCATTATAAATTTTCTCGAACCCGTCGCCGGTGGCGGCCACGGAGTTCCAGCCGATGTGAGAGTGCTTCATAATATGCTTGGCGGACATCATTTTTCGCTTATATTCCGCCTCGGATTTCACCTGATGCGTCCGCATAAACAGCGTCTGACCAATGGTGACGGAGGCTGCCAGCTTTTTCCCCTCTCCCAGCAGCGTGTGCATATCCGGAAGATCTTTTTCCTGAAACCGTCTGTTGATTTTAATATCCATAAAATGAACCAGTCCTTTTTTCTGCATACAAAACTAAAAAACGGAAGAAGGCCGTGACAGGGGAGAACGGCAGGGGGAGAACGCCCTCTGTCGGGCGATTACAGCTCTGCTTTGCCCCTATATGAATAGTAATCCATATTATCAAAATATGCAATACCATATTTTGATATTTGGAATTATAAAATAAGATTTTTTGTTTTATTCCGAAAAAGCGGGTGGGCATCCCACCAAATACTCTATAATAAAAGGGGGAGAATGGAGATTCACCCCACGATAGCCCGCAGATTCCCGGAAATTCCATGGAAAAGCAGGCGTATAAAGGGGTAACTCCATTTTATCTTTGGAAGAAGACGTTCAGGTAAACTGAATGCCTAATTTTGCAAGGTGAGAAATAAAAAAGAGAAAAAGACGTAATTTGTTGGTGATATGCTTGCATTTGACGGGCTGTTATGATACGATACAAAAAATCGGGTTTATGAAGAACTCTCCAATCCAGTAGGATTGCGCAACTGCCAATTTGATCACATGCACCCGCCTTGAAGACCGGTGTGTGCCTCAGTGGGGCGTGCCGCGTCTTGCTGGGTTTTTATGTCAAATAGCAAGTATCATGAGGGCGAGCTGTGTACCCCCACAGGCGCTGCCCTGCACCCCCACACTTCCCTGTCCGCACAAGACGGACAGCCCCCCATTGCGCCCTGACATTGGGCGTGCTGTCTGTTGCCGAAAAAGCGCTGAGACTGCCGGAGATCCGGCGTGGGCGGAAAGCGGAGAGCTGCCGCCATTCTCTAAACCTGTGTGTTCAGCACGGACAAAAAAGTAAAAACCATAAAATCGTCTTGCAATACCATCTCTCGTATGAGATAATATCACTCGACTGTATTGGATGGAAAATGACAGAAAAATGGGATATTTATCCCAGCACAGGATCTGAGCGGGGGTCAAACAACTGCCAATGATTTGCCCCGGATTTGCACAGGAAGCACTCCATGGAGGGGTACTTTACAAGAGAGAAAGCGGGGAAAGCGCCTTGAAAAAGCGGATTTTGATTATTGACGGACAGGGCGGAAAGCTGGGGCGCAGCCTGATCGAGGCAATTCGTGCCGGCGTTCCGGACAGCGAGATCACCGCGGTGGGGACAAACGGCATTGCCACCGCCAATATGGCAAAGGGAAAGCCGGATTTGATTGCGACCGGTGAAAACGCCGTGCTGGTATGCAGTCGGTCGGCAGAGGTGATTGTGGGTCCCATCGGGATTGTGATCGCGGATGCCATGCTGGGGGAAATCACAGCCGGTATGGCAGCTGCCATCGGGCAGAGCGGCGCAAAGAAAATCTTGCTCCCCGTCTCCAATCACTGCAACATCATGATTTCCTGCATGAACGAGCTGCCGATTTCCGCGCTGATCGAGGACGTCGTCCGTCTTTTGCAGACCTGTTGACTCTATGGGACAGGGGCTGTCCCGCCGCCCCCTCGAAACCGTCCACACAATGTGGCAACGCCGACACAAGCCGGTGATTCAGGGCTCCTGCGGCATGCGCAAAGTCTTTTCTTGATTTGATACTGCAAGGTATCGGTTTTCAGCAGAAAACAATATTTTTTGGAGGAAACTGATATGAACGTTAAAAAACTCTCCCTGTCCGGCATCTGCCTCGCGACCGCCCTGTTTCTGCCCTTTCTCACCGGGCAGATTCCCAATGTGGGCAGTATGCTCTGCCCCATGCATCTGCCTGTTTTGCTCTGCGGCTTTCTCTGCGGCTGGCCCTATGGGCTGGCGGTGGGCTTCATTGCGCCGCTGCTTCGATTTGTGCTGTTCGGTATGCCGCCCCTGTTCCCCGTGGGGATTGCCATGGCCTTTGAGTTGGCCACCTATGGCGCGTGCTCCGGGCTGTTCTATCGGCTGCTGCCCAAGAAAAACAGCATGGTTTACGTCTCCCTGCTGCTGGCCATGCTGGCGGGCAGAATTGTCTGGGGACTGGTGCAGAGTGTCCTGCTGGGCTTTGCCAAATTTACATGGGGCGCCTTCCTCGCCGGCGCATTTGTCACCGCTCTGCCCGGCATTGTCCTGCAAATCGTCTTGATTCCCCTCATTTTACTATCACTTCGAAAGGCAAAATTGATTACAAATGACTGATTTTGAAACGACTCTCCGCAGCCACGGCGCCGCCTATGGCCGGATGCTCCCCCAAGATGCCGTAAAGCTCTGCTATCAGGCGGAATTCGGCGGCGAGCATCTGGTGACAGATGCGCCGGGCACACTGGCAAATCTGACGGCGGAATATCAGACCGCGGCAGGGAATACCGCCCTGCTGGAGGACTGCGGGGAGGCCGTTTCCCGCATCTATCTGGGGGCGGCGCGAGAGGCGGGACTGTCCCCCGCACTTCTGACGGGGCTCTTTGTGCAGTCCGCACAAGGGCACACCGGCACACAGGAGGGACTGCTCCGCCGTCTGGAGCTTTTGCGCCACTGCGTGGAGGGTTTTTCCTTCTCCTTGGCGCAATTGGATTCCTTTCTGGCGGACTATCTGCGGGCGGACTGCCCGGCGCTGCACCACAGCGCCGCCTATCGCACGGCCTATGCACCCGCCTATCGCCTGATTTCCCGGCGCTTTGTCCGCCTCGTTCCCCTGCTGACCCGGATAGAGGCGCTGCTGGGGGAGGGGAGACGGCTGGTGCTTGCGCTGGACGGGAATTGCGGCAGCGGAAAAACCACGCTGGCGGGGGAGCTGGCGGCGCTCTATGGCGCACCGGTGATCCATATGGATGATTTTTTCCTTCCGCCCCCCCTGCGGACAGAGGAGCGGAAGACACTGGGAAATGTACACTACGAGCGCTTTCAGACAGAGGTGCTCACCCCGCTTTTACAGGGGCACCCCTTTGATTACCGGGTGTTTTCCTGCCAGAGCGCCGACTACAGCGGAACGGTGCATGTGGAGTGCGCACCCCTGACCATCGTGGAGGGCAGCTATAGTTGCCACCCCTATTTTGGGCAGTGCTACGATCTGCGTGTCTTTGTGGAAACACCCCCGGAAACCCAAGAATTGCGTATCCGCGCCCGGAACGGCGGGGCCTGCTGGCAGCGCTTTCACGATGCGTGGATTCCGTTGGAGACTGCTTATTTTTCCCAAAACCATATTCGTGAACAGGCGGATTGTATCATTTGCACCTGAGTATCTGCCAAGCGGAACAAAAATTCTTTTTGTTCCGCTTCTTTTTTTCGTGGGTTTTTTAAGGAAATGTGCCAAGCCATATTCTACTCCTCGGAATTTTTTGTTTGCATTTTATGGCAATCCATGGTAAACTGAAAATTCAAGTGAATTAAATAAGGAGGCGGCAACGCGTATGGTAAACAACCTATATACCCTCACATTGTTAAAAGCCTTTGATATCCTAGACTGTTTTCAGACGGATCGACAGGAAATTGGAATCAAAGAAATTGCCAGCATGATTGACATGCCCCAGAGTTCGGTATATCGCATTATTCAGAGTTTGGAATTTGAGGGTTTCATTTTCCAAAACAAAAAAACCAAGAAATACCGCATTGGCACCAAGCTGCTGGCGCTTTCGGGAAAGTGCAGCTGCTTAAACGACTATTTGCAGGTCGCTGTGCGCCATATGGAGAGCTTAAGCCGAGAGACCGGTGAGACTGTGAATCTGGCGACACCCAGCTGTGATAAGATCACAAACATCTATAAAATCGAGAGCCAACATGTGCTGCGCCCCAATTTTACACTGAACACCCCCTATCCCGCATACTGCACCGGACTGGGCAAGGTGCTTTTGTCCGAGATGTCCAATGCCAGCCTGCACTGGGTGTATGACAACAACAGAGAGACAATCAAAATGGAGCTGGATGATTTTTTAGAGGACATCCACGAGGTACGCAAGAACGGCTATGCCTATGATGACCAAATTTTCAGTCAGGGACTGCGCTGTGTTGCCGCGCCGGTGAGAGGACCCGGCGGAAAGGTGATTTTCGCCATCAGCGTCTCCGCCCCGGTGACACGGATGGGGGACGACACCTATCAGAAGACCCGGGATTTGGTGATTCATTACACCACCCTTGCCTCCCAAGAAATTCAGGAAATGACGTAACCTGCGCAAGGACTTCCCCTGCAAAGAGGAGTCCCGCAAAATGCGTTTGTATAGAGAAAAAACCTTCAGTCGCAGAGAGAAGCTGCGATTGGAGGTTTTTTGTATGGGGACAGCGCCGGGGTCAAGAGGGGGCAAGCGCCCCTGAAAAGGAGAGACGGCGCTCTCCTTTTAAGGGGATGGAAATGCCAGTCCGGCTTGAAAGCCATTTTCTCCCGCGACGAAAATGTCCCCCGCGACGATGACACCGTCGCAGAGATACAGGTTCGCCTGTACCGTCTCCGGGATGCCGGGATAGTTGGTGACGCGATAGGTGACCCGCTCTGCCCGCTGTCCCTGATAGGCCTCCCAATCGAAGCCCTGTGTCTTTTGCAGTGCCGCATAGGCCTCGTCCGGCTCCAGCAGAAGCTGTAGCGTCTCAATCGGCTCCGGCGACACCTCCCAGCCATAGGACTGCAAGAACGACACTGCGTCGCCTTGGGGCGGCGGCGTGCTGTGCGCCTGTCGGATGCCCAGAATCAGCAGCGCCACCAGCGCCCCGGCGGCGATCACATAGAGGGCGGCGCGTTTTCGGGTGAGCTTGGCGGTGAAAATAAACAGGATGTTCCCCTCCTCTCCGTATTTCATATTCCCTTGCGGGAGATTCTATGATAAAATCAAAAATAGGACAAGGGCGATGGACTCGTCTTGTTTCGCCCATTCAAGTTTTTGCCAAGCTTTTTTCAAAAAGCTTGCGTCCCCCGCCCCCGCGTCCCCCGTGCGGCAATGCCGATAGATTGCTCTTGTTTCGCCATTCAAGTTTTTGCCAAGCTTTTTTCAAAAAGCTTGCGTCCCCCGTCCCCGCGTCCCTGCGTCCCCCGCCCCTTGCCGCCGTGGGCGAACCAAAAAATGCAGGAGGTATCTTCCATGGCAAAGCTTCGCTTGGACAAAATTCTATCCGCCACCGGATTGCAGTCCCGCCGGGAGACGGCGGTGCTGGTGCGGCAGGGACGGATTTTGGCGGACGGTGTGCCGGTGCGTGCCCCGGACGAGAAATTCGATCCGGAGACCACCGAGCTGTTGCTGGACGGTGTGCCCGTGGGCTATCAGCGGTTCACCTATCTCATGCTGAATAAGCCGGCGGGCTATCTCTCCGCCACAGAGGATGTGAAGGGGGAGACCGTGCTGTCCCTGCTGCCGCCGGAGCTGCAACGCCGCCACCTCTTTCCCGTGGGGCGGCTGGATAAGGACAGCGTGGGTCTGCTGCTGCTGACCGACGACGGCGCGCTGGCCCATGAGCTGCTGTCCCCCCGGCACCATGTGGATAAAATCTATTTCGTCCGCACCCGGGGCGTGCTGGACGAGGCGGACTGTCGGGCGTTTGCAGAGGGCATGGTGCTGGGCGACGGTCTCCACTGTCAGCCCGCCGGACTGGAGATCTTGCGGGCAGCGGCGGTGAGCGAGGCACTGGTCACCCTGCGGGAGGGAAAATTCCATCAGGTGAAGCGGATGCTTGCCGCCCGGGAGAAACCGGTGCTCTATCTCAAACGGGTGCAAATGGGCAATTTGACGTTAGACCCCACACTAGAGGAGGGAAAGTATCGCTTCCTCACCGAGAATGAATGCGAGAGCCTGAAAAACCTTGCATAGTGAAAAAGTTTTTTTCCAATCCTAACAAAAATATCACAAGTTTTTTGGTGAAAAAACTTAAAATATCTTGCATTTTGCAAAAAATACCGCTATAATACATGTATTGACAGATTGCACAAAGAAAATGCAGCATCCGAGTTAGGAGGACAACCATGTCAGGAAGAATTTTTCAGAACGTAGTCCTGCAATTAAAAGAGAACACAGACCGCACACTGGGCGTCATCGATGGCGAGGGCGTCGTCATCGCCTGCAGCGAGCTGTCCATGATCGGACAGCGGTGGGCAGAGCACGTTGTCGCCATCAACAACGCCGATGGGGCAGTCCTTCTGTCGGATGGGAAAACCTTTAAGGCGCTCTCCGGCTGGGGCACCCAGTTCGACTATGCGGCGTTTGTCTATGGGGACAACGACATCAGCAAGACCATCTGCGCTATGGCAACCGTCTCTCTCAACGCGGCAAAGGCATACTATGAGGAAAAACATGACAGAGGCTCCTTTATCAAGGATATCATCTCCGACAACATCATGCTGGGCGACATCTATATGCGTGCCAAGGAGCTGCGGGTGGCGGCGGATGTGCCCCGGGGCGTGTTTGTTGTCCGCTCCCTGAAAAAGGGCGAGTCCGTGCCCATCGACACCATCCAGAGCCAATTCCCCGACCGGCAGAATGACTTTGTCCTCAGCGTGGGCGAGGGGGACGTGGTGCTGATTCGCCAAGTGGTAGAGGGCGCGGGTATCAAGGAGCTCAACCGGGTGGCGGCACAGCTGGAGGAGGCACTCCACGAGGGTGCCGACAGCACCGTGGTGGTGGGCATCGGCACCGTGGCGGGACACCTGCGGGAGCTGGCAAAGTCCTATAAGGAAGCCCAGATCGCCATCGAGGTCGGCAAGGTCTTCGACACGGAGAAATATATCATCAACTACGAGAACTTGGGCATCGGGCGGCTGATTTATCAGCTTCCCACCACCCTCTGCGAGATGTTTTTGCAGGAGGTCTTCAAAAAGAACCCCATCGACGCGCTGGATCACGAGACCCTGTTCACCATCCACAAGTTCTTCGAGAATAACCTCAACGTATCCGAGACGGCGCGGAAGCTCTTTGTCCACCGAAACACCTTGGTCTATCGGCTGGAAAAAATCAAAAAGCTGACGGGCTTGGATCTCCGGGAATTCGACGATGCCATCACCTTTAAGGTGGCGCTGATGGTCAAGAAATATCTGACCTCCCGGGGAATCGACGCATAGGGGCGGTCAATTGTCCAAATACTGGGAAAGCCACGGGGGAGAAGCCCGTGGCTTTCTTTTTTCGCCCCAGCGTTCATACTTTGTTCAAACTTTGGCGCTTGCGTAATGGGGGAAAGTTGGGTATAATGAGCGTTGATTAAGAATTATGTCGACCGGGGGAAAAGCCCCGGTGGATGCACAGATAAAAAACGCACGCCATCGGGGCGGCACGGGGGAAGTGAGGGCGCAGTATGATTCGACTCAAGGACGTGGAAATGGAATATCCCAATGGAGTGCAGGCGATTCGCGGCATCTCCATGGAGATTGAGGACGGGGAGTTCATCTTTATGGTAGGGCCCTCTGGCTCGGGCAAATCCACCATTATCAAGATGCTCACCGGCGAGGAGGAACCCACCGCCGGGCGCATTATGGTCAATGGTTACAGTATGAACAACATCTCGCCCAAACAGATTCCCCTGATGCGGCGCACCATCGGGGTGATTTTTCAGGATTTTAGACTGATTGAAAAGAAATCGGTGTACGACAATCTGGCCTTTGCCATGCGCACCGTGGGCGCGCCGACCCGGGAGATCAAGTCCCGGATTCTATATGTGTTGCAGCTGGTGGGACTGGAGAGCAAATCCCGCCGTCTGCCCTCGGAGCTGTCCGGCGGCGAGCAGCAGCGGGTGGCCATCGCCCGGGCGCTGGTGAACAATCCCACCACCATCATCGCCGACGAGCCGACGGGTAACTTGGATCCCTCCCGCTCGCTGGAAATTATGAAGCTGCTACAGCGCATCAACGAACTGGGCACCACCGTGGTGGTGGTCACCCACGAGCGGGACTTGGTAGATCGCTTTTCCAAGCGGGTCATCGCGCTGGAGCAGGGCAAAATCGTCAACGACGGCGTGGGGCGCTATGGAGGGGGGAAAGCATGAAGAAACACGACTTTGGCTACTTTTTTCACGAGGGCTTGGCAAATATGTTCAGCCACGGCTTCATGTCCTTTGCCGCCATCGGCATCACCGTGGCCTGTCTGCTGATTATGGGCACCTTTACGCTGGTCGCCGTCAATGCGGATGCCCTGCTTCGGGATTTGGAGCAGGAGAACGAGGTGCTGGCCTATGTGGACGACTCCCTCACCGACCAGCAGGCAATGGCGCTGGGGAGCCGGATTGAAAAGCTGCCCAACGTGGCCTCGGCGGAGTTTATCAGCCGGGACGCCGCCATGCGCAGTTTTGCGTCGGAGTATCAGGACGAGCCTATGTTTCAGGACTTGGATGCCCAGATTTTCCGCCACCGCTATGCCATCCGTCTGACGGATCTGGCCCAGACCGGTGCCACGGTAGAGGCCTTGCAGGGTGTGACCGGCATCGCCAAAATCAACGCCTATGAGGAGATTTCCAACGGCTTCATCGCCGTGCGCAACATCGCCAGCGTGGTCTGCGTGGCGCTGATCGCGATTTTGTTCATCGTCTCCATGTTCATCATCTCCAACACCATCAAGCTGACCACCTTTGATCGGCGGGATGAGATTGCCATCATGAAAATGGTGGGTGCCACCAACAGCTTTATCCGCTGGCCCTTTGTGTACGAGGGCTTTTTGCTGGGGGCGATCAGCGCCATTGCGGCGTTTTTCCTCCAATGGCTGCTGTATGAGGCAGTGGCGCAGGGCGTTGCCAATTCGGACACCATTCAGCTGCTCCATGTGCTGCCCTTCGGCACCATGTGGGTGCCGGTGGCAGGGGTGTTTGCCGGCGCGGGCATCGTCATCGGCGTGGGCGGCAGCGTGGCGGCCATCCGTCGATTTTTACAGGTATAGGGGGGCGTGGCATGAGGAAAATGAAACAGAGTCTGCGGATATTTCTGCTGCTGCTTCTGGCGGTCACCACCCTGACGGTCAATCTCACACCGGCGGTGGCGGTGACTTGGGCGGATGTGAACAACCTCAAGGAGGATGCCGGGGATTTGAGTGATCAGAAGGCCGAGCTGCAAAAAAAGCTGAAGACCCTCTCCGCCGATAAATCCAAGGTGCTGGAGCAGCGCAGGACGCTGGATCAGCAGATTGGCGTGCTGTCGGCGCAGATTGTCAATGCCGAGCAGCAGATTGCGAACTATGAGACCCTGATTGTCAAGACCGAGGCGGAGCTGGCCGAGGCAGAGGCGAAGGAGGCAGAGCAGTATGCGCTGTTTTGCGACCGCGTCCGCGCCATGGAGGAAAACGGCAAGGTGTCCTATTGGTCGGTGCTGTTCAAATCCGCCAGCTTTACGGATTTGCTGTCCCGGCTGGACTTTGTGAGCGAGGTCATGGAATACGATCAGGGCGTGATCGAAAGTCTACAGCAATTACAGGAAAAAATCGCCGCCGACAAGGCGAATTTGGAGAGCGCACAGAACGACTCCGTGGAATTGAAGGCGGGTCTGGTGTCCCAGAAAAAGGATTTGGACACCCAGCGACAGGAGGCAAATAAGCTTGCTGCCGCCATCGAGAGCAACGCCCAAGAGTATCGAGAGGCCATGGACGATATCGAGGCCGAGGAGGAGGCCATCCAAGCCCGGATCGTCAAAATCTCCCGGGAATTGGCGGCAAAGGCGGCGGCGGCAAACGGCGGAAAGCCCACCACTGCCGCACTGGGCGGCTATATCTGGCCGGTGTCCAGCCACAAGATCAACTCCCCCTTTGGCAGACGGAATCTGAGCTATGCCGCGGCATCGAAAAACCACAAGGGCGTGGATATCGGTGGGGTGTACTACAGCTCAGAGGTACACGCCGCCAAGGCGGGCACGGTGATCGTGTCCCAATACAGCAGTTCCTATGGCAACTATGTGGTCATCAGCCACGGCGGCGGCAACACCACCCTCTATGCCCACATGAGCTCCCGCAAGGTGTCTGAGGGCACGGAGGTGACCCAGGGGCAGGTGATCGGCATCACCGGCAGCACCGGCCACTCCACCGGCCCCCACCTGCATTTTGAAATCACAGAGAACGGCAGCCGGGTGGATCCCCTGAAATACCTCACCAATTACATCAAGGGCTGGTAAATATTACATAAGCAGTCCTCTTGCTCCATAGGATGGAAGCAAGAGGGCTGTTTTTGGTTTGCCCCGGTGAAAAAGTGGGGAGGATTTTTATGCTTGGTTGGATCGATTGGGCGGAGACCCCGGAGAAGAGGCATCGGGGCGTGGTGATGGCGGAGCGGACGCTGTTGGGCGTGCGGTTTTTGGGCGTGACCCTGCCGGGGGAGACGGGGCATCCCCTGTCCCAAAAACGGCGGGCGGCGATGGCGGCGCGGCGCTTGGAAAAGGCGGGGGTGACCCGCGCCGTGTTCCCCAAGGCCTTCCCCCATGGGGAGATTTTTGCGCGGCACGGGGTGCTGCCGGTGTCAGAGTTGCCCCTGCGCCGGGAGCTGGCGGCGGCGCTGACAGGCTTTGTTATGGCGCAAAAGGGGCTGTCGCCCGGCTGTGCCACCATCGGCGTGGTGGCGGAGCGCCTCTCCGGCGACGTGCTGCGGACGGTGACGGAGCTCTGTCTCCACAACCGCTATGTGCTGCTGTCCGTGCCCTATGGGGGGACGGAATTCTGCCGGGGTCTGCGGCGGAGCTATGGGGTGTCGGTGCTGGAAAATCCGGACGCGGGACAGCTGAATCGGACGGATATCCTGCTGCTGTTTGCGCCCCGCCCGGACTTGTCCCCGGAAAAGGGGACGGTGCTGGCGCTGTACGAGGGGGCGGAAAATGCCTTTCTCTGGGAGCCACAACTGCCGTCTGACTGGGCGGAGTCGGTGCCTGCCACCTGCGAAATGGGACAGCTGCTGGCGGCGCTGACGGCGGCGGGAGCGCTCCGTCCCTGTCAGATCGCCGTGCAGTCGTTTTCACCCCGCGCTTGACAATCGGAAAACAAGTCTCTATAATACTGTGACATGATACCGTATGTTATAATAGTATAAGTATGTGCAGGGAAAATGGGACGGTTTTCAAATTAGCCCCATCCTCCGGCAATCGGAAAATGAAGGAGATAAAACGATGGCAGCAGCAAAAAAAGAATATCGCATGAGCGAGGTTCGCTATGACGAGCTGAGCGACGAACTGAATTACCTGAAAACCGTCCGGGAAAAAGAGGTGGCGGAGCAAATCAAGGAGGCACGCGGTTTTGGCGACCTCTCTGAAAACAGCGAGTATGACGAGGCGAAAAACGAACAGGGCAAGCTCTATTCCCGCATTGCCGAGCTGGAGGAGATCCTGCTCCACTCCACCATTTTAAGCGAGAACGTCACCACCAGCAATCAGGTGACCATCGGCTGCCGGGTCACGGTCATCAATCAGGAGACCGGCGAGGAGCTGCCGGTGTATAAAATTGTGGGCTCCCAGGAGTCCGACCCCATGAACGGCTCCATCTCCGAGGAATCCCCCTTTGGCAAGGCGCTGATCAACTCTGTGGAGGGCGATGTCGTCCGCGTGGAGGCACCCCGGGGCGTCCTCAACTATCTGATTAAGAAAATCGAGCGCTAAAGCAGCGAGAGAGGAGATCGACCATGGCAGAACAGAAGACAAACGAGCAGGATCTTTCCCAGATCCTGCAAATTCGGCGGGACAAGCTGACCGCGTTGCAGGAGGCGGGGGAGAATCCCTTTGCCCAGACCCGCTTTTTGTGGGACACCACCAGCACCCAGATTCAAACCAACTTTGACGCGCTGGAGGGCAAGCCGGTGAAGCTTGCCGGCCGTCTGATGAGCAAGCGCGGCATGGGCAAGGTCAGCTTTTGCGATTTGCAGGACAGGGACGGACGCATCCAGCTCTATGCCCGCCGGGACGAGATGGACGAGGTGCAGTACGACCGGTTTAAAAAATATGACATCGGCGACATTGTGGGCGTGGATGGCGAGGTTTTTCGCACCCAGCGGGGAGAGATGAGCGTCCGGGTGCATCAGATCACCCTGTTGGCGAAGTCCCTGCTGCCCCTGCCGGAGAAATTCCACGGACTCACCGATCGGGAGCTGCGGTATCGCCAGCGCTATGTGGACTTGATGGTCAATCCCGATGTGCGCCGCAACTTTGAAATTCGCAGCCGCTTTAACAAGCACCTGCGGGACTTTTTGGACGGTCGGGGCTATATGGAGGTGGAGACACCGGTGCTCAACACCATCTCCGGCGGCGCGACAGCCCGCCCCTTCGTCACCCACCACAACACGCTGGATTTGGACATGTATATGCGCATCGCCACCGAGCTGCACTTAAAGCGGCTGATTGTGGGCGGTCTGGATCGGGTGTATGAGATCGGGCGGATTTTCCGCAACGAGGGCATGGACCCCAAGCACAACCCGGAATTTACCACCGTGGAGCTGTATCAGGCCTATGCCGATTTCAACGACATGATGGATTTGTTCGAGGATTTGCTCTCCTCCGCCGCCCAGAAGCTGCTGGGCACCTATCAGCTGTCGTGGCAGGGAGAGGACATCGACCTGACCCCCGGCTGGCCCCGCATGACCATGGCAGAGGCGGTGAAAACCCATCTGGGCGTGGACTTTATGACCATCGACAACGACGAAGATGCCGTGGCGCTGGCAAAGTCCGTGGGCGTGGAAATCCCCGGCGGCAAGGACAAGACCTGGGGCAACGCCCTCTATGAGTGCTTTGACCAGAGGGTGGAGGAGAAGCTGATCCAGCCCACCTTCATCACCATGCATCCCGTGGATGTGTCCCCCTTAGCCAAGCGCAGTGCCACAGATCCCCGCTTGACCGAGCGGTTCGAGCTGTTCATCTGCCACAGCGAGATGGGCAACGCCTTCTCCGAGCTCAACGACCCCATCGACCAAAAAGCCCGCTTTTTGAAGCAGGCCTCCATGCGTGCCGGCGGCGATGACGAGGCGGGCATGATGGACGAGGACTATATCACGGCGCTGGAATACGGCCTGCCCCCCACCGGCGGTCTGGGCATCGGCGTGGATCGCTGTGTGATGCTTTTGACCGGCGCAGACTCCATCCGGGACGTGATCCTGTTCCCCACCATGAAGCCCGTGGAAACCATCTGAGGCAATCGTTAGCCTGTCCCTTGCCGCCGTGCGGCAACCTGCGGCGCGATGCCGCCATCGTTTGGATGAAAAATGAGGAGGTCTGCCCTGTGGAAATCATCACCGGACGCACAAACCCGCTGTGTACCCATGTCCGCAAGCTGGCCTCCTCTGCGTCCTATCGGCGGGAGAGCGGCGAGTTTCTCTGCGACAGTCCCAAGCTACTCACCGAGGCACTGCTTTGGCATGGGGACATTCGGACGGTGCTCTCCACGGCGGATGTCGCCCTGCCGGAGCTGCCGGAGACGGTGCGCCGGGTGCAGATACCGGCAGAGCTGATGCGGGCGCTGTCCCCCGCCCAGACACCCCAGGGTGTCCTGACCCTGTGCGCCCTGCCCGAGCGACCACTGCCCCCGAGTTTGGCGGGCAGCCGCTATGTGGTGCTGGACGGGGTGCAGGATCCCGGCAACGTGGGGACGATTTTGCGGACGGCGGATGCCTTTTGGGCGGACGGGCTGTTTCTGACCGGTGCCTGTGCCGACCTGTACAATCCCAAGACCGTGCGCGCCAGCATGGGGGCGGTGTTCCGCTGTCCCGTGTGGAGCTGTGATGCCATCCGCCTCTGCGCGCTGCTGCGGAAAAGTGACATCACCCTCTATGGTGCGGCACTGCGGGCGGATACGGCGGACGCAGGGACGGTGTCCTATGCCCGCGCCGCCATCGCCATCGGCAGCGAGGGGGCGGGACTGTCCGAGACCCTGCTGGCGCTGTGCGACAAGACCATCAAAATTCCCATGAGCGACCACTGCGAATCGTTAAACGCGGCGGCAGCGGCGGCTGTCCTGCTGTGGGAGCTGGCGAAAAATAGAGATGAATAGAGAAAAATAGAGAATAACGGGGGCGAACGGGATGCTGAAATATTGGCTGTGGCTCTGCAATCTACCCGGACTGACCAATCAGACGAGACTGTCCCTCCTCCAGCGCTTTGGCACACCGGAGGATATCTTTTTTGCCGAGACGGATGAGATCCTGCTGACCGAGGGAATCCGCCGGGCGCAGGCGGCACTGCTGGAAAACAAGGATTTGAAGCTTGCCGACGAGATCATGGGCGACTGCGACGGACTGGGTCTCCGGGTGGTCACCATGCAGGATGCCGACTATCCCAACCGACTGCGCAACATCTATGACCCGCCCTGCCTGCTGTATACCAGAGGGCGCTTCCCCATGTTCGACGATGAGGTGGCGATTGCCGTGGTGGGTACCCGGGATGCCACGCCCTATGGCATCGACTGCGCGGAAAAACTCAGCTATGGCATGGCGCGGGACGGGGCGCTGATCGTGTCCGGCCTTGCCCGGGGCGTGGACGCGGCGGCACATCGGGCGGCGCTCCGTGCCGGCGGGATCACCGCCGCCGTACTGGGCAGCGGCATCGACGTGGTCTATCCCCGGGAAAACGCCTATCTCTATCAGGATATCGCCGCCACCGGCGTGCTGATCTCCCCCTATCCGCCGGGCACCGAGCCCAAGCCCGCACATTTTCCTGCCCGGAATCGCATCATCTCCGGACTCTGCCTTGCCACCTTGGTGACCGAGGCACCGGTGCAGAGCGGTGCGCTGATCACAGCGGCGACGGCGCTGGAACAGAGTCGGGACGTGTTTGCCGTCCCCGGCCCCATCGACGCGAAAAACAGTCAGGGCTGCAACCGGCTCATCCGGGACGGCGCAGGGCTGGTGTCCGAGCCGTGGGATATTCTCCGGGACTATGTGGACCGCTATCCCGGCAAGCTGACGGAGAGCGGTCGTGCCGCGCCGGAGAATTTGGGCTATGCGGGGCGGCAAAAGGCAGCCGTGAAAAACGAGGAAAAACAGGAGGAGCCGTCGCCGGAAAAGGTGACCCTCAGCCTTTCTCAAAATGATCTCAGCCTGACAGACGACCAAATCCGGCTGCTGCAAGCCATGGGCGACACGCCCATCCAAGCGGACGATTTGATCGAGCTGACCCAGATCCCCGCCCGGCGGGTGCTGTCGGCACTGACGGTGCTGGAGATTGAAGCTTTGGTGGTACAGGAGAGCGGAAAGCGATTTTCGCGGACGGTAACACTGGCGGAGTAGCATTCGCAATAACACATTTGGAGGCCACTATGGCAAAACAGAACTTGGTGATCGTGGAATCCCCGGCAAAGGCGAAGACCATCGGGAAGTATTTAGGGACAAATTATGAGGTCAAGGCGTGCATGGGACATCTGCGGGATTTACCCAAGAGCGTTTTGGGCGTGGATTTTGAAAACGACTTTGAGCCCAGCTATCAGCCCATCAAAGGCAAGGAGGATATCATCGCTGACCTGCGCAAATCGGCAAAGGCCAGCGACATGGTCTATCTCGCCACCGACCCCGATCGGGAGGGCGAGGCGATTTCTTGGCATTTGAAAGAGCTGCTGAACTTGAAGGACGAGAAAAGCCGCCGGGTGACCTTTAACGAAATTACCAAAAAAGTGGTGCAGGAGAGCATCAATGCCCCCCGGGACATCGACCAGGATCTGGTGGATGCCCAGCAGGCACGGCGCATTTTGGATCGTATCGTGGGCTATCAGCTCTCCCCCCTGCTGTGGAAGAAAATCCGCCGGGGACTGTCCGCCGGACGGGTACAGTCCGTGGCGACCCGGCTGGTGGACGATCGGGAGCTGGAGATCGAGGCCTTTACACCAGAGGAATATTGGTCATTGGATGCCACCCTCGAGGCGGACGATTTGCAGCACAGTCTGTTTTCCGCCCGCTATCACGGCAAAAACGGGAAAAAGGCAGAGCTGCATTCCGCCGAGGAAGTGGATGCCGTGGTGGCAGAGACGGAGCAGGAGCCCTTTGCGGTGAAATCCGTCAAGCGGACGGACAAGCAGCGGTCGCCGTCGCCCCCCTTTACCACCTCCACCTTGCAGCAGGAGGCATCCCGCAAGCTGTCCATGACACCCCGGCGCACCATGGCCATCGCCCAGCAGCTCTATGAGGGCGTGGACGTGACGGGGGAGGGCACCGTGGGTCTGATCACCTACATGCGTACCGACTCCCTGCGGCTGTCTGACGAGGCGGTGGATGCTGCCAAGCAGTTCATCGTGGGGCGCTATGGCAAGCCCTATTATCCCGGGGAGCCCCGCCAGTATAAGGCGAAGGCAAACGCCCAGGATGCCCATGAGGCCATCCGACCCAGCAATGTGGATTGGACACCGGAGCTGGTGAAAAAGGACCTGTCCAGCGAGCAGTATCGGCTGTACCGTCTGATTTGGAGCCGCTTTGTGGCCTGCCAGATGTCCAACGCCATCTATGCCAGCGTGGCGGTGGAGATTGAGGCGGGGGCACATACCTTCCGCGCCAGCTCCAGCAATCTGAAATTTTCCGGCTATACCGCCGTGTATGAGGAGGGCAAGGACGAGGAGAAAGAGGAAAAACTCTCCCTGTTGCCCGATTTGAAGGAGGGGGAAAAGACGACGCTGCAAGCCTTTGCGCCAGAGCAGCACTTTACCCAGCCACCCCCACACTTCACCGATGCCACTCTCATCCGCGCCATGGAGGAGCAGGGCATCGGCAGACCGTCCACCTATGCCCCCACGGTGTCCACCATTCTCGACCGGGAATATGTGGTCAAGGAGGGAAAATCCCTGCGGATCACCGCCTTGGGTCGGGTGGTGACCCAGCTGATGCGGGACAAATTCGCCAACATCGTGGACATGCAGTTCACGGCGAATATGGAGAAAAAGCTGGATGCCGTGGAGGAGGGAACCACCCCGTGGAAAAGCCTTCTCCGGGAGTTCTATGGCGATTTCGAGGCGCATTTGGTGCAGGCGGAGAAGGATTTGGACGGCATCCGCATCAAGGTGCCCGACGAGGTGTCCGAGGAGATCTGTGACCTCTGCGGCAAGAATATGGTCATCAAAAGCGGACGGTTCGGGCGATTTCTCGCCTGTCCCGGCTATCCCGACTGCACCTTTACCAAGCCCTTGGTGGTGGAGATGCCCGGGCGCTGTCCCAAATGCGGCGGTCGGATTTTGAAAAAGACCTCCCGCAATGGCTATACCTATTACGGCTGTGAATACAATTCGGATAAGACCGAGAAAAAATGCGAATTTATGACTTGGGACGTGCCGGTGAAGGACGACTGCGTCGTCTGCGGACAGACGCTGTTCAAGAAATCCGGGCGGGGCTTTAAAAAGCCCTTCTGCGTCAATCCCGACTGCGCCAACTTTTTGCCGGAGGACAAGCGGGGCTATCCCAAGAAGAAACCGGCAGAGGGCGCGGAGGGTGCCGAGGGCACAGAGAAGACGGTCGAGGGCGAGGAAAAGGCCGGAGGGAAAGCCACGAAGAAGCCCACCGCCGCCGCCAAAAAAGCTGCTGCTACCAAGAAAACGACGGCCGCCAAAAAGCCTGCGGCGAAGAAGCCCACCGCCAAAAAGACGGCAGAGAAGTCTCAGCCGGCTGAGGATGCCGCGCCGGTGAAGGCGAAAAAAGCGCCGGCGAAGAAGCCCGCCGCCAAAAAAGCGGCAGCAGCCACAGAGGCGGCGGAGGGCGAGCCCACGGTGCAGTCCGCCGCGAAAAAACCGGCGACCAAAAAAGCCGCCGCCAAGAAGCCTGCGGCGAAAAAGCCCGCCGTCAAGAAACCCGCCGCCAAAAAACCGGCGGCTGAAAAGACAGAGGACTGATTCATTTTCATTTGAGAGGATTTTACCATGACAGTATCAGTAATCGGAGCGGGACTGGCAGGCTGCGAGGCGGCATGGCAGCTGGCGCAGCGGGGCATCGACGTGGCGCTCTATGAGATGAAGCCACAAAAACGGACGCCCGCCCATGTGGGAGACGATTTCGCGGAGCTGTGCTGCTCCAATTCCCTGCGGGGCGCGGGTCTGGAAAACGCCGTGGGTCTGCTGAAGGAGGAACTGCGCCGCTTGGAGTCCCTGATCATCGCCTGCGCCGACGCAACACGGGTGGAGGCGGGGGGCGCTCTGGCGGTGGATCGAGAGGGCTTTTCCCATCTGGTGACGGAAAAAATCAAGACCCATCCCCGGATCACCGTCCATCCCGGCGAGGTGACGGAGCTGCCGGAGGGCGAGGTGATCGTCGCCACCGGCCCCCTGACCTCCGACGCGCTGGCAGAGACCCTGCAAGCCCTTTTGGGGCAGTCGGCGGATCTGCATTTTTACGATGCCGCCGCGCCTCTCGTCAGCTTTGACAGTGTGGATATGAACTCCGCCTATTTTGCGTCCCGCTATGACAAGGGTACGCCGGACTATATCAACTGCCCCCTGACCCGGGAGGAATACGATGTCTTTCGTCGGGAGCTGATCGGTGCCCAAGAGGCAGAGGTACACGGCTTCGAGGACAAGCGGGTGTTCGAGGGCTGTATGCCCGTGGAGGTCATGGCGCGGCGGGGCGAGGAAACCCTGTGCTATGGCCCCCTGAAGCCCCGTGGTCTGCCCGATCCCAAAACCGGACGGGAGCCCTATGCCGTGGTGCAGCTGCGGCGGGACAATCGAGAGGGCACGATCTACAATCTGGTGGGCTTTCAGACCCATCTGAAATTCCCAGAGCAAAAGCGGGTGTTCTCCCTGATCCCCGCCCTGCACGATGCGGCGTTTTTGCGCTATGGCGTGATGCACCGCAACACCTATCTGGACTCTCCCCGGCTGCTGGATCGCTACTATCGGCTGAACAGCCAGCCCCGCATCTCCTTTGCGGGACAGATGACCGGCGTGGAGGGCTATGTGGAGAGTGCCGCCTCCGGTTTTCTGGTGGGAATCGAGACCGCCCGGCGGCTGGGGGGCAAGGCACCGCTGGACTTTCCCCAAGAGACGGCGATCGGCGCACTGGGACTGTATGTCTCCAACGCCACCGTCGGGGCATTCCAGCCCATGAATGTCAATTTCGGCATCCTTCCGCCGCTGGGCTATCGGGTAAAGGGCAAGCAGAACAAAAATGCCGCCATCTCCGCCCGGTCGCTGGAGTGGATCGATCAAAACAAAAAGGAGGTTTGCGATGAAGATTATCGTTGATGCCATGGGCGGAGACCATGCGCCGCTGGAGCTTGTCCGGGGCGCATTGCAGGCGCAAAAGGAACTGGGCGTGGAAATCATTCTGGTGGGGCAGATGGAGCGCTTGCTCCGCGCTTTAGAGGACTGCGGCGAAAAGAATCTGCCGGCGGGTATGGAGATCGCCAACGCCACCCAAGTGGTGGAGATCAGCGACGATCCCGCCACCGCCTTTAAACAGAAAAAAGACTCATCGTTGACGGTGGGTTTGCATTTACTGCGGGACGGCAAGGGCGATGCCTTTGTCTCCGCCGGCTCCACCGGGGCACTGCTCTCCGGCGCGACGCTGGTGGCGGGGCGCATCCGGGGCATCCGACGGGCGGCGCTGTGTCCCCAGATTCCCGTGGCGGGCGGACACGCTGTCCTGTGCGACTGCGGTGCCAGCGCCGAGTGTACCCCGGAATATCTGCTGCAATTCGCCTATCTTGGCAGTTTCTATGCAAAGCGGGTCATGGGCATTGAGCGCCCCCGTGTGGGACTGCTGAACATTGGGGCAGAGGCGGAGAAGGGCGACACCCTGCGCCGGGAGACCTATGCCCGCCTGCAGAAGGCGGCGGAGGGCGGCGAGTTGCACTTCGTCGGCAATATCGAGGCCACGGAGGCCATGGCAGGCGGGGCGGACGTGATCGTGGCGGACGGCTTCTCCGGCAACGTCATGCTGAAATCGTTGGAGGGCACGGCAAAATTCCTGTACGATGACTTAAAGCGCATGCTGCTGGCGAATCTGGGCGGCAAGCTCGCCGCCCTGCTGCTGCGGGACGGTCTGCGGGACTTTAAGCGCACCCTCGACCCCAACGAGGTGGGGGGTACGGCGCTGCTGGGCATCTCCAAGCCCGTTATCAAGGCGCATGGCGCCTCCAACGCGCTGGCGATCGTCAATGCCATCCGGCAGGCGCGGGACTGCGCCGCCAGCGGACTCATCGCCGACATTCAGGAGAGCGCGGCGCGGATGCAGGCGGAAAAGAATCTGGGAAAAACCGCAAATTCTATTGACAGGGCAAACGGGATGCCGTATGATGCATCCAGCAACTGAAACACATCTATTTTTTTGAATCCAAGAAGGGAGAACGTACAATGACACCGGAGGAAATTCTGAAAACACTGCAAACCATGATTGCCGAGCAATTCGCGACCGATGCCGATGGGGTGACCATGCAGACCGCATTTGAAGAGGATTTGGGCGCGGATTCTGTGGATCTGGTCGAGCTGGTGATGGCGCTTGAAGAAGAGTTCGACATCGGCGAAATCCAAGAAGACGAGCTGATTACCCTCAAAACTGTGGGCGATACCGTCCGCTATCTGGCGGGTAAGCTGAATCAATAAACAAAAGCCCCGCGTCTCGCGGGGCTTCCTTTTACGCTGAGAGGAGGTGAGACAATATGAAAAATCTGGAAGATAAGCTGGGCTATACCTTTCAAAACCGCGCCTTTTTAGACGAGGCCCTGCAACACAGCTCCTTTGCCAACGAGCATCGCGGCGCGGGGATGAAAAGCAACGAGCGGCTGGAATTTCTGGGGGATTCAGTGCTGGGCTTTGTGACGGCGGAGTTTCTCTTTGCCCGCCATCCCGACCTGCCGGAGGGGGATTTGACCCGTCTGCGGGCGGCACTGGTCTGCGAGGACAGTCTGCACGAGGTGGCGCAGTCCTTGGAGCTGGGCGACCATCTGCAATTGGGTCGGGGCGAGGAGGCCGGCGGCGGACGTACCCGCACCTCTATTCTGGCGGATGCCACAGAGGCGGTGTTTGCGGCGGTGTATTTGGACGGCGGCATCATGGCGGCATCCTCCCTCATCCATCGGGTCCTGCTGGACTGCGAGGAGGAGGAAGTGGTAGAGGAGAAACGCCGGGACTATAAAACCACCTTGCAGGAACTGGTACAGCGCAAGGCGGAGCAGGTGCTGACCTACAGGATGGCCGATGAGCAGGGACCCGACCACGACAAAACCTTCGTGGCCGAGGTGCTGCTAAACGGCGAGCCTGTTGGCATCGGCGAGGGGCACAGCAAAAAAGAGGCCGAGCAGTCGGCGGCAAGGGCGGCACTGCGGACGCTTTAGGGGCTGGGTCGCAAGGGACGAGACCCCGGGTGCGGGTCGAGCAGAGAGGGCGCCTTTTGCATGGGACAAACGCACCGGACAGGACAGGCAAGAGCGGGATCAGATGCATCCCTCTCTTGCCTGTCCGTGTTGTTCTTGTGGTTTCCACTTGCAGAGGGAGAAGCGGCTGTGCTATAATTATTACAGCAGTTTCAAGAGCAACCATGAAGAAGGAGAACCTATGAAAACCTGCGAATTTCAGAAAAAATCCACGATGGGCATATTCCTGTCGTATTTCAAGCCCCACAGGCGGCTGTTTCTGCTGGATATGTGCTGTGCGTTTTGCATTGCGCTGATTGATCTGGCCTTCCCCTATGTCTCCCGCATCGCCATGAACGACCTGCTGCCCCGGTCGAATTACCGGGTGTTCTTTCTGCTGATGGGCGGGGTATTTCTGGCGTTTTGTCTGCGGGCGGGTCTGATTTATGTGGTCTGCTACTGGGGACACACCTTCGGCATCCGGGTGGAGGCAGACATCCGTCAGGATTTGTTCCGCCATATGCAGGAGCTGAGCTTCGGCTATTTTGACCGCAATCGCACCGGGCAGCTGATGAATCGGCTGACGGGGGATCTGTTCGACATCACCGAGTTGGCGCACCACGGGCCAGAGGATTTGTTCATCTCCGCCGTGACCATTGTGGGGGCGCTGGGCTTGATGTTCACCATCGAATGGCGCTTGGCGCTGGTGGTGGCGCTGATCGTGCCCATTTTTCTGCTGGTGATCTGGAAGCGCCGCGCCAGCATGTCCGCCGCCTCCGGTCGAGTCAAGCAGCGCACCGCCGCCATCAATGCCGACATCGAGTCCGGCCTGTCCGGCATGCGCACCGCCAAGGCCTTCGCCAACGAGGGGGCGGAGCTGGAAAAGTTCACCCGCTCCAACGAGGATTTTAAGCACTCCAAGCGGCAATTCCATCGGGAGATGGGCAAGTTCATGGCGGTGATGGAATTTTTCCTCTGCATCCTCTCCGTGGTGGTCATCGCCGTGGGCGGCTATCTGATTATGCGGGGCGAGCTGGGCTATGCGGATTTGATTGCCTTCAGCCTGTATATCACGGCGTTTATCACCCCCATTCGCAAGCTGGCCAACTTTGCCGAGCTGTTTTCCAGCGGCTTTGCAGGCTTGCAGCGGTTTTCCGACCTCATGCGCACCCAGCCGGAGCTGCTGGATGCCCCGGATGCCAAAACCTTGGGACAGGTCACCGGCACCATCGACTTCGACCACGTCAGCTTTGCCTATCAGGAGGGGGAGGCGGTGCTGGAGGATATCAACCTCCACATCCAACCGGGAGAGACCATCGCCGTGGTGGGACCCTCCGGCGGCGGAAAGAGCACATTATGTCAACTGATTCCCCGATTTTACGATGTGTCAGAGGGGGCGGTGCGTCTGGACGGGCAGGATGTCCGGCAGGTCACCCAGACCTCCCTCCATCAAAATGTGGGGGTGGTGCAGCAGGACGTGTTCCTGTTTGCCGACAGTGTGTTGGAGAATATTCGCTATGGCAAGCCGGACGCCACCGAGGAGGAGGTCTGTCAGGCGGCGAGACGCGCCGAGATCTATGACGACATCTGCGACATGCCCGACGGGTTCGACACCTATGTGGGCGAGCGGGGGGCGCTCCTCTCCGGGGGACAGAAGCAGCGCATTTCCATCGCCCGGATTTTCCTGAAAAATCCGCCGGTGCTGATTTTGGACGAGGCGACCTCCGCGCTGGACAGTGTCACCGAGGCGAAGATTCAAAAGACCTTCGATGCCCTTGCCGTGGGGCGCACCACGCTGGTGATTGCCCACCGGCTGTCCACCGTCCGGGATGCCGATCGCATTCTGGTGGTGCGGGACGGGCGGATCGAGGAAGAGGGTCGGCACGCAGATTTGATGAAACAGGAGGGGGCGTACGCGGCGCTGTACCGCACGCAAAATTTGCATGGATAAAGAAAAATTACTGCGCTTTGCCTCGGGGGACGACCGTCTTCTGCTGGCGAAGGTGCTGGATAAATGGGAGCAGGCACGCACCCGCAACATCCCCACCTGCACGGGCTTTTTGACCACAGCGGAGCAGACGGCGGCGGCACAGCTGTTGACGGCGGCCTCCGCCGGGGATACCGCCCTGTTTTGGGGCGGCTATGAGGCGGCGGAGCGAAAGCTGCTGGTCTGCTTGCCCGACTGGCAGACGGCCGAGACCTTTTTGGAGGGGGATGCCCTGCCTATCCGCGCCCTGCGGTGCGTCTGCCGCCCGGAATTTGGGCTGACCCACCGGGACTATCTGGGGGCGCTGATGGGGCTTGGCATCGTCCGGGAGAAAATCGGGGACATTCTGGTGACCGAGGACGGCTGTGATCTGCTGGTGGCCTCCACCGTGGCGGACTTTTTGCTGCAAGGCTGGGAGACTGCGGGACGCGCTCCCGTGGCGGTGACGGCAATCGAGACGGACGCTCTGCGGTGTCCGGAAATCAAATGCGAGCTGGTGCGGGACACCGTGATGAGTCTGCGGCTGGACGCGGTGGTCGCCGCCGGCTTTCATCTGGCGCGGAGCCGTGCCGCCACCCTGATTGCCGGCGGACGGGTGCAGGTGAACGGACGGGACTGCGACAAAACGGACAAGCTGGTGGCGCAGGGGGATACCCTATCCGCCCGGGGACTGGGCAAATGCGAGCTGGTCGAGGTAGGGGGACTCTCCCGCAAGGGGCGCACCGGCATCGTGCTGAAACGCTATCTATAGGGACCCGCTGCTTGAATCCTGCCGCAAAGTTTTTGCCAGGCTTTTTTCAAAAAGCCGCGTACCCCGCGTACCCCGCGTACCTCCGCGTGCTCTGGGGCAAATTGATATAAGGGGAAATCAGACATGGAACAGAAGAAAATTGACCGCATCAATGAGCTGGCGCGGCAGGCAAAAACGCCGGAGGGACTGTCTCCCGCCCAGCAGGCGGAGCGCGCCGCCCTGCGGCAGGCATACATCCAATCGGTGGTGGGCAATCTGGAGACGCAATTGCAAAACACCTATGTGGTGGACGGAGAGGGCAACAAAACCCCCTTGCGCAGGAAGGGAGACTGAGGGATGGAGCCTTACAACTACGGCGGAGAGACCCCCAAAAAGAACGACAACGACTGGCTGTCGTGGGCGGCTATTCTGGTGCTGTTCGGCTTTGGCGCTTGGCCCATCGCGCTGATTTGGCTGGCGGTGAAGCTGGGCGGCGGGGAGAAAAAAACGACACCACCCGCCCCGGCGGTGCCCCTTGTCAAGACCCCGCCGTCGGTACAGCGCACCAATGCCGCCAAAAAAGTCGCCAAAAAGATGGCGCGTCCGCCGAAAACCAGCTCTGCCAGCGCCAAGTGGCTACAGGTGGGCGGCGTTCTGCTGGCGCTGTCCGGCATTTTTGCCGGGGCAAATGTGGCGGGGGATATCTTTCAGCTGGGGCTGAATCGGGCGCTGCTGTGGGATCTGCTCAGCAACGCGGCGTGGCTGCTGGCTGGCGGTGCCATGCTCTACAGCGGACGGCGCATGGTGGGACAGACCCGGCGCTTTCCCAAATATCTGGCGGTGCTGGGCGACCTGCCGTCCATGCCGTTGGAGCGATTCTCCCGGACACTGGGCTATTCCGAAAAGACTGTCATACAGGATTTGGAAAAAATGATCGACCGGGGCTTTTTCGGCGGAACCGCCTATCTAAACCGGGAGCTGGGCTATTTCTTCCGCACGGCGGCGGCATACGACGGGGTGAAACGGGACACCCAGCCGGAAAAACCCGCGCCTGCGGAGGCGGAGACAGGCTATTCCGGCATCCTCCGCAACCTCCGCCGGGTCAACGACCGCATTGCCGACCCGGTGCTGTCCGCAAAGGTGGAGCGCTTGGGGGAGCTGGCGGCAAAGATTTTTCGGGTGGTGGAGGCAGACCCCTCCAAGGAGGGACGGATTTCCACCTTTTTGAATTACTATCTGCCCACCACCCAAAAGCTGCTGGATGCCTATGCCGAATTCGAGGCCACGGGCATCGAGGGCGAAAATCTCCGTCAGGCAAAGGAGCGGATTCAGGCGACTATGGACACCATCGAGGCGGGCTTTGCCCACCAGCTGGACGAGCTGTATCGCGCCGACGTGCTGGATGTCAACAGCGACATCTCGGTGATGGAGGCCATGCTGGAACGGGACATCGCCAGCGCGGAGAAGGATTTCGGGCTGGACTGCGGCACCGCCACCCAGAAAGAGTAATCAAAAAAAGGTCACTTCCACGGAAGTGACCTTTTTTGCAGCCCCGGATCGGGCGAAGCTTATGGCTGTGCCGACTCTTTTTCCAAATCCTCCAGCGCCGCGCGGACAGC